>NZ_JBFATO010000004.1:0-14271 GCF_040678355.1 Streptomyces sp. NPDC052701
GCACCAGCGTCCTCTTCGCCATGCTCCGCGACGGAACCTTCTACGAACCGAGGAGCCCTCGCGTCGCTTGACGAAAGACATAGAGGCACCCCCCCCCGCGACCGCTGCGCCCGCAGCGCCGGTCCCGGTTCGAAGCGCCGGCCGGGGCCGTCGTGCCGTCGCCGGGCGGCTTCCGTGCCCGGCGCACGGCCCGCTCCGCCGGGTCCTGCCGTTCCGGGGCCCCGGTACGGCGACTCGGTGCTGTTCCCGCCGGACGACCGCCGGGTGGGCGACGGACCGCCGCCGGGTGACCGCCGGGTGGGCGACGATGGGTCGTATGCCTCCCGGAAAGCCCCCCGCCGGCCCCTTCACCCCCCTCGACTTCCAGCTGGTGCTGCTGCGCCGCATGGCCGACCACAACCCGGGCCCGGTGGAGGACGCCCGCCGGGCGCTGGGCGCCTCGGCCGCGGACCTGCGGGAGGCGAACAAGCGCTGGCAGGCGATGCTCCGCTCACCCCGCTCCCGCCCGGCCGCCACCCGCTACCGCTCGGTCCTGGGCACCCCGGAGTCGGTCGTCCCGCGCCGCGTCGGCGACCTGGACTGCGAGGCCTGGCAGTGGCCGCTCCCCCTCTGGCCGGACCTGCGCTTCGAGGTCCTGGTCGCCCCGGACCGCGCCGTCTGGAACGAGTGGCTGGTCCGCGCCCCGGGCGCGCCGGTCCCCGTCCTGCGCACCCTGGAGGACCTCACCCCCTGGTCCTGCACGGTCGACGAGGCGGCCCGCGCCTTCGGCCCGGCCCGCCCCCTGCAGGGCTCGGCCCCCACCCGCTGGGGGCTGGCGTTCACCGCCCCGGACCGGCGGGGCGTCCGGCACGAGGTGGTGGCGGAGTTCACCTGGGGCCTGTTGCAGCGGACGGCGGCCGGCGGCCGGCGGCCCTGAGGACCGCCTCGACGACCCGCGGCACCGAGTCCGGGTGCAGGAACAGGAACAGGTTGGGCTCCACGAGCTCCAGCTCCATCACCCACGGCTCCCCGTCCTGACCGGTCACCAGGTCGACACGGGCGTACAGCAGCTCGGGCGTGCCCGGCACGGCGGCCAGCGCCCGCTCGGCGACGGCGAGTTCGGCCGGGTCCGGAATCCAGGGCTCCAGGTTCGGGTGCGCCACCTTGTCCGCGTCGTACGCCGTGCCCGGCGCCAGCACCGCGCCCTTGCGGCTGGCGTGCAGGAACCGGCCGCCGAAGAACTGCAGCGCCCGTTCACCGGAGGTGTCGATGCCGCGCACGTACGGCTGGACCATCGCCGTGAGGCCCTCGGCGTGCATCCGCTCCAGCTGCCGCAGGGCCGTGTCGTGTTCGCCGGGCGTGTAGCGGGCGGCGTAGCGGGCGCCCGCGCCGGTGGTGGGCTTGACGACGTACTCGTGGCCGTCGGGCAGGGCGGCGGGCTCGCCCGGGGCGATGTAGCGGGTGGGGACGGTGGGCACCCCGGCCGCCGCGAGGTCGCCGATGTACCGCTTGTCCATGTTCCACCGCACGACCTCCGGCGGATTGGCCAGCCGCGTCCGCCGGCCGCACCGCTCCACCCAGGCGGCGAACTCCTCCGCGCGCCAGGTGTAGTCCCAGGTCGAGCGGATGACGGCCAGGTCGAAGGCGCCCCAGTCGGCGGCGGCGTCGTCCCAGGGCACGGCGACGGCCTGCGCACCGGCCTCCCGCAGCGCCCGCACCAGCACCGGAAGGTCGCGGTCCAGGCCGGGCTCGTCCCCGGGGTCGTAGGTGGCGAGTGCGATACGGGGCACGGCGGGCTCCCTCTGCGGGCGGACGGGTGATCGCCCGGCAGGCTAACCGCCCGCACCGCAACCGGGGCAACCGAATTGACCTTCCCCTTCGGTGAAGCCCCAGCATCGGGGCCGGGAACCGGAAAGGAGCGCCCGTGCGCGAACCGATGCTGACGATCGGCGCCTTCGCCGAGGCGTCCCGCCTCTCGCCGAAGGCGCTGCGCCTGTACGACGAGCTGGACCTGCTGCGGCCCGCCCGGGTCGACCCGGACACGGGCTACCGGTACTACGCGGTGGAGCAGGTGGAGCGGGCGCGGCTGGTGGCGTGGCTGCGGCGGCTGGGGATGCCGCTGGCCCGCATCCGCACGGTCTGCGCGCTCGAACCGGCCGCCGCCGCCCGCGAGATCCGCGCCCACTGGGCGGAGGTCGAGGCGGAGACGGCGGTACGGCGCGACCTCGCCGCGTTCCTCGTGCACCACCTGTCGGCCGAACCGAGGAAGGACCCCGCCATGCTGGAACTGCGCTACTTCGCCCACTCGGACCCGGGGCACGTCCGCCCCGCCAACCAGGACACCGCGTACGCGGGCCCCCGGCTGCTCGCCGTCGCCGACGGCTTCGGCCCGGCGGGCGCGCCCGCGAGCGGCGCCGCGGTCGAAGCGCTGCGCTTCCTGGACACCCAGGAGGTGCCGCAGGAGGTGCCGGCGGGCACCGTCCTCAACCTCCTGGACGACGCGGTGCGGGGCGCGACCGAGGCGGTCCGTGACGCCGCCGGCGGCACCGAGGGGGCCGGCACCACCCTCACCGCCCTCCTGTGGACGGGGTCGCGGCTCGCCCTGGTCCACATCGGCGACTCGCGCGCCTACCTGCTGCGCGACGGGAACCTCGCCCTGATCACCCACGACCACACGCTGGTCCGGTCGATGGTCGACGAGGGCCGCCTGAGCCCGCAGGAGGCCGCCTCCCACCCCCAGCGCGCGCTGCTCCTGAAGGCGCTCACCGGCGGCGGGGCGAGCGCGGCCCCGGACCTGCGCCTGCACGACGCCCGCCCCGGCGACCGCTACCTGCTGTGCTCCGACGGCCTGTCGGCGGTCGTCCCCGAGGACCTCATCCACGGGGTGCTCGCCTCCCGGCGGTCCCCCGACGAGGCGGTCCACGCCCTGGTCGCCGCGGCGAACGGGGCCGGCGGCCCGGACAACGTCAGCTGCGTGGTGGCGGACGTGGTCGAGGCGCCCTGACGGACGGGCGTCCGGGTACGGCAGGATCGGCGCCATGCCGCCCTCCGGAACGGACGCCCGCGACCGCACCGCCCCCGGTCACCGCCCGCGCCCCCTGCCGCCCCCCGCCGAACGGACCCCGGCCACCGCCCGCGTCCCCTCCTGCCGCCCGGACGGCAGGAGGGGACGCGGGCGGGCCGCGTGCGGCGCACGCCGTACGGCCCGCCGGCCGCGGCCCTGACGTGACGGCCGCGGCCCTGACGTGAGCGGCGCCCAGGGTCGTACCCGGCTCCGGAGGGGCCCCGCGGACAGCGGACGGTCAACCGGCGGCGACAGCCGTCGGAAACAGCGGCAGGCACCGACAGGCACCGACAGACAGCGACAGACAAGGAGCACGACGCGTGTCCTCTTTCTTCCCGGCCCTGACCGACGGCCCGGCCGACCGGCCCGCCCTGCGCTTCGGCGAGCGCGCACTGACCTACGGGGAGCTCGCCGCCGCGGCCGGCGCGACCGCCGGAAGGCTCCGGGACGCGACGGGGGTCCCCCCGGCCGGAGCGGAGCCGGGAGCCCGCGGGAGGGTGGCCGTGTGGGCGACGCCGACCATGGAGACCGCGGTCGCGGTGGTGGCGGCGCTGCTGGCGGGCGTGGCCGCCGTCCCCCTCAACCCCCGGTCGGGCGAGAAGGAGCTCGCGCACATCCTGTCCGACAGCGCGCCGGACGCCGTCCTGGCGGAGCCGGGGGCCGAACTCCCCGCGCCGGTACGCGGCCTGCCGCTCCTGCCGGTCGACGTGCACGGCGCCGGCGCCGTCCCCGAGCGGCACGCGGAGGACGGCGACCCGGCGCTGATCGTCTACACCTCCGGCACGACCGGCCCGCCCAAGGGCGCCGTCCTGCCGCGCCGGGCGATCGCCACGACCCTGGACGCCCTCGCCGACGCCTGGCAGTGGACCGGCGACGACGTGCTGGTGCACGGGCTGCCGCTGTTCCACGTGCACGGCCTGGTGCTGGGCGTCCTGGGGCCGCTGCGCCGCGGCGGCTCGGTCCGGCACCTGGGCCGCTTCAGCACCGAGGGGGTGGCCCGCGAGCTGAACGGCGGCGCGACCATGCTGTTCGGCGTGCCGACGATGTACCACCGGATCGCCGAGGCCCTGCCCGGCGACCCGGAACTGGTCAAGGCGCTGGCCGGGGCGCGGCTGCTGGTCTCGGGCTCGGCCGCGCTGCCGGTGCACGACCACGAGCGGATCGCGGCGGCGACCGGCAGGCGGGTGATCGAGCGGTACGGCATGACGGAGACGCTGATGAACACCAGCGTGCGCGCCGACGGGGAGGCCCGCCCGGGCACGGTCGGCGTCCCCCTGCCCGGCGTCGGGCTGCGGCTCGTGGAGGAGGACGGGTCGCCGGTCACGGCCCTCGACGGGGAGACCGTCGGCGAGATCCAGGTGCGCGGCCCGAACCTGTTCACCGAGTACCTCAACCGGCCCGACGCCACGGCCGCCGCGTTCACCGCCGACGGCTGGTTCCGCACCGGCGACATGGCGGTGCGCGATCCCGACGGCTACGTCCGCATCGTCGGCCGGAAGGCCACCGACCTGATCAAGAGCGGCGGGTACAAGATCGGCGCCGGTGAGATCGAGAACGCGCTGCTCGAACACCCGGGGGTGCGGGAGGCCGCCGTCACCGGGGAACCGGACGCCGACCTGGGCGAGCGGATCGTGGCGTGGATCGTGCCGGCGGACCCCCAGTCCCCGCCGGGGCTGGAGGAGCTGGCCGGCCACGTCGCCCGGCGCCTCGCCCCGCACAAGCGCCCGCGGGTCGTTCACCACCTCGGCGCCCTGCCCCGCAACGACATGGGCAAGGTCGTGAAGCGGGCGCTGCGCCATGGCTGAGCGGCTGTCCGCCCGCCGGGCCCTCGCCCTGGTCACCGACGACTTCACCGAACTCCCCCGCGGTGCGGACCGGCCGGAGCCCGACGGCCCGCTCGCCTGGCCGGGCTACGACGCCGCGCGCGCCCGCGCCGCCGAGCGCACCGGCGAGGAGGAGTCCGTGATCTGCGGCACCGCCCGCGTCGAGGGCACCCGTGCCGTGCTGATCGCGTTCGAGTTCGGCTTCCTCGGCGGCTCGCTCGGGCGGCGCGCCGGCGACCGGCTGGAGGCGGCGTACGCGTACGCCCGCGAGCACCGGCTGCCGGTCGTCCCGCTCGTCGCGACCGGCGGCAGCCGGATGCAGGAGGGCATGGTCGCGCTGACCCAGCTCCAGCGCGTGGCACGCCAGTCGGTGCTCACCCGGGAGGCGGGGCTGCCGCAGATCGCCGTGGTGCGGGATCCGACGACCGGCGGCGGCTGGGCCACCCTCGGCGCCGGCGCCGACGTCACGCTCGCGCTGCCCGGCGCACAGGTCGGCTTCGCCGGCTCCCGGGTGCGGCCGGCCGACGCGGACCCGGCCGCGTACACGGCACAGGCGCAGGTCGCGTCGGGCGCGGCCGACGCGGTCGTGGCGGCGCGGGAGCTGCGGGGGACGCTGGGGCGGTGGCTGCGGCTGCTGACGCGGCCGTCCGGCGAGCCGGCCCCGCCGCCCGAACCGCTCGGCGCGGCCGGCCTGCCCGCCACCGGCTGGGAGGCGGTCCGCCGCGCCCGCTCGCCGCGCCGGCCCCGGGCCGAGCGGTACCTGGCCGCCTACTTCACCGACCGGGTCGCGCTCAGCGGCGACCGGTGCGGGGGCACCGACCCCGAGGGCATGCTGTGCGGCTTCGGCGAGCACGACGGCCGTACGGTCGCGTACGCCGCGCAGACCGGGACCGCGACCCGCCCGGCCGGCTACCGCACCGCCGCCCGGCTGGTCCGGCTCGCGGACCGGCTGGGCATCCCGGTGCTGACCCTGGTGGACACCCCCGGCGCGGCCAACGACGCGCAGGCCGAGCGGCAGGGCGCGGGATCCGCGATCGCGGACCTGTTCGCCGCGGTGGCCGGCGCCCGCACCCCCGTGACCACCCTCGTCATCGGCGAGGGCGGTTCCGGCGGCGCGCTGGCGCTGGCGGCGCCCGGCAACACCTGGGCCGCGCCGGACAGCTACTTCTCGGTCATCGCCCCGGACCTCGCGGCGGCGATCCTCAAGCGCCCGCCGGAGCAGGTGCGGGCCACCGCCGACCAGCTCCGCGTCCGCCCGCAGGACCTGGTGGAACTGGGGGTGATCCGGGGCGTGGCCGGCCCTTCCCGCGTCCGGCCCGCTCCCCCGGCACCACCCGGGCGGCCCGCGGCGCCCCCGTAGCCCGGACGGCCCGCGGCGCCCCCGTAGCCCGGACGGCCCGCGGCGCCCCGCCCCGTCCCGGGCCGCGCGGCGGGACCCCCCGTTCGGCCGCGCCCCGCCCGGCCCCCTCCGGAAGGCGCCCGGCTCCGGTCCCGCGCACCATGCGAGGGAGGCCCGCCACCCGGCGCGGCCTCCACGGTCCGTGCACTCGGGAGGATCCGCCGTGACCGCCAGTCTGGAGCAGTTGCGCCGCTGCCACTTCGCCGTCGACCTGGGGGCGGTCCGCACCCGGGTCTACGTGAAGGGCGCCGGGCTCGTCGTCGACCAGCCGTCCGCCGCTGCCGTGAACACCCGGACGGGCGCGCTGATCGCGGTCGGCGAGGTCGCGGAGAGGATGACGGGCCGGACGCCGGACTACATCCGTGTCGTGCGGCCGGTCTCCGGCGGCACCGTCGTCGACATCGAGATGGCACAGCGGATGCTGCGGCACCTGCTCGGCGACAAGACGCGCCGCGCCCTGCGCCGCAAGCCCTTCCTGCGCGCCGCCGCCTGCACCCCGCACGACGTCGACCCGCTGGCCCGGCGGGCCGTGATCGAGACGCTGGCCGGGTTCGGTGCCCGCCGCGTCGAGCTGGTGGACACCCTCATCGCCGCCGCCGTGGGCTGCGGCCTGCCCGTGGAGCGCCCCGAGGCCACGATGATCATGGTGTGCGGGGCGCACACCACGCAGGTCGCCGTGCTCTCCCTCGGTTCGATCGTGGCCGCCGAGCGGATCCCGGTGGGCGGCGAGGCCGTGGACCACGCGATCGTGCAGCACCTGCGCCACCAGCACGAACTGATGCTGCCGGGCCAGTCCGTACGGCCGCTGCAGCTCGCCCTGTCCGGCAACGGCCTCACCCCGCACGGCCCGGCGTCGACGGAGATCCACGGGCGGGACGTGACCACCGGCCGGGCCCGCTCCGTGCGGGTCGACACGGCCGCCGTCCGCGACGCCATCCAGACGCCGCTGACCTCCGTCCTGGACGGCATCGGCAAGGTGCTCCGCAACTGCCCGCCCGACCTGGTCGCCGACCTGGCGGACCGCGGGATCACGATGGTCGGCGGCAGCGCGCAGCTGCCGGGGCTGGACGACATGCTGCGGCGGGCGACCGGGATGCCGGTGCACATCGCCGAGCGGCCCGACGTGTGCGCCGTGCAGGGCCTGGGCCACATGCTGGAGGGCAGGATCGAGCCGCTCGCGCTGGCGCCGCTGGCGACCTGAGCGCCGCGGGCCGCGCCGGCCCTCAGCGGGCGAACCAGCAGCGCACCGTCGTGCCGTCGGCCCCGGTGTGCAGCCGCACCAGGTCGGCGACGAGGTTGACCAGCAGCAGTCCCCGGCCGCCGCGCTGGTCGCGGGGTACGGGCCGGCGTCCGGCCAGCGGGTCGGCGAGCCGGCCCTTGTCGCGCACCTCGCACACCACGTACCCGTCCTCGGGCCACACGCGGAGCGTGCCCGAGCCTCCCGCGTGCACCACGCTGTTGGTGGTCAGCTCGGCCGTGGCGATGGCCAGGTCCTCCAGCTTGACGCCCGTGAGGCCGAGCCGCGCGCCCTCGCCGGTGGCGACGTGCCGGGCCCTGGTCAGGGTCTCGCTGTCGAAGGGGAAGGTCAGCGCGTCCGGGACGACGGGGAGCGGCCGGTTGTAGCGGGCGACGACGTCGTCGGGTGCGTACGCGGCGCTGTCCCGCTCGTGCCGGGTGCCGGAGGGGATGACGGTGGGGTGGGTGGCGTGGGCGTCGGTGAGGACGTGGCCGGGCAGGCGCCGCACGTCGTAGGGGCACAGGATGGTCACCGTGCGGCCCCGGAAGGCCGCGTTGATCAGCGCCTCGTGCTGGACGCAGGCGGGGTACTCGGTGTCGCTGCGCCCGGCCCAGACGGGTTCGCCGATGATCCGCACCCGCCGGCCGGGGGGCTGGGCGTCGGCGAAGGCGCGCAGCACCCCGGGGATGATCCGGCCGGGATTGCGCCCGGCCTCCCGCATGTCCAGCAGCCGTACCTCCCCGGCCTGCTCGCCGAGCGCGTCGCGGACCAGCCGGAGGTTGTCCCCGGGCACCGCCACCGCCACGGGCTCGCCGGCCGCCAGTCCCTCGCGCACGAAGGGGACGGTGGTGTCGAGGTACTCCTGCTCGTCCCGGTAGAAGAGGGCGGGGTGGATGAACGGCTCCGCGGAGCCGGCGGGTTCGGTCACGGTACTCATGACATCGACACCTCGACAGCCGGAAGGTCGGGCCAGAGCAGCTCCAGCGTCCGTCGCAACGCGGGCGGCGGCCGGTCCAGCACCAGCCGCCGGCCGTCCGGGAGCCGCTCGGCGGCCGTTGCGAGCGCGCCGGCGCCCGCGACGTCGACGAAGGTCACCTCGGACAGCTCCAGGTAGTACACGTCCTCACCTTCGTCCACCGCCTCATCCAGTACGCGTTCCCAGACCACACGTGTCGCCAGGACGATCTCCCCCGCCGCCCGGACGCCTCTGCGCCCGGTCAGCGGCGACACCGTCAGGGCCGGTGCCGGGGCACACCCGGACGGCCCCTGATGACGAGTATCCACGCCGGTCTCCCCACGCTCCCCGGAAGGCTCCCCGGACCACAGCGCACGTACCCGGCCGGGAGCGGGCCAATCACCGGGGCGGTGTGTACTACGCCCCACGGCGGGCAGGCGCACCCCAGTATCGACGGCGGCGGTCACGAAGAGCAACGCCATCACGGAGACCGACAAGGCGGTGACATGACCCCAGCGGCACTCTCACCTCTCACAGGAAGGCTGAACACCCTGGTCATCGACAGCCGCGTGGAGGCGGACCGGGCCCTGCTCGTCCCGCGCGGGGAACTCGTGCACGGCTGTGCGGACACCCTGACCGACGCCCTGTCCGCGCTCCCGGCCGCCGTCGGCCGGATCGAGCTGGACATGGGCGGCGTGTACTTCATGGACTCGGCCGGGCTGCAGTTCCTCGACGTGCTGGGCGACCACGCCCGCCGCCGGCCGGCGGCGGTGACGGCCACGAACTGGAAAGGCCAGCCGCGCCGGATACTGGAGCTCGCCGGCCTGGACACCGCCGATCCCCTGCGCCCCGCCGCCCACCGCACCGCCCCGCGGTCGGGCCCGGCGTCCTCGGCGGTGGCCCTGGAGCGCGCCGAGCGGCTGCACGTCCTGCAGGAGGAGGTCGAGCAGCTGCGCCACGCGCTCGCCTCCCGCCCGGTCATCGACCAGGCGCGCGGCATCCTGATGGCCACCCACGGCTGCACGTCCGAGGAGGCCTGGCACATCCTCCGGGAGACCTCGCAGCTGTCCAACACCAAGCTGCGCACCGTCGCCGCGGCGGTCACCGCCGGCGTCGAGGCCGGCGGCCCGCCCCTGCCGCCCGAGCTCCGCACGGCCCTCCGCCGGGCCCTCGCCCGCCGCCGCTGAACCCGCCGGGCCCGCGCCGCCCGGCGGGCCCGGCGGCACGAACGGCCGGAACAGCGGTCCGTGCCCCGGCCGTTTGTGCCGGCCGTTTGTGCCGGCGGGCGGCGGGTACCCGGCGGCGGCCCAGATTGGCCGCATGCCGAGGAGACCCCCACATGGGCTTCAACCCGCTCGAGCACCAAGGCATCCCGCTGGACCGTCAGCTGCGCAGCTGGCGGGAGCTGGACGTCGAGCCGATCGACCCCGACCACGGCGATCCGTACACCCGTTGCCGCATCATCACGATGAACGGCATCGAGGTCGAGGCGATCCTCTTCAGTCACCAGCTCGCCCGCCGCTGCCCCGACCCGGACGTCAAACGGCAGCTCGCCGAGGTCCGCTACATCGAGCACCAGCAGCAGAAGGCCGTCAACTGGCTGCTGCCCGGCCTCGCCTCCGTCCTGGAGACGACCATCGCCTACGAGCAGGTGGCGGTCGACCTCACGGGCTGGGTGGCCCGCCACGAGCCCGACCCGTACCTGAAGCAGGCCTACGAGTTCGGCGTCCTGGAGGACTTCGACCACCTGTACCGGTACGCCAACCTGTACGAGATGATCGAGCACCGCAAGGCGGAGTCGATCGTCGACGGGCTCACCGAGGTGATGCCGGGCCGGCCCACGAAGTTCCACCACCGCCACCCGGCCGACAACGTGCGCGACCCCTACGACCGCTCGACGGTCAACCCGCTGTCCAAGCTGCACGCGCTGACCATCATGTCGGCGGAGCAGCAGACCATGAACTTCTACATGAACGTCGGCCCGCAGTACATGGAGCCGATCGCCCGCCAGCTCTACCAGGAGATCGGCCTGATCGAGGAGGAGCACGTCACGCACTACGAGTCGCTGGTCGACCCGGGCGAGACGTGGTGGGAGCAGCTCGTCAACCACGAGTACAACGAGTGCTACCTCTACCACTCCTTCATGGAGCAGGAGCCCGACCCGAAGGTGCGGGCGATCTGGGAGCTCCACCTGAACATGGAGCTGGAACACCTGCGGATCGCCTGCGACCTGATGCGCCGTCACGACGGCCGGGAGCCGCAGGAGATCCTCGCGCCGGAGCTGCCGAACGTCCTCACCTTCGAGGAGAACAAGCAGTTCGTCCGCAACCTCCTGGACACGCAGATGGACCTGACCACCCTGGGCGCGGGGTACGTCCGCGACGCGCACGAGCGGTTCGAGCGGATGCAGGAGCAGATCCACGGCGGCGAGGAGCCGCCCAGCGAGCGGGTGATGGCCCAGCACCGGGAGATGTTCGGCCGCGAGTACCGCATGGAGACCGAGGGTCCGCACCCCGACGTGGCGTCCAGGGAGAAGTGACATGGCCGGTACCGCAGCGGGCGACGCCGACGTCGTCGCCCTCCTCATGCGCCAGCACGGCGACATCCGCAACCTCTTCGACGAGGTGGAGCGGACCACCGGGGACGAGCGGCGTGCCGCCTTCCGCCGCCTGGTCCGGCTGCTCGCCGTGCACGAGACGGCCGAGGAGGAGGTGGTCCACCCCTTCACCCGCGGTTCCGTGCCGGACGGCGAGAGGGTGGTGGAGGCCCGCCTCACCGAGGAACGGGAGGCCAAGGAGATCCTGTCCCGCCTGGACGGCATGGACCCCGACGACCCGAAGTTCCTGCCCGAACTGCTGGCGCTGCGCCTGGACGTGATGGCGCACGCCCGCGCCGAGGAACGCTACGAGTTCAACCACATCCGCCGCAACGCGGACGAGGCGCGCCTGGCGGCCATGGCCACGGCGCTGAAGGCCGCCGAGGCCACCGCCCCGACCCATCCGCACCCGGGCACGGAGTCCGCGGCCAGGAACCTGGCCCTGGGCCCGGTCGCGGCGGTCGTCGACCGCACCAGGGACGCCGTCCGCAAGGCCATGGGCAAGGACGGATGAGAGGTCGGTCGCTGGCCGGCGGGGCGCTGTGCGGAGTCGGCATCGCCGCGTTCGTCGACGAGGTCGTCTTCCACCAGCTGCTGCACTGGCACCACTTCTACGACAGGTCCACCCCGGACGTGGGACTGGTCTCCGACGGCCTGTTCCACGCCGGGGGCTGGCTGGCGATGGTGGCGGGCCTGTTCCTCTACGCGGACCTGCGCCGCAGGGGCGGCCCGCTGCGCCCGGCCTGGTGGTCCGGGGTGTGCCTGGGGCTCGGCGGCTTCCAGCTGTACGACGGCACCGTCCAGCACAAGCTGCTGCGCCTGCACCAGATCCGCTACCACGTCGATCCGGCCCCCTACGACTGGACGTGGAACGTGGTCGCCGTCCTGTTCCTGGTGGCGGGCGCACTGCTGTGGCGCCGGGCGCGCCGGGCGGAGGCGGCCCGGCGCCTCGGGCGCTTCACGGGGACGCGGCGGTGACCGCGGGCACGGCGCCGTCGCGGGGGCGGACGGCGCCCGGCGGGGACGAGGGCGGGTGCCGGGGGTGACCGGCCACGGCATCGCCGCCCCCGCCGCGCTGCCCGTCCTCGTCCTGGTGTGCTGTCTGCTCTACACGGCGGCCGCCGCCCGGCTGCGCCGGCGCGGGGACCGGTGGCCGTGGGGGCGGGAGGCGTGGTTCTGGCTGGGCGGCGGCATGCTCGTCGCCGCGTTCGCCGTGCCGTGGGAGGCGTGGCTGGCCCCGTTCACCGCGCACACGGCCGCCCATCTGACGGCCGGCATGGCGGCCCCGGTGCCGGTCGTGCTCGCCCGGCCGGTCACGCTGGCCCTGCGCGCCCTGCCCGTGCCGGGCCGGCGCCTGCTGGTGTCGCTGTCGCGCTCGCGGCCCGTCGCCGTGCTGGTCCTCCCGCCGGTCGCCGCGGTCCTCGACGTCGGCGGCCTGTGGCTGCTGTATCGCGCTCCCCTGCCGCCCGCCGTGCACCACAGCCCCCTGCTGTACGTCCACCTCTTCGCCGCCGGGACACTGTTCACGTTCTCCCTGCTGGCCCTCGACCCGGTGCGCCACCGGCCGGGCCTTGCCGTGCGGGCGGTCACGCTGCTGGCCGCCGCCGCGGCCCACGCCGTCCTCGCCAAGAGCCTGTGGGCGGCGGGCCCGCCCGGCCTGTCGTACGACCCGGCCGACCTGCACCTGGCCTCCCGGGTCATGTACTACGGCGGGGACGCCGTCGAGGTCGCCCTCGCCGTGCTGCTGGCCGGCCAGTGGTACCGGGCCGAGGGGCGGGCCCTGGCCCGCGGGGCGAGGACCGGGCGGGGGCGCGATGGTCCCGGGCCCGCCGGGGTACCCGGTGCCACACCGGTGGGGCGGCGCGCACGGCCGCCCGCCCGGCAGACCGCCGGCCGGTCCCGTCAGCAGGAGGTACCACGATGAGCGACCACACCCCCTCGCAGGCCGAGGGCGAGCGCGAGGAAGACCCGCAGAACCCCGCCGACCGCCCGTCCCCGCCGCACCCGACCCCCTCCCAGGCCGAGGGCGACCGCGACGACCAGGGCTCCGGCGACGAATCGTCCTGACGGGGTCTCGGCTCGCTGTGCGGGGCGGTCCCGCGGGACACCGGGACCGGGCGGACGGACGAGGGCCGCCACGCCGGGCGTGGCGGCCCTCGTCCCCGTGCCCGGGACGGAAACGGTTCTGCCCGGCAGAACCAGTGGTGGGGCGGGTGGGACTCGAACCCACGGCCGACGGATTATGAGTCCGCTGCTCTAACCGGCTGAGCTACCGCCCCATAGCGGTGTGTCGCGTACATGTGTGCGCGCCGTCTGCCGCAGCATAGCCGCTCATACGATCTCCTGCCTCGGGTGGTCGGCTTCGCACGGCGTTCGTGACCATGAGGACTTCGCCGCGCCGCGCGCGGTTCCCGGGACACGCGGACGGACATGAAAAAGGACCCCTGAGGGGTCCTCGTTCAGCATGCTCCCCCGACTGGACTCGAACCAGTAACCTGCCGGTTAACAGCCGGCTGCTCTGCCAATTGAGCTACGGAGGACCGAGCTCCCCCGACTGGACTCGAACCAGTAACCTGCCGGTTAACAGCCGGCTGCTCTGCCAATTGAGCTACGGAGGAATGCCTCGTTGCATCGAACGCGCCTGCCTGGGTATTCGCCAGAGGGCGCGCGCTCGCTGCGACACATACATTAGCGCAAGCAGGGGGGTGCTCCGCCAATCGGTACTCCCCGGCGCCGACGCCGCACCGGAGACCTACGCAAGGAAAGGGTGGCCGCCATGCGTTACCGGCTCACGTTCGCCGCCGGACTGGCCCTGGGTTACGTGCTGGGCACACGCGCCGGGCGCGAGCGCTACGAGCAGCTGAAGAAGACAGCCCGGCAGTTCTCGCAGAACCCCGCCGTCCGCAACACCGCGGAGAGCGCGGCCCAGCAGGGCCGCGAGTTCGCGGGCAAGGCGTACCACGTGGTCAGCGACAAGGTCGGGGACCGGGTGCCCGACTCGGTGGCCCAGCGGGTGCGCTCCCTGCGGGAGCGTGCCGCGCACGGCACCGGCGGGGACGACTGGGGCACCAGCAACACCTAGGGTCTTCCGTTCGGATCAGGCCGGACCCCGCGAGCCCGGCATGATCCGAACGGCAGGCCCTGGCCCCCGCGACACGCGCCGTCGAGGGGCCCCGGCCCCCGCCCCGGGGCCGCGCCGGCGGCCCGGGTCGGGCGCG
>NZ_JBFATO010000004.1:14281-356114 GCF_040678355.1 Streptomyces sp. NPDC052701
CGCTCCGCCCCGCGGGGCCCCAGCCCCCCCCCGCCCGCGGGCGTCAGCGGGGGGAACCCCAAACCCACTTGGATATACCGGCCCCCCCCCCCGCCCCCCCCCCCCCCCACCCCCACCCCCCCGCCAGGCCCTGGCCCCCGCGACACGCGCCGTCGAGGGCCCCGGACACCGTCCCGGGGCCCTCGACGGCGTCCGGGGACGGCCGCGGCGACGCGTCCACCCCCTCCCGTGCGGCAGAATTTTGGCCATGGGGATAGTCGCCGGGTTGGACAGTTCGCCCGATTTCACTCGTATCGTCGTCTGCGACACGGACACGGGGGCCGTGCTCCGGCAGGGATACGCGCCGCACCCGGTGGAGACGCCGGAGGGCGGGGCGCGGCCGGCCGACGTCGATCCGCAGGCCTGGCTGCTGTCCCTGGGCGAGGCGGCGGGCGGCGGGCTGCTGGAGGGCGTGCAGGCCATCGGCGTGTCCGCGCAGCAGAACGCGGTGGTGCCGCTGGACGCGCAGGGCAACACCGTGCGGCCCGCGATGGTCGGCAGCGACAAGCGGACGCAGGTCGCGGCGGCCGATCTGATCGACGCGCTGGGCGGGCGCGAGGCCTGGGCGCAGGCGGTGGGGTGTGTGCCGCAGGTGGCGCAGCCGGTGACCAAGCTGCGCTGGCTGGCCCGCACCGAACCCGACAACGCCCTGCGCACGGCCGCCCTGCTCCAGGCGCACGACTGGCTGGTGTGGCAGCTGCTCGGACGGCCGGTCAGGAGGACCACCGACCGGGGCGGGGCGTCCGGCACCGGGTACTGGTCGGCGGCGACCGGCACCTACCGGCCCGACCTGGTGGAGCTGGCGCTCGGGCGCCAGGCGGTGCTGCCGGAGGTGATCGGCCCGGCCGACGCGGCCGGCACGACGCCGGAGGGGCTGCTGATCTCCGCCGGGACCGGCGAGACGATGGCGGCGGCGTTCGGGCTCGGCCTCGGGCCGGGCGACGCGGTGGTCTCGCTGGGTGCCTCGGGATCGGTCATGGCCGTGCATCCCGAGGCGCTCGCCGACGGGAGCGGGATGATCACCGCGCTGGCCGACGCGACCGGCATGCATCTGCCGGCCGTCACCACCCTGAACGCCGTACGGGCCCTGCGCGGGGCCGCCGAGCTGCTGGGGCTGCCCGATCTGGAGACCCTGTCCGACCTGGCGATGAAGTCGACGCCCGGGGCGCACGGGCTGGTGCTGCTGCCCTATCTGGAGGGTGAGCGCACGCCCTACCTGCCGCACACGGCGGGGACCCTGGCGGGGCTCAGGCGTGAGTCGATGAAGCCGGAGCACCTGGCGCGGGCCGCGTTCGAGGGCATGCTGTGCGGGCTCGCCGACGCGCTGGACGTGCTGCGCGGCCGGGGCGTGGAGGTGCGGCGCGTCTTCCTGCTCGGGCCGGCCGCGGAGCTGCCCGCCGTGCAGGCCGCGGCGCCCTCGCTGTTCGGGACGCAGGTCGTGGTGCCGCAGCCCGCCGACTACGCGGCGATCGGCGCCGCCCGGCAGGCGGCCTGGGCGTTCGGGGTGTCCCGGGGCACCCTCGACCCGCGCACCCCGCCGGCCTGGCAGGGCGCGGTCGCCCAGGTGCTGGAGCCCGGCGAGGAACTGGCGGTGGGTCAGGCGGTGCGCCAGCAGTTCGTGTCGGTGCGGGAGCAGACCCATCCGGGGGCGTTTGGGGGGTGACCGGCACCACCGCCGGATTAATCGGTTGAGGTAACGCGGGTGGAGTGTTCGACGATGGGGGCCAAGGCACCTCCCCCCGATCGCCGACTCCGAGAGAAGCAGCGTGCTCATACGACTCCTGCGGGCCCACCTCAGGCCGTACCGCAAACCCATCGCCCTGCTGGTACTGCTGCAGTTCCTGCAGACCTGCGCCACGCTCTACCTGCCCACGCTGAACGCGGACATCATCGACCGCGGTGTCGTGCGCGGGGACACCGGCTACATCCTCGGCTACGGCGCCCTGATGATCGGCATCTCGCTGGTCCAGGTCGTGTGCAACATCGGTGCGGTGTACCACGCCGCCCGTACCGCGTCGGCGCTCGGCAGGGACGTGCGGGCCGCCGTGTTCGACCGGGTGCAGTCGTTCTCGGCGCGTGAGGTCGGCCACTTCGGGGCGCCCTCGCTGATCACCCGTACGACGAACGACGTCCAGCAGGTGCAGATGCTGGCGCTGATGACGTTCACGCTGATGGTGTCGGCGCCCATCATGTGCGTGGGCGGGATCGTGATGGCACTCGGCCTGGACGTGCCGCTGTCCGGGGTACTGGTCGCGGTGGTACCGGTGCTGGGCATCTGCGTGACGCTGATCGTACGGCGGCTGCGCCCGCTGTACCGGGCCATGCAGGAGCGGCTGGACACGGTGAACCGGGTGCTGCGCGAGCAGATCACCGGCAACCGGGTGATCCGCGCCTTCGTCCGGGACGAGTACGAGCAGCGGCGCTTCGGGAAGGCCAACGCCGACCTCACCGACATGTCGACGGGCACCGGCAACCTGCTGGCGCTGATGTTCCCGGTGGTCATGACGGTGGTGAACCTGTCGTCGATCGCGGTGGTGTGGTTCGGCGCGCACCGCATCGGCAGCGGCGCCATGGAGATCGGCGACCTGACCGCGTTCCTGGCCTACCTCATGCAGATCGTCATGTCCGTGATGATGGCCACCTTCATGTTCATGATGGTGCCGCGCGCGGAGGTGTGCGCCGAGCGCATCCAGGAGGTGCTGGACACGGAGTCCAGTGTCGTGCCGCCCGCCGCGCCCGTGCGCGAGCTGCGCCGGCACGGGCACCTGGAGCTCCGCTCGGCGGGCTTCCGGTATCCGGGGGCCGAGGAGCCGGTGCTCAAGGGGATCGACCTGGTCGCCCGGCCGGGCGAGACCACCGCCGTCATCGGCTCGACCGGCAGCGGCAAGTCGACGCTGCTGGGGCTGGTCCCCCGGCTGTTCGACGCGACCGACGGGGAGGTCCTCGTCGACGGCGTGGACGTGCGCGGCATCGACCCGGTGGTGCTGGCGAGGACGGTCGGGCTGGTGCCGCAGAAGCCGTACCTGTTCGCGGGCACGGTGGCCACCAACCTGCGCTACGGCAATCCCGGCGCCACCGACGCGGAGCTGTGGCACGCGCTGGAGGTGGCGCAGGCCAGGGAGTTCGTCGAGCGGCTGGAGGGCGGGCTGGACGCGCCGATCGCGCAGGGCGGGACGAACGTCTCCGGCGGTCAGCGGCAGCGGCTGGCCATCGCCCGCACGCTGGTGCAGCGCCCGGAGATCTACCTCTTCGACGACTCCTTCTCCGCGCTGGACTACGCCACGGACGCGGCGCTGCGCGCGGCCCTGTCGCGGGAGACCGCGGAGGCGACCGTGGTGATCGTCGCCCAGCGGGTGGCGACCATCCGGGACGCCGACCGGATCGTGGTCCTCGACGAGGGCCGGGTCGTCGGCACGGGCCGGCACCACGAACTGATGGCGGGCAACGAGACCTACCGGGAGATCGTGCTCTCCCAGCTGACGGAAGCGGAGGCTGCCTGATGGCGGGGCCGATGGGGCGGATGATGGCCGGGGGCGGCCCCGATCAGCGCTCGATGGACTTCAAGGGGTCGGGCAGACGGCTTCTCGCCCGGTTCCGGCCGGAGCGGCTGACCATCTACGCGCTGCTGCTGTGCGTGGTCGTCAGCGTCGGCCTCAGCGTCCTCGGGCCGAAGATCCTCGGCAGGGCGACCGACCTGGTCTTCGCGGGGATCGTCGGGCGGGAGATGCCGGACGGGGCGAGCAAGGAGCAGGTCCTCGACTCCATGCGCGAGCGCGGCGAGGGCGACGTCGCCGACATGCTGCGCAGCACGGACTTCACCCCGGGCGAGGGCATCGACTTCACCGCCGTCGGGAACGTGCTGCTGGTCGCGCTGGCCGTGTTCGTCGGGGCCGGTGTGCTGATGGCGGGGGCTACGCGGCTGGTGAACCGGGCCGTCAACCGGACCATGTACCGGATGCGCGAGGACGTGCAGACCAAGCTGTCGCGGCTGCCGCTGTCGTACTTCGACGAGCGCCGGCGCGGCGAGGTGCTCAGCCGGGCCACCAACGACATCGACAACATCGGGCAGACGCTCCAGCAGTCGCTGGGCCAGCTGATCAACTCGCTGCTGACCATCGTCGGCGTGCTCGCGATGATGTTCTACGTCTCCTGGATCCTGGCGCTGGTCGCGCTGGTGACCGTGCCGCTGTCGTTCGTCGTCGCCACCCGCGTGGGCAAGCGCTCCCAGCCGCACTTCGTGCAGCAGTGGCGCACGACCGGCAGGCTCAACGCGCACATCGAGGAGATGTACACCGGGCACGCCCTGGTGAAGGTGTTCGGGCGGCAGGAGGAGTCGGCGCGGCAGTTCGCCGAGGAGAACGAGGCGCTGTACGAGGCCGGGTTCCGGGCGCAGTTCAACAGCGGGGTCATGCAGCCGCTGATGTTCTTCGTGTCGAACATCAACTACGTGCTGGTGGCGGTCGTCGGCGGCCTCAGGGTCGCGTCCGGCGCGCTGTCCATCGGTGACGTGCAGGCCTTCATCCAGTACTCGCGGCAGTTCTCCATGCCGCTGACGCAGGTCGCGTCGATGGCGAACCTCGTGCAGTCCGGTGTCGCGTCCGCCGAGCGGGTCTTCGAGCTGCTGGACGCCGAGGAGCAGGAGGCGGACCCCGAGCCGGGGCTGCGGCCCGGGGAGCTGCGCGGGCGGGTGGCGCTGGAGCACGTGTCGTTCCGGTACGACCCCGACAAGCCGCTGATCGAGGACCTGTCGCTGACGGTGGAGCCCGGCCGGACGGTCGCGATCGTCGGCCCGACGGGCGCGGGCAAGACGACCCTGGTCAATCTGCTCATGCGGTTCTACGAGGTCACCGGCGGGCGCATCACCCTCGACGGCGTGGACATCGCGCGGATGTCCCGGGACGAACTGCGCGCCGGGATCGGCATGGTGCTGCAGGACACCTGGCTGTTCGGCGGCACCATCGCCGAGAACATCGCCTACGGGGCCGCCCGGGAGGTCACCCGCGGGGAGATCGAGGAGGCGGCGCGGGCCGCGCACGCCGACCGGTTCATCCGGACGCTGCCCGACGGCTACGACACGGTGATCGACGACGAGGGCAGCGGGGTGAGCGCCGGTGAGAAGCAGCTCGTCACCATCGCGCGGGCGTTCCTGTCCGACCCGGTGATCCTGGTGCTGGACGAGGCGACCAGCTCCGTCGACACCCGCACCGAGGTGCTGATCCAGAAGGCGATGGCGAAACTGGCGCACGGGCGGACGGCGTTCGTCATCGCGCACCGGCTGTCGACGATCCGGGACGCCGACACCATCCTCGTGATGGAGAACGGCTCGATCGTCGAGCAGGGCTCCCACGCGGAGCTGCTCGCGGCCGGCGGCGCCTACGCCCGGCTGTACCGGGCGCAGTTCGCGCAGGCGGTGGCCGAGGTGGACTGAGGGCGCCGCCGGCGCCGGGGTGCCGCTGCGGCCGCGTGTGCCGCGGCGGCACCGCGCGTTCAGTCCAGGTAGCCCCGCAGCTGGTCCGCGAAGGCGTGGTCGCGCAGCTTGTTGAGGGTCTTGGACTCGATCTGCCGGATGCGCTCCCGGGTCACGCCGAAGATGCGCCCTATCTCCTCCAGGGTGCGGGGGCGGCCGTCGGCCAGGCCGTAGCGGAGCTGGACCACCTTGCGCTCGCGTTCGCCGAGGGTGGAGAGCACCACGTCCAGGTGCTCCCGGAGCAGCAGGAACGCCGCCGACTCCACCGGGCTGGCCGCGTCGCCGTCCTCGATCAGGTCGCCGAGGGCGACGTCGTCCTCCTCGCCCACCGGGGCGTGCAGCGACACCGGCTCCTGGGCCAGGCGCAGCACCTCGCTCACCCGCTCCGGCGGCAGGTCGAGGTGGGCGGCGACCTCCTCGGGCGTCGGCTCGCGCCCCCGCTCCTGCAGCATGCGGCGCTGGACGCGGACGACCCGGTTGATCAGCTCCACCACGTGGACGGGGACCCGGATCGTGCGGGCCTGGTCGGCCAGCGCGCGGGACATGGCCTGGCGGATCCACCAGGTGGCGTACGTGGAGAACTTGTAGCCGCGGGCGTAGTCGAACTTCTCCACGGCCCGGATGAGGCCCAGGTTGCCCTCCTGGACCAGGTCGAGCATGGTCAGGCCGCGGCCGACGTACCGCTTCGCCACGGAGACGACGAGCCGCAGGTTCGCCTCGATCAGGCGGCGCTTGGCCATGCGGCCCATGACGACGAGCCGGTCCAGGTCGAGGGCGAGCCGGCTGTCGAGGTCGGGGGTGAGCCGCAGTTTCTCCTCGGCGAACAGGCCGGCCTCGACGCGGCGGGCGAGTTCGACCTCCTCGGCCGCGGTGAGCAGGGGGATGCGGCCGATCTCGCGCAGGTACTGGCGGAACAGGTCCGAGGAGGGGCCGCCGGTCTCGGCGCGGGCGGGCTGCGCCTCGACGGGCTCGACGGGTTCGGCGGGCTCGGTGGGCTCGGTGGGTTCGGCGGGCTCGGCGTCCCGCGCGCCGGCCGGCGGTTCTGCCGGCTCGTGCGGCTGGGTCCCGGGGTGGTGCACGGCACGGCCCTGCGCGGGCACGGCGACGAGAACGCCGCTTCGCGCGTCGGGTTCCGCGCCGTCCGTACGGGTGTCGGTCTGGACGAGGGTCTGGGTCTGCACGGGGGGCGACCTCCAGGATGATCGCTGCTGAGGTGTGCGGCAGCGGTACTTCGGGAGCGGAGTCGGCGGCCTCGCCGCTGTCCGTCCCGTACGCGATGAGCGGAACCGCGGGGGTCAGGGATCCGCAGGGGACGGATCGGCCGCGCTCCGAGGACTCAGGCACCGCAACCCAGTGTGGAGTAAGACACATCGTCGCCACGAGGGGCGTGCGGTGACTTTTTGCGTCCGGTCCGTGACCGCGTGGTTACTCCCACCGGACGGGTGAGCGGCCCGGCGGACCCGAAACAGCTCGAATCGCGGACCGAACGGGCCTCAGAGCGCTGCCGCGCCGTGCTCCCGCAGGGCCTGGTCGTACTGCTGGAGGACCCACAGCTCGTTCTGCACGGCGGCCAGCCGGGCCGGATCGCCCTGGGAGCCGAGGCGGGTGAGCTGACTCTGGATGTCGCGGACCCGGCGCTCGACGGCGCGGCGGCGGACGGTGACCAACTGGGCGCCCGCGTAGGTCTCGTCGACCTCCTTGACGCCCCTGTGCAGCATGATCGCCTCGACCGCGAGCTCGGTGACCATGGCCCGGACGGTGTCGTCGGGGGCGGCCTCGCGGACCCGGACCAGGTAGTCCTGCGGGTCCTGCACGCCCAGTTCGGCGCCGCCCGCGTCCGCGATGGCCTGGCGGACGGCCGCGTAGGGCGGGGCGGTGAACTCGTCGACGCCGTACGCGTCGAAGGCCGGGGAGACCAGCTCCGGGCGCTGGAGGGCGAGTTTGAGCAGCTCCCGCTCGGTGGCGTGGACGGGGTTGCGCAGGTTGAGGGCCGGGCCCCGGGAAGCGGACCGGGCGGGGCCCGCGTACTGCTGCGGGGCGTGCTGGTGCCGGTCCGGCGCCGGTCCCCTGCCGCCGCGCTCGCGGGCCCAACGGGCCAGCTGCGCCACCCGCTTGACCACGAACTGGGTGTCGAGGATGCCGAGCATGCCCGCGAGCTGGACGGCGACCTCGTGCTGGGCGCCGCTGTTCTTGATGCGGGCGACGACCGGGGCGGCCTCGTCGAGGGCAGCGGCGCGGCCCGCGGGGGTGTCCAGGTCGTAGCGGCTCACGATCTGGCGCAGGGCGAACTCGAAGAGCGGGGTGCGGGGTTCGACCAGGTCCGCGACCGCCTCGTCGCCCTTGGCCAGGCGCAGGTCGCAGGGGTCCATGCCGTCGGGGGCGATGGCGATGTAGGTCTCGGCGGCGAACTTCTGGTCGTCCTCGAAGGCGCGCAGGGCCGCCTTCTGGCCGGCCGCGTCGCCGTCGAAGGTGAAGATCACGCGGGCGCTGCCGTTGTCCATCAGCAGCCGGCGCAGGATCTTGATGTGGTCGCCGCCGAAGGCCGTGCCGCAGGTCGCGATGGCGGTGGTCACGCCGGCGAGGTGGCAGGCCATGACGTCGGTGTAGCCCTCGACGACGACCGCGCGGGAGGTCTTGGCGATCTCCTTCTTGGCCAGGTCGATGCCGTACAGCACCTGGCTCTTCTTGTAGATCGCCGTCTCGGGGGTGTTGAGGTACTTGGGGCCGTTGTCCGCCTCGTACAGCTTGCGGGCGCCGAAGCCGACGACGTCGCCGCCGATGTCCCGGACGGGCCACATCAGACGGCCGCGGAAGCGGTCGATGGGGCCGCGGCGGCCCTCCTGGGAGAGGCCGGAGAGGATCAGCTCCTTGTCGCTGAAGCCCTTGCCGCGCAGGTAGCGGGTGAGGTGGTCCCAGCCCTGGGGGCTGTAGCCGACGCCGAAGTGGACGGCGGCGGCCTGGTCGAAGCCGCGCTCGGCGAGGAAGAGCCGGCCGGCCTCGGCCTCGGGGGAGGTCGCGAGCTGTTCCGCGTACCACTCGGCGGCGATCTTGTGGGCCTCGACCAGGCGGATGCGTTCGCCGCGCTGGTGGGCGGGGTTGTACCCGCCCTCCTCATAGCGCAGGGTGATGCCGGCCTGGGCGGCGAGGCGCTCGACCGCCTCCGAGAAGGAGAGGTGGTCGATCTTCATCACGAACGTGATGGTGTCGCCGCCCTCCTGGCAGCCGAAGCAGTGGAAAAGCCCCTTGGCGGGGCTGACCTGGAAGGACGGCGACTTCTCGTCGTGGAACGGGCACAGCCCCTTGAGGTTGCCGCCGCCCGCGTTCCGCAGCTGGAGGTACTCGGACACGACGGCGTCGATCGGGACCGCGTCCCGTACCGCCTTCACGTCCTCGTCGTTGATCCGTCCTGCCACGCGTGAATTCTACGGGGACGGCGGGGCGGTCCCGCCGCTCACGAGGCCAGGCGGTCCAGCGGGACGTGCGGGTCCGCCAGTGCCTCGGTGTCCACCCGGGCCCCGGAACGGATCAGCCGCTGGATCCGGTCCGTGACGTCCCACACGTTCACGTTCATCCCGGCCAGCACGCGTTCCTCCTTCACCCAGAACGCGATGAACTCCCGCCTGCCCGCGTCCCCCCGGACCACCACCTCGTCGTAGCTGCCCGGGGGCGCCCAGCCGGAGTACTCCATGCCCAGGTCGTACTGGTCGGAGAAGAAATAGGGCACGCGGTCGTAGGTCACGTCGCGGCCCAGCATCGCGCGGGCCGCCGCCGGGCCGCCGTTGAGCGCGTTGGCCCAGTGCTCGACGCGCAGCCGGGTGCCGAAGAGGGGGTGCGGGAAGGAGACGACGTCGCCCGCGGCGTGGATGTCGGGGTCGGAGGTGCGCAGCCGCTCGTCGACGACGACGCCGCCGCCCTGGGAGGGGCCGGCGATCTCCAGGCCGGCCGCCTCCGCCAGACCGGTGCGCGGGGCCGCGCCGACGGCGGCCAGGACGTCGTGCGCGGGGTGCTCCTCGCCGTCGTCCGTGCGGGCCGCGAGCACCACGCCGTCCTGGCCGACGATCTCGGTGAGCCGGACGCCGAAGTGGAAGCGGACGCCGTGCTCGCGGTGCAGCTCGGCGAAGAGCTGGCCGAGCTCGGGGCCGAGCACCGCGTGCAGCGGGGTCGGCTCGGGCTCCACGACGGTGACCTCGGCGCCGTACTCGCGGGCCGCCGCGGCGACCTCCAGGCCGATCCAGCCGGCGCCGGCGATCACGAGGTGGCCGTTGTCGCGGCCGAGGGAGGCGAGGACGTGCCTGAGGCGCTCGGCGTGGGCGAGGCGGCGCAGGTGGTGCACGCCGGCCAGGCCGGTGCCGGGGACGTCCAGGCGGCGGGGCTCGGCGCCGGTGGCCAGCAGCAGCTTGTCGTAGCGGACGAGGGTGCCGTCCTCGCCGAAGCGGACCGTCTTCGCCGTCCGGTCGATGGCGTCGACGGTCCGGCCGAGGTGCAGTTCGACGTCGTTGCGCGCGTACCAGGCGGGTTCGTGCACGAAGACGCTGTCGCGCTCCTCCTTGCCGAGCAGGTAGCCCTTGGACAGGGCCGGGCGCTCGTAGGGGTGGTCCCGTTCGTCGCAGATCAGTATCACGCGGCCGGTGAAGCCCTCCGCCCGGAGCGTCTCGGCCGCCTTCGCGCCGGCCAGGCCGCCTCCGACGATGACGAATGTCTGATCCGCGTCGACCACTTGTCGCCTCCTGCCGGGGTGTCCGGGGGGTGTCGTCCCGGGGAACACTGTGGATGCCGCCACCTGCGAGCGTCCCGCACGGAGCGTGATGCGGGAAGGGGGAGTGGCCCGATCAGGCCACGGAGGGTCACCTTCGGGCGGGTGCGTGCCCCTGGTGTCCCGCCCGTCTCACCGCCGCCCCGTCAGACGGGCGTGGAGGGAGCGGGCCGAGGCGTCGGTGAGGGAGGCGATCTGGTCGACGATCACGCGCTTGCGGGCGCGGTCGTCCGCGGCCCGGTCGAACAGGGCGCGGAACTGCGGGTCCAGCCCGTGCGGGGCGCGCGCGGTGAGGGCCTCGGCCAGCTCCAGCACCACGACCCGCTGGTCGGCGCGCAGCCGCTCCTGCTCGGCGCGCTGCATCACGTACAGGTCGGCGACCGCCTTGAGGACGGCGCACTCCAGGCGCGCCGGGCGCGGGACGACGAGTTCGGCGGTGTACCGGGTCAGCCGCCCGCCGCCGTACGCTTCCCGGGTGGCGGTCTCGGCGGCCAGGCAGAAGCGGCCGATGAGCTGGCTGGTGGCGTCCTTCAGCCGGGCCTGGGCGACGGCCGTGCCGTCGTAGCCGTGCGGCCACCACGGCTGGTCCTGGAGCCGGTCGAGGGCCTCGGCGAGCTCGGCGGGGTCGGTGTCCGCGGGGACGTACCGCGCGACGGCGACCGCGAAGACCTCCCGGCGTTCGGGCCCGGCGTGCAGGCAGCCGGGGTCGATGTGGCCGGCGTGCAGGCCGTCCTCCACGTCGTGCACCGAGTAGGCGACGTCGTCGGACCAGTCCATGACCTGTGCCTCGAAGCAGGTGCGGGTGCCGGGCGCCTCCTTGCGGACCCAGTCGAAGACGGGCCGGTCGTCCTCGTAGACGCCGAACTTGGAGGAGGCCGGGTCGGTGGGGTGGGCGCCGCGCGGCCAGGGGTACTTGGTGGCGGCGTCGAGGGTGGCGCGGGTGAGGTTGAGGCCGACGCTGACGAGGTCCCCCGACTCCGGGTCGGCGACGAACCTCTTGGGTTCGGTGCGGGTGAGCAGGCGCAGGGACTGGGCGTTGCCCTCGAAGCCGCCGCAGTCCGCGGCGAACTCGTTCAGGGCCTGTTCGCCGTTGTGGCCGAAGGGCGGGTGGCCGAGGTCGTGGGAGAGGCAGGCGGCCTCGACGAGGTCCGGGTCGCAGCCGAGGGCGGCGCCGAGTTCGCGGCCGACCTGGGCGCACTCCAGGGAGTGGGTGAGGCGGGTGCGGGGGCTGGCGTCCCAGGCCGGGCCCATGGTGCCGGGGGTGACGACCTGGGTCTTCCCGGCGAGGCGGCGCAGGGCGGCGGAGTGCAGGACGCGGGCGCGGTCGCGCTGGAAGGCGGTGCGGCCGGGGCGTTTGTCGGGCTCTGCGGCCCAGCGTTCCGCTGACGTGGGGTCATAGCCGGTGTGGGGTGCGGTGCCTTCCATGTCTCGACAGTACGGGCAGGGGGTGACAATCCGGTGCCGCCGCGTGTGCCGGGCGGGGTTTCGGGCGGGTGCGGGGGTGTGTACGGCTTGGCGCGCGGTTCCCCGCGCCCCTCTTCAGGGGGCGTCCCCGCCGGTGCCGTCAGGCCGGGGCCAGGGCCGGGGTGGTGGTCGCCGGGGTTGTGAGGGTCCGGTCGTAGCGGTGGAGGAGGAGGCGGGCCATCGACGGGTGGGTGCCGAGGGGGGCCGAGACGATGCCGGGGGCGGCCTCGGCGCACTCGGCGGCGAAGCGGCCGGGGGCGGTGAAGCAGGAGGCGACGGCGACGCGGCGGCGGCCCCGGGCCGCCAGGGCGCGGACGGCCTCGGGGACCGTGGGCGCGGCGGCGGAGGCGTAGGCGGGGACGACGGGGACGCCGAGGCGGTCGGCGAGGAGCCGGGCGGTGCGGCCGGTGTCGGTGCGGGACTCGGGATCGCGGGAGCCGGCGGCGGCGAGGACGACACCACCGGTGCGGCGGGTGTCCTCGTCCGTCCGGGCCGGCCAGCCGGCCTCGGCCAGCCGGGCGTGCAGGGCGTCGACGAGCAGCGGGTGCGGGCCGAGCGGGGCGGCCACGCGGGTGCGGGCCCGGGCGGCGGCGGCCATCTCCGGGATGTCCTGCTTGACGTGGTGGCCGCGGCTGAGCAGCAGCGGGACGAGCACCGCCTCGGCCTCCCCCAGGGCGGCGAGCGTGTCGGGCAGCAGCGGCTCGTTCAGCTCGATGTGCCCGAGGTGCACGGGCAGGCCGGGGCGCAGCTCGCGCACCCGGTCCAGGAGCTCCCGCACGGTGCTCAGCGCGCGCGGGTCGCGGCTGCCGTGCGCGACGACGACGAGGGCGGGCGGGGCCGGGCGGCGGCCGTGGGGCGGGGGGACACGGCCGAGCCGGCCGGTGAGCCGGGTGCTGATCCGCCGCATGAGGTCCGCCGTAGGGCCGGGGGTGCTGTTCGTCGCCTTCATGCACCGATGGTGGCGGCGGCACGTTGCCTTCCCGTTGCACGGGAATGACGGGTGTTTTCCGGGGCTTCACGGTGGGGTGTCCGGGCTGTGTGAGGTGGTGTGACCTGTGGTTTCACCGTCCGGAGTGAAGCCTGTCACGGGGGCGCGGGGGAACCGGGGGCCCCGCCGGGGCGTTCTTCGGGGCGAGGGCCGACCGGGGAGGGGGCGTCCGATGCGCCGTTGGAGAGCCGTGCGGCCGCGGTTGCCGCGCACCCGCGCCGGGCGGCGGCGGCTGGTGCAGGCGGTCATGGCCGTGTGCGTACTGGCGCTGCTGCCGGCGACCTGGCTGCACGCGGTGGCGGACGACCGGCTGCGGCCGGCGGCCGGCGTGCCGCGCACCGACGTGGCGGTGGTGTTCGGCGCGGGCCTGTGGGACGGGGAGCCGTCGCCGTACCTGGCGCACCGGCTGGACGCGGCGGTTCGGCTGTACCGCGCGGGGCGGATCGAGGTGGTCCTGGTCACCGGCGACAACAGCCGGGAGGACTACGACGAGCCCGACGCGATGCGCGCCTACCTGACCCGGCACGGCGTCCCGGACGCCCGCGTCGTCAGCGACTACGCCGGCTTCGACACCTGGGACTCCTGCGTGCGCGCGAAGAAGGTCTTCGGCGTGGACCGGGCGGTCCTGATCAGCCAGGGCTTCCACATCCGGCGGGCGGTGGCGCTGTGCGAGGCGGCGGGTGTCGCCTCGTACGGCGTCGGGGCCGCCGACCGGCACGACGTCACCTGGTATTACGGGGGCGTCCGGGAGGTCCTCGCGGCGCACAAGGCGGCCTTCGACGCGGTCGTGCGGCCGGACCCCCGGTTCCTCGGCCCGCGGGAGCCCGGCGTGGCGCGGGCGCTCGCCGCCGGGCGGTGAGGCGGGGCGCTCGCGGCGCCTCACGCCGGGCCGGCGGCGGCGGGGAGGTGCCCGTGCCGGTCGCGTAACAGGGGGCCGTCCCGCACGTAACACGGCCGGACCACGCTGAACGGCATGCAGAACTCCGCGACGCCCACGCACTGCCCGTACTGCGCCCTGCAGTGCGGGATGAATCTGACGCCCTCGGCCGACGGGACCGTCGAGGTGAGCGAGCGGACGGACTTCCCGGTGAACCGGGGCGCGCTGTGCGGCAAGGGCCGTACGGCGCCGGCGGTGCTCTCGTCCCGGGTGCGGCTGACCTCCCCGCTGGTGCGCTCCGGGGGCACGCTCGCGCCCGCCTCCTGGGACGAGGCGCTGGACCGGGTCGCCGAGGGGCTCACGCGCACCCGTGCCGGGCACGGGCCGGACGCGGTGGGGGTGTTCGGCGGGGGCGGGCTGACCAACGAGAAGGCGTACGCGCTGGGCAAGTTCGCGCGGATCGTGCTGGGCACCTCGCAGATCGACTACAACGGCCGGTTCTGCATGTCGTCGGCGGCGGCGGCCGGGACCAGGGCGTTCGGGCTGGACCGCGGGCTGCCGTTCCCGCTGGAGGACGTCCCGCGGACCGGCTGCGTGATCCTGGTCGGCTCCAACCTCGCGGAGACGATGCCGCCGTCGCTGCGCTTCCTCACCGAGCTGAGGGAGAACGGCGGCACGCTCGTCGTGGTCGACCCGCGCCGCACGAGGACCGCCGAGCACGCCGACCTGCACCTCGCGCCCCGCCCCGGCACCGACCTGGCGCTCGCACTGGGCCTGCTGCACCTGGTGGTCGCCGAGGGCCGGGTGGACGAGGAGTACGTCCGGGAGCGCACGGCCGGCTGGGAGGAGGCCCGGGCGGCGGCGATGGCGCACTGGCCGGAGTACGTGGAGCGGATCACGGGGGTGTCCGTTCCCCAACTGCGCGAGGCGGTCCGGCTGTTCTGCGAGCCGGAGCACGCGATGGTGCTCACCGCGCGCGGGCCCGAGCAGCAGTCCAAGGGCACCGACACGGTGGGCGCGTGGATCAACCTGTGCCTGGCCACCGGCCGGGCGGGCCGCCCGCTGTCCGGGTACGGCTGCCTGACCGGGCAGGGCAACGGGCAGGGCGGGCGCGAACACGGCCAGAAGGCCGACCAGTTGCCCGGCTACCGCAAGCTGACCGACCCGGCGGCACGACGGCACGTGGCCGGGGTGTGGGGCGTGGACCCCGACACGCTGCCCGGTCCGGGGCGCAGCGCGTACGAGCTGCTGGACGCGCTGGGCACCGACATCAGGTCGCTGCTGGTGATGGGGTCCAACCCGGTGGTGTCGGCGCCGCGCGCCGCGCACGTCGAGGAGCGGCTGAGGTCGCTGGACTTCCTGGCGGTGTGCGACGTGGTGCTGTCGGAGACGGCGGCGCTCGCGGACGTCGTCCTGCCGGTCACGCAGTGGGCGGAGGAGAACGGCACCACCACCAGCCTGGAGGGCCGGGTGCTGCTGCGGCGCCAGGCCCTCACCCCGCCCGAGGGCGTCCGCAGCGACCTGCACGTCCTGCACGGGCTGGCCGCCCGGCTCGGCGTGGAGAAGGGCTTCCCGACCGACCCGGAGGAGGTCTTCGAGGAGCTGCGCCGGGCGAGCGCGGGAGGCCCGGCGGACTACTCGGGGATCACCTACCGCAGGCTCGCGGAGGAGAACGGGGTGTTCTGGCCGTGCCCGGCGCCCACCGGGGCGCCCGAGGGCGGGGACGCCGCGTCGGACGGGCCGCCGCCCGGCGGTCCCGGCCGGGAGGCGCCGGCTCCGCACCCGGGCACCCCGCGCCTCTTCCTCGACCGGTTCGCCACCGAGGACGGCAGGGCGCGCTTCGTGCCCGTCTCGCACCGGCCGGTCGCCGAGGAACCGGACGACGAGTACCCCGTGCTGCTGACCACCGGGCGGGTGGTGGCCCAGTACCAGTCCGGTGCGCAGACCCGGCGCGTGGCGGAGCTGAACGCCGCCGCGCCGGGCCCGTTCGTGGAACTCCATCCGCGCCTGGCGGCACGCCTGGGCGCGGCGGAGGGCGACCCGGTGGCCGTGGTGTCGCGCCGCGGCCGGGCGGTCGCCCCGGCCCGCATCACGGCCGGCATCCGCCCGGACACGGTCTTCATGCCCTTCCACTGGCCGGGCGAGGGCCGTGCCAACACGCTCACCAATCCCGCGCTCGACCCGGTCTCGCGGATGCCGGAGTTCAAGGCGTGCGCGGTGCGGCTGGAGGCGGTGGGGACGTCGGAGATCACGGAGACGACGAAGACGACGGGGCCGTAGAGCGCCCTGCGCGTGAGGGGGGAGAATCGTTTCCGTGAGGCCCTCGTCCGCACTCCCCCCGCTGCCCTGTCTCCCCTTCTTCGTCTACGGCACCCTGCGCCCCGGCGAGGCCAACCACCGCCTCTTCCTGCGCGGCCGGACCCGCCGCGAGGAGCCCGGGCGGCTCGGGGGCGCGGTGCTGTACGACGGACCCGGTTACCCCTACGCCGTCGAGGAGCCGGGCGGGGTGGTGCGCGGGGAGCTGGTCACCGCGCTGCCGCAGGACTACGCCGGACTGCTGGCCGAGCTCGACCGGCTGGAGGAGTACGTGCCGGGGTCGCCGCGGAACCTGTACGAGCGGGTCGGGCGGGAGGTGGTCCGCGACGCGGACGGCAGTGCCGTCCGGGCCTGGGTGTACGTCGCCGCGCCCGCCGTGGCCGCCCGGCTGCGCTCCCGGGGGAGGCCGATCGAGGGCGGCGACTGGCGGGCGCGGCGGTAGACGCGGCGGTGGACGCGGCCCCGTGCGGGGCGGGTCACCCGTTCACACCCGCGCCCCCGCGGTTTTCCGCGACGCACCCGACGCGCGCCCCTGACCTGCCGAAACGGCGGCGAGGAAGGCTCCGTCGGCTTGCGCGCGGCACCCGTTCCCCGCATTTCTGACGAGTCGTCAGAAAGCGGCCCGGCTCCGCCGGCCCTTTCCTCTGTAAGGCAGGGGCACGAACGACTCGACAGCTCGAAGGAGCACCGATGCGACGTACCGTCCGGCTGCTGACCGGTACCGCTCTCGCCGTCGTCGCCGCGGGCCTCCTCACCGCCCCCGCGTACGGCACCGGTACCGGTACCGGCACCGGCGGTCTCGGGGTGCACCCGTCCTCCGTCGTCCCGGGCGGCCAGGTCACGGTGGGCACGGCCGCGTGCGGGGACGGCGGCACGGCGGCGGGCGACGCCGGCGCGGTGGGGGCCGGTTCCTTCACCCTGGCGCCCGGCAGCCACGGGCGGGACGCGGCCGGGCGGTTCAGGGTGCCGGCGGGCGCGCAGCCGGGGACGTACGAGATCGTCGCGACCTGCGCCGGGGAGGACCGGCGGGTGACGGGCGACCTGGTGGTCACGCTGACGGCCCCGCGCGAGCAGGTCCATCCGAGGGGAAGCGTGAAGACGGGGGTCGGCGGCGCACTGGGCCCCGATCCCGTGCAGACCGCGGCCGGTGTGGCGGCCCTCGCCGTCGCCGCCGCGGGCGGTACCTGGCTCCTGCATCGCCGGGCGAGAGGCGACGGGATCTGACGGACACCCTCCGCTGTCCGTCCGCCGGTACCGCATGTCCCCACCCCCTCCGGGTCCGACGCCCCTCGCGGCCCGGAGGGGGGCACGGGGACGAGCTCCAGGAAGGGCGGGAGAGGTTCGGGAGGGGGGCCGGCGGGACGGCGGCGTCGCCGCGTTCGCCGTGGACGCCGTCGAGGTGTACGACGTGCGGGACTTGCCCGACGCGACGGTGTACGGGGCGGCCGGGCGGCCCGGGCCGCGGGGCGGCACCTGCGGCGGCGGCTCCTCACGCGCCGCCGGCCACCAGGGGAACGTCGTGGTCTTCGCGCGCCCGACGGGCGGTCGCCGAACGCCCGCCGGGCGCCGGGCCGCCGCCCGCACCGCCGCGGTACGCGTCCCCCAGGACGTGCTCGCGCCCCCACGCCCCGAGCGGCTCCAGCGCCTCGTTGAGGGCGACGCCCCGGGGCGTCAGCGAGTACTCCACGCGGGGCGGCACCTCCTCGTACTCCTCGCGGTGCACGATGCCGTCGGTCTCCAGCTCCCGCAGGTGCGAGGCGAGTACCTTCTCCGTGATCCCCGGCACCTCCCGGCGCAGCTCGCCGAAGCGGCACGGCCGCACGGCCAGCGCCCACAGGATGAGCACCTTCCACTTCCCGCCGATCACGTCCATCGCCGCGTCGACCCCGCACACATACGTCCCCGGCCGCCGTACCGTCGCCATGCCCGGACCTCGTCCCCTTCGTCTGCCTGGACCCTTCCCCCGGAGTAACCACCCACTTCGAAGTACGTACTTGAGCAGGCCGTCCTCCCGCGGCGAGCCTGATCGCCATGACCGACAACACCGTCTCCCCCACCGCGTCTTCCCTCCGGGCCCCCTCCCCCGGCCCCGCCTCCCGCGCCCCCGTCACCCTGCTCGGCACCGGCGCCATGGGCGCGGCCCTCGCGCGGGCCTGGCTCGCCGCCGGCCACCCGGTGACCGTCTGGAACCGCACCCCCGCCCGTGCCGAGGCGCTGGCCGCCGAGGGCGCGGCGGTCGCCGCGACCGCCGCCGAGGCGGTGGCGGCGAGCCCTCTCGTGGTCGCCTGCCTGCTCGACGACGCCTCCGTCGGCGAGGCCCTCGAAGGATGCGACCTGGCCGGGCGTGACCTGGTCGACCTCACCACCGGTACGCCCGCGCAGGCCCGGGCCCGGGCGGCCTGGGCCGAGGCGCGCGGCGCCCGCTTCCTGGACGGCGGGATCATGGCCGTCCCGCCGATGGTGGGGGACCCCGGGTCCGGCGGGTACGTCCTGTACAGCGGTTCCGCCGCGCTCTTCGAGGAGCACCGGGACACGCTCGCCGTCCCGGCCGGCGCCCGGTACGTGGGAGAGGACCCGGGGTTCGCGGCCCTGCACGACGTGGCGCTGCTGAGCGCGATGTACGGCATGTTCGCCGGCGTCTCGCACGCCTTCGCCCTGATCCGCCGGGAGGACATCGCCCCCCGGGACTTCGCGCCGCTGCTGGTGTCCTGGCTCGGCGCGATGGCCCCGGCCGCGTACCGGAGCGCCGAGCGCCTGGAGAGCGGCGACTACACCGGGAACGTGGTCTCCACCCTCGCGATGCAGGTCGCGGGCAGTGCCACGCTGCTGCGGACGGCCGAGGAGCAGGGCGTGAGCCCGGAACTGCTGACGCCGTTCCTTGACCTGATGGCGCGCCGGCTCGCCGGCGGCCAGGGCGACGAGGACCTCACCGGGGTGATCGACCTGCTCGACCTGCGGCAGGACGCGGCCTAGGGCCTGTCGTCGAACTCCCGTCGTCCGCCCGGAGGGCGGGCCCCGCGGTGTCGGGTGCGTGCTTCCGGCATGCCGGGCGCGGACCCTCGTACTGGATGTACCCGGGTCTGCGCCCGGTGCTGCAAGAGGGCGTGCAGGGCGTCGCGGGGCAGGCGGGAGTCCGACGACAGGCCCTGGAGAGCCCGCCGCCCGCGCTCCGGGTCCGCCGCCGGCGGGACGGTCCGTACGAAGCGGCTGCCCCTCGGCGGGGCCGCGCGGGCGCCCGGCACGCCGCGATCGGCCGGTCCGGCGGTCACCGGACCGCCGCCGTGCGGGCGGTCCCGGGGACGGCGCGGCCGCCCCGGGGCCGCCGCGCGCCCTCACACCCGCCCCCCGCCCCCGCTGAGGGCAGCGTTCCGCACGGGAAACAGAGGGGATGCCGCCGGGTAACACCGGCACCGCAGGCTCGGTGCCATGACCTCGAACGAGCGTGTGGTGGTGATCGGCACCGGCCTCGCGGGCGTGCGTCTCGCCCGGCGGCTCGGTGAACTCGGCACGCCCGCGACGCTGATCGGCGAGGAGGAGCACCGCCCGTACAACCGGGTGCTGCTCGCCGAGGTGCTGGCCGGGCGGTACAGCCCCGAGGTGATCGCGCTGCCGGCTCCGGCGGGGCTGGTCCGCGGGCGGGTCACCGGCATCGACCGCGCCGGGCGGACGGTGCGGTGCGCGGACGGCTCGGTGATCGCGTACGACACGCTGGTGCTGGCCACCGGCTCCAACCCGGTCCTGCCGCCGCTGCGCGGCCTGTTCACGCCCGACCGCGTGCTGCCCGAGGGCGTGCACGCCTTCCGCACCATGGACGACTGCCTGGGCCTGTCCAAGGCGGTCCGGCCGGGCGTGCGGGCCGTCGTCGTCGGGGGCGGGCTCCTCGGGGTCTCGGCGGCCCGGGCGCTGGCGGTGCGCGGCGCGCAGGTCGTCCTCGCCCAGCAGGCCGAGCGGTTGATGGAACGCCAGCTCGACCCGGCGGCCTCCCGGCTCGTCCGGCGGCACCTGACCGGCCTGGGCGTCGAGGTGCACACCGAGTGCCGGGTGCGCGACGTGCGCTGCGCCGGCGGCGCGGTCCGCTCGGTGGAGATGGCCGACGGCTACGCCCTCGACGCCGACCTGGTGGTCCTGGCCTGCGGTGTCCGCCCGCGCGTGGGCCTCGCCGAGGACGCGGGGCTCGCCGTCCGCAGGGGCGTCGTCGTCGACGACGAACTGCGCACCTCCGACCCGCGCATCCACGCCGTCGGCGACTGCGCCCAGCACCGCGGCACGGTGTACGGGCTCGCCGCCCCGGCGCTGGAGCAGGCCGACGCGCTGGCGGCGCTGCTGGCCGGCGACGCCGGCGCCCGCTACACCGGCACCCGTTCCCTGACCCGGCTGACCCTGCCGGGGCACGACGCCCCCTTCGACCTCGCCGCGTTCGGCGAGCCGCAGGCGCGTGCGGGCGACGACGTCGTCCAGCTCGCCGACGCCACCCGTGGCACCTACCGCAAGGTCATCGTCCGCGACGACCGCCTGGTCGGCGGGGTCCTCGTCGGCGAACTCGGCACCGTCGGCGCGCTGGCGCGCGCCTGGGAGGGAGCGGAGCCGCTCCCCGACGACGGCCCCCTGCTCCACCTGCTCACCAACGATGGAGGCTCCTGATGACGGCCACCCCGGGGACGCACCCCACGATCGTGCTCGTCGGCCACGGCATGGTCGGCCAGCGCTTCCTCGAAGCGCTCGCCGAGCGCGGCCTGACCGCCACGCACCGCGTGGTCGTGCTGTGCGAGGAGCCGCGCCCGGCGTACGACCGCGTCCAGCTCACCTCGTACTTCTCGGGCAGGACCCCGCAGGACCTGTCCCTGACCGACCCGGGGTTCATCGCGGACCACGGCATCGAGCTGCACGTCGGCGACCCGGCGCGGACCGTCGACCGTGCGGCGCGCAAGGTCACCGCCCGTTCCGGTCTCGTCGTCGACTACGACGTCCTGGTGCTGGCCACCGGCTCCTACCCGTTCGTGCCGCCGGTGCCGAACAAGGACGCCCCCGGCTGTTTCGTCTACCGCACCATCGAGGACCTGCTCGCGATCGAGGCGTACGCGAAGAGGGCCCGGGTCGGCGCCGTGGTGGGCGGCGGTCTGCTCGGCCTGGAGGCCGCGGGCGCGCTCAAGGGCCTGGGCGTCCGGACGCACATCGTGGAGTTCGCGCCGCGCCTGATGCCGGTGCAGGTCGACGAGGGCGGCGGCGCCGCGCTGCTGCGCACCGTCACGGACATGGGCCTGACCGTCCACTGCGGCACGGGCACGCAGGAGATCGTGACCGGCGTGGACGGCGCTGTCACCGGCATGAAGCTGTCCGACGGGTCCGAGATCGCCACCGACATGGTGATCTTCTCCGCCGGTGTCCGCCCCCGCGACCAGCTGGCCCGCGACTGCGGCCTGACGGTCGGCGAACGCGGCGGCATCGCGGTCGACGAACAGTGCCGCACGGTCACCGACCCGCACGTGTTCGCGATCGGCGAGTGCGCGCTGGCGGCGGACGGCCGGGTGTACGGCCTGGTGGCGCCGGGGTACGAGCAGGCCGAGACGGCGGCCGCCACGATCGCCGCCGACGAGGCCGCGTTCACCGGAGCGGACCTGTCGACGAAGCTGAAGCTGCTCGGTGTGGACGTGGCGTCCTTCGGCGACGCGCACGGCACCACCGAGGACTGCCTGGACGTGGTCTACTCCGACTCCCGCGCGGGCCTGTACAAGAAGCTGGTCGTCGGCCGCGACGGCACGCTGCTGGGCGGCATCCTGGTCGGCGACGCGGAGGCGTACGGCACGCTGCGCGCCCTGACCGGCTCGGTGCCGCCCGTCGCGCCCGAGTCGCTGGTGCTGCCCGCCGGCTCCGGCGAGTCCGCCCGGCTCGGTCCGTCCGCGCTGCCGGACGAGGCGATCGTCTGCTCCTGCCACAACGTCTCCAAGGGCACGATCCGCGGCGCGGTCACCGACCACCGGTGCACGACCGTGCCCGAGGTGAAGAAGTGCACCAGGGCCGGCACCGGCTGCGGCTCCTGCGTCAAGGTGCTCGGCCAGCTCGTCGACGCCGAGCTGGAGGCGAGCGGCATCGAGGTCGACAAGGGCCTGTGCGGCTGCTTCGGCCAGACCCGCGAGGAGCTGTACGAGATCGTCCTGGCGCTGCGCGTCACCTCCTACCGGGACCTGCTGGACCGCTACGGCCGCGAGGAGGCCCGCGGCGGCGAGGGCTGCGAGATCTGCAAGCCGGCGGTCGGCTCGATCATCGCCTCCCTCGCCCCGGCGATCGGCGCGAGCGGCTACGTCCTGGACGGCGAGCAGGCCGCGCTCCAGGACACCAACGACCACTTCCTGGCCAACCTGCAGAAGAACGGCTCCTACTCGGTCGTGCCCCGCATCCCCGGCGGCGAGATCGCCCCGGAGAAGCTGATCGTGATCGGTGAGATCGCCCGCGACTTCGGCCTCTACACGAAGATCACCGGCGGCCAGCGCATCGACATGTTCGGCGCCCGCGTCGAGCAGCTGCCGCTGATCTGGGCCCGCCTGGTGGACGCCGGCTTCGAGTCCGGCCACGCCTACGGCAAGGCGCTGCGCACGGTGAAGTCCTGCGTCGGGCAGACCTGGTGCCGCTACGGCGTGCAGGACTCCGTCCGCATGGCGATCGACCTGGAGCTGCGCTACCGGGGCCTGCGCTCCCCGCACAAGCTGAAGTCGGCGGTCTCCGGCTGCCAGCGCGAGTGCGCCGAGGCCCGGTCGAAGGACTTCGGCGTGATCGCCACGGCCAACGGCTGGAACCTGTACGTCGGCGGCAACGGCGGCGCGACCCCGCGCCACGCGGACCTGCTCGCGCAGGACCTGTCCGACGCCGAGCTGATCCGCCTGATCGACCGGTTCCTGATGTTCTACATCCGCACCGCCGACCGTCTGGAGCGCACCTCCACCTGGCTGGAGCGGATCCCGGGCGGCCTGGACCACGTGCGGGACGTCGTCGTGCACGACTCGCTCGGCATCTGCGCGGAGCTGGAGTCCCTGATGGCCGCGCACGTCGCGCACTACCGCGACGAGTGGGCCGAGACCGTCAACGACCCCGACAAGCTGGCCCGGTTCGTGTCCTTCGTGAACGCGCCCGACACCCCGGACCCGGTCGTCGCCTTCGTCCCCGAGCGGGACCAGATCAAGCCCGACCTGCCGCTGCTGTCCGTCGGCATGCGGCCGGCCCGATCCGAGGAAGCCGCCCTGGAAGGAAGCGCCCAGCGATGACCCTGGCTCTCGAGACCACCGATCTGAAGGTCGAACTCCGGCTGGCGGGCGACTGGTTCGCGGTCTGCGACCTGAGCGCGCTGTCCCCGGGCCGCGGGGTGGCGGCCCTGCTGCCGGACGGCCGTCAGGCGGCCCTCTTCCGCGACCGCGACGGCCGGCTGTACGCCGTCGACAACCGCGACCCGTTCACCGGCGCGGCCGTCCTCTCCCGCGGCCTGACCGGCACCCACCGGGGCCGCCCGTTCGTGGCCTCGCCGCTGCTGAAGCAGCGCTTCGACCTGGCCTCGGGGCAGTGCCTGGACGACGAGGCGGTGCGGGTGGCGACGTACGAGATCCGGACCTCGTGAGGGTTCTCCCCGCGGGAGGCCCTCCGCAGGAGAACCCTCGCGGGGAGAACTCCCGCAAGAAATTTTATTGACTGATCGTTTCAGAAAATTCTAGGCTGCGGTGCGTGGCCAGGACCAAGGAGTTCGATCCGGACGCCGCGCTGCAGGCAGCTCTCGAGCTCTTCTGGCAGCGCGGCTACGAGGCGACCTCGATGTCCGACCTCGTGACCCACCTCGGCATCGGGCGCGCCAGCATCTACGCGACCTTCGGCAGCAAGCACGAGCTGTACCTGAAAGCACTGGAGCACTACCAGCGGGAGCGGCTGCCCCGGATGCTGCGCGAGCTGTCCCGGCCCGGGCCCGTGCTGCCCGCCGTGCGGGCGCTGGTGCGGGCCTACGCCGCCGAGGCGGCGGCCGAGGACCTGCGGGGGCGCGGCTGTTTCGTCACCAACACGGCGGCCGAGCTCGCCCCGCGCGACCCGGCCGCCGCACGGCAGGTCGAGCGGAACTGGGACCACCTGGAGACCGTGCTGCACTCGGCGCTGGTCCGGGCCCAGGCCCGGGGCGAGCTGTCCGCCGGCCGCGACCCGCTCGCCCTCGCCCGCATGCTGCTGGTGCTGCTGCAGGGCCTGCGCGTGGTCGGCAAGGCGTCGCCGGATCCCGCCCGGGTGCGGGACGCGGCGGAACAGGCCCTGGCGCTGCTCGACTGAGACGCCCCCGACGAGGGGCGTTTTTCATGCCTTCATACTGAATCGATCGGTCAAAAAAAGGGGAGATCATGACCAGCCGTTTCACCGGCAGGACCGTGCTCGTCACCGGAGCGGGCTCCGGCATCGGGCGGACCGTCGCGCTCGCGTTCGCCGCCGAGGGGGCGCACGTCGTGGTGGCCGGACGCAGGCGCGACCCGCTCCAGGAGACGGCGGCCCTGGCCGAGGAAGCGGGCGGCAAGGCCCTGGCCGTCACCGCCGACGTGTCCCGCGCCGCCGACGTGCAGGCCCTCGTCGACACCGCCGTGGAGCACTTCGGCTCGCTCGACGTGGCGGTCAACAACGCGGGCGTCTTCCGGGGCGGACAGCCCCTGGCCGATCTGTCCGAGGAGGACTGGCGCACCCAGCTCGACGTCAACGTCACCGGTCTCTTCCTCGCCCTGCGGGCCGAGATCCGCCAGATGCGCACCCAGCCGTCCGGCGGCGCGATCGTGAACGTCGCCTCCACCTTCGGCGTGCACTCCCGCCACCCGGGAGCCGCCGCGTACGCCGCCACCAAGGCCGCCGTCTCCGTCCTGACCAGGGGCGCCGCCCTCGACCACATCCGCGAGGGCGTCCGCATCAACGCCGTCAGCCCGGGCGCCACCGACACCCCGATGTCCCTCGGCCCGGGCGAGACGGAGGCCGAGCGTGCCGAGCGCGCCCGGGCGACCCTCCCCCTCGGCCGGATCTCCTCCACCGAGGAGGTGGCCGCCGCCGTCCTGTACCTGGCCTCGGACGACGCGGCCTCGGTGGTGGGCACCGACCTCGTGGTGGACAGCGGCGCCACGGCCTGACCGGGGGCGCCGCCGGCCGTGACCGCCCGGAGGGGCGGCCCCGTCCGGGCCCCGGCGGCCGCCGGACAGCGGTCGCCGGGGCCGTGGGGGGACGGGCACACCGCCGGCGCGGGGCCGGACCGGCGGTGTCGCCGTATCGCGGCCACCGGGTCATCCTGGACGGCGAGGAGAGCTCCGGTCCGCGATCGAGGAGGTGCCGGCCCGGCCCGGGCGGGCCGCGGGAGACCGCCGCCGGCTGCCGGGTTCCCGTCGGTCCCGCCGCGTCCCGCGCGCCCGGCGGACCGTCCGAACCGTCCGAGTTTCATCGCGTCGTCCCCCCACCGTCACGGAGGCCCGCACCATGAACCGGAACCACCCCCGCCCGTCCCGGCGCGCCGTGCTCGGCGGAGCCGCCGCGGCCGCCCTCACGGCCGTGGCCGGCACCGGCACGGCCGGGGCCGCAGGGCCGAGGACCACCTGGCCGTCCGAGTTCCCGCTCCCCGACGGCTGGCTGCCCGAGGGCATCACCATCGGCGGCGGGCCGTACGCCTACCTGGGCTCCCGCGCCCACGGCGGCGTCTACCGCGCCGACCTGCGCACCGGCAGGGGCGGGGTCCTGTACGAGGGCGCCGCCGGCCTGGCGTCCATCGGCCTGAAGCTGGACCGCGACGGCCTGCTGTACGTGGCCGGCGGGGCCGGCGGCTCCGCGCGGATCATCGACGCGCGCACCGGTGAGCCGCTGGCCACCCACCGGCTCACCGCCGCCACCGGCCACTTCGTCAACGACGTGGTGCTGCTCGGGGACCGCGCCTGGTTCACCGACTCGCGGGAGGCCGTGCTGTACGGCGTGCCGCGCGGCCGGCGCGGAGAGGTCCGCGCCCTGCCGCTCACCGGCGACTGGACGCAGCTGCCGGACGTCAACAACGCCAACGGCGTGGTCGGCACGCCCGACGGCCGGGGCCTGATCGTCGTCAAGAGCGCGCCGGGCGAGCTGTACCGCGTGGACCTCGGGACCGGGCGCGCCGCGCGGATCGCGCTGACCGGCGCGGACGACGTCGCCAACGGCGACGGGCTGGTCCGCGTCGGCCGCACGCTGTACGTGGTGCAGAACCGGCTGAACAAGGTGACCGTGTTCGATCTGGACGCCGGGGCCACCCGGGCGGCCCTGCGGCGCACGATCACGGACCCGCGCTTCGACGTCCCCGCCACCGCCGCCCGCTTCGGCGACCGGCTCTACCTCGTCAACGCCCGCTTCACCAGCCCGCAGACGCCGCAGACGACGTTCAACGTGGTGGCGGTGCCCCGGTAGGGCGCCCGGCCCGCCCGCCGGGCCGCCGGCGCGCCGTACGTCACGCCCGCCAACCGCCCGGAGGCCGCCCACGGCGACCCGGCGCCGTGCCGCCGCGGGTCCGGGGCGCCCGCCAGAAGGGCCCCGGAGCCCCGGCGCGCAGGTGCACAGGCCAGGCGCACGCCGGCGCACGGCTTCGGCGCTCCCCGCCCGGCGCGCCCCCGCCGCGGAACGGTGGACACCCGCCCGTACGCCCCCGTCACGGCGCGTCCACGGCGTGTCCACCTGGTGCCCCTAGGTTCCTCGACCGCACGACCCCGCCGCCGGCCGGCGGCGGGGCGGCCACGGCACCTCCTGGAGCGAGAGTGGAACGTCGTACCTTCCTGCGTGCGGCCGCCGTCGGCGGCTCCTCCGCCGTGTTCGGCGGCACCCTGTGGCGCGGCGCCGCGTACGCCGCCCCCGCCCAGCCGGGCACCGGCCCCTACGGCCCGCTGGGCGCGCCGGACGCCAACGGCCTCAGACTGCCCGCCGGCTTCACCGGCCGGGTGGTCGCCCGGTCCGGCCAGCGGGTCGGGAGCACGTCGTACACCTGGCACGACGCCCCCGACGGCGGCGCCTGCTACGCCGACGGCACGGGCTGGATCTACGTCTCGAACTCGGAGGTCGACCCGGGCGGCGGCGCGAGCGCGGTGAGGTTCTCGTCGACGGGCGCGATCACGGGCGCGTACCGCGTCCTGTCCGGCACCCGCCAGAACTGCGCGGGCGGCAGGACCCCGTGGAACACCTGGCTGTCCTGCGAGGAGGTGGACCGGGGCTACGTCTACGAGACCGACCCCTGGGGCGTGAAGGCGGCCGTCCGCCGCGACGCCATGGGCCGCTTCAAGCACGAGGCGGCGGCGGCCGACCCGGTCCGCAAGGTGGTCTACATGACGGAGGACGTCACGGACGGCTGCTTCTACCGCTTCCGGCCGGCCACCTGGGGCGACCTGTCCGCCGGCACGCTGGAGGTCATGGTGGCCGGCACCGGCGCCTCCGGCCCGGTCACCTGGGCCCGCGTCCCCGACCCCACCGGCGCCACCGCCACCCGCAACCAGGTCTCCGGCGCCAAGCGCTTCAACGGCGGCGAGGGCTGCTACTACGCGAACGACACCTGCTGGTTCACCACCAAGGGCGACAACCGCGTCTGGCAGTACGACGCGGCCGCCCAGACCATCGCACTCGCCTACGACGACTCCCTGGTGGCCTCCGGCACGCCCCCGCTCACCGGCGTCGACAACGTCACCGGCTCCGCCTCCGGCGACCTGTTCGTGGCCGAGGACGGCGGGAACATGGAGATCTGCGTCATCACCCCCGACGACGTGGTCGCCCCCTTCCTGCGCGTCGACGGCCAGTCCGGCTCGGAGATCACCGGCCCGGCCTTCTCCCCCGACGGCACCCGCCTGTACTTCTCCAGCCAGCGCGGCACGACGGGCAGTTCCTCGGGCGGCATCACCTACGAGGTGCGGGGCCCGTTCCGCACGTGATCCCCTCCGGACGGTCCGGGGACGGGCCGGCCCCCGCCGGCCCGTCCCCGGACCGCGACGGCGGGGGCCGCCCGCGGGACCCGGCGCGGCCGCCTCGGTGACCATCCGCGCGTCCGGCCGTTCCACCGGTGGGGCGGCCGCCTCGGGCCGCCCCACCGACGGAAGGACACCATCGTGGGAACGACCGCCCCCGAACCCGCAGTGCTGCCGCACGCCGAGTGGGTCAAGACGCTGCCGCAGGCCGTCGTCGCGTCCTGCGTCCTGCTGCTGGACCGCGAGGACCGGATCCTGCTGCTGCGCTACGCCGGGGCCCAGCCGGGCGCCGGCACCTGGTGGCTGCCGGGCGGCATGCTCGACCACGGCGAGGACCCGGTCGGCGCCGCGCGCCGGGAACTGTACGAGGAGACCGGCATCGCCCTGGACCGCGATCCGAGGTTCCTCGGCTACGACCACCGGGCCGACGTGAAGGGCACCGGCCCGGCGATCGACTTCTTCTTCTACGGCGGCGTCCTCGCGGCCGGGCAGACCGTCCGGCGCAGCCCGGAGCACGACCGGGACGGCCTGTTCACGCCGACGGACCTGGCGGCGCTCCCCCTGACGGCTCCGCTGCCGGTCCTCACCGCGCTGCACGCCGCGGCCCGCGCGGGGACCGTCGTGTGCCTGCGGGAGGGACGGCCGCGCTGAGGACGCGGGAGGGCGGCACCCCCGCACGGGTGCCGCCCTCCCCGGTGTTCCGGAGCCGCCGCGATCGGTGAGGGTCGGGGACCACGACGGCTCCGGGGTCCAGGCGGCCCTCGACGGGCCGCCACGCGGATCTACCGGTGGTCGCTGCCCATCGCCTGGACCGCCGCCCGGCCCGCCTCCAGGCGGGCCACCGGGATGCGGAACGGGGAGCAGGAGACGTAGTCGAGTCCGACCTCGTGGAAGAAGTGGACCGACTCCGGGTCACCGCCGTGCTCGCCGCACACGCCGAGCTTCAGGTCGGGACGGGTCCGGCGGCCGGCCTCGGCGGCCAGCTTCACCAGGGAGCCGACGCCGTCCTTGTCGATGGTCTCGAACGGGCTGACGCCGAAGATGCCCTTCTCCAGGTACGCGGTGAAGAAGCTCGCCTCCACGTCGTCCCGGCTGAAGCCCCACACCGTCTGGGTCAGGTCGTTGGTGCCGAAGGAGAAGAACTCCGCCGCCTCGGCGATCTGGCCGGCGGTCAGCGCGGCCCGCGGCAGCTCGATCATCGTGCCGATGGCCAGCTTCAGCTCGGTGCCGGTGGCCTCCTGGACCTCGGCGATGACTTTGTCGGCCTCCTCGCGGACGATCTCCAGCTCCTGGACCGTGCCGACCAGCGGGATCATGATCTCGGCGCGCGGGTCGCCCTTGGCGCCCTTGCGCTCGGCCGCCGCCTCGGCGATCGCCCGGACCTGCATGGTGAACAGGCCGGGGATGACCAGGCCCAGGCGCACACCGCGCAGACCCAGCATCGGGTTCTGCTCGTGCAGGCGGTGCACGGCCTGGAGCAGGCGCAGCTCGTTCTCGTGCGGCTCCTGGCGGGCCTCCGCCAGGGCGACGCGCACCGACAGGTCGGTGATGTCGGGCAGGAACTCGTGCAGCGGCGGGTCCAGCAGGCGGATCGTCACCGGCAGGCCGTCCATCGCCTCGAACAGCTGGACGAAGTCCTGCTTCTGCAGCGGCAGCAGCTCCTTCAGCGACTCCTCGCGCTCGGCCTCCGTGTCGGCCAGGATCAGCCGCTCCACCAGCTCGCGCCGGTCGCCGAGGAACATGTGCTCGGTGCGGCACAGGCCGATGCCCTGGGCGCCGAAGCGCCGCGCCCGCAGCGCGTCCTCGGCGTTGTCGGCGTTGGCCCGCACCCGCAGGCGGCGCTTGCGGTCGGCGAAGGACATCATCCGGTGCACGGCCTCGACCAGTTCGTCGGCGTCGTCGGCGCCCGGGTGCATCCGGCCCTCGAAGTACTCCACGACCGGGGACGGCACCACCGGGACCTCGCCCAGGTAGACCTTGCCGGTGGAGCCGTCGATGGAGATGACGTCGCCCTCCTCGACGACGCGTCCGCCGGGGACCGTCATGCGGCGGCGCTTGGTGTCGACCTCCAGCTCCTCCGCGCCGCAGACACAGGTCTTGCCCATGCCGCGCGCGACCACGGCCGCGTGCGAGGTCTTGCCGCCGCGCGAGGTGAGGATGCCCTCGGCCGCGATCATGCCGTCCAGGTCGTCGGGGTTGGTCTCGCGGCGGATCAGGATGACCTTCTCGCCGGAGCGCGACCACTTCACCGCGGTGTAGGAGTCGAAGACGGCCTTGCCGACCGCCGCGCCCGGCGAGGCGGCGATGCCCCGGCCGATCTGCTCGACCTTCGCGCTCTCGTCGAAGCGCGGGAACATCAGCTGGGCGAGCTGCGCGCCGGTGACGCGCTGCAGCGCCTCGGCCTCGTCGATCAGGCCCTGGTCCACCAGCTGGGTGGCGATGCGGAAGGCGGCGCCGGCGGTGCGCTTGCCCACCCGGGTCTGGAGCATCCACAGCTGGCCGCGCTCGATGGTGAACTCGATGTCGCAGAGGTCCTTGTAGTGGTTCTCCAGCGTCTCCATGATCTGCATCAGCTGGTCGTACGACTTCTTGTCGATGCGCTCCAGCTCGGCGAGCGGGACGGTGTTGCGGATGCCCGCGACCACGTCCTCGCCCTGCGCGTTCTGCAGGTAGTCGCCGTAGACGCCCTGGTGGCCGGAGGCGGGGTCGCGGGTGAAGGCGACGCCCGTGCCGGAGTCGGGGCCGAGGTTGCCGAAGACCATGGAGCAGACGTTGACGGCCGTGCCCAGGTCGTGCGGGATGCGCTCCTGGCGGCGGTAGAGCTTGGCGCGGTCGCCGTTCCAGGAGTCGAAGACCGCCTTGATGGCCAGGTCCATCTGCTCGCGCGGGTCCTGCGGGAAGTCCCGGCCGGCCTCCTTCTTGACGATCTTCTTGAAGGTGGTGACCAGCTTCTTCAGGTCGGCGGCCTCCAGCTCGGTGTCGACCGTGACCTTCTTGGCCGCCTTGGCCTTCTCCAGCGCGTCCTCGAAGAGCTCGCCGTCGACGCCGAGGACGGTCTTGCCGAACATCTGGATGAGGCGGCGGTAGGAGTCCCAGGCGAAGCGCTCGTCGCCGGCCTGCCGGGCCAGGCCCTGCACCGACTTGTCGGACAGGCCGATGTTGAGGACGGTGTCCATCATGCCGGGCATGGAGAACTTGGCGCCGGAGCGGACCGAGACCAGCAGCGGGTCGTCGGCCTGGCCCAGCTTCTTGCCCATCTTCTCCTCGAGGGCCGCGAGGTGCGCGCTCACCTCGTCACGCAGTGCCGCCGGTTCCTCGCCGCTCTCCAGGTAGACCTTGCAGGCCTCGGTGGTGATGGTGAAGCCGGGGGGCACCGGAAGGCCCAGGTTCGTCATCTCGGCGAGGTTGGCACCCTTTCCGCCGAGGAGGTCCTTGAGGTCCTTGTTGCCCTCGGTGAAGTCGTAAACGAACTTCACGCCCTCAACGCTGTTGCCGTGCTCAGCTACCTGGAGATCTTTGTTTTCCGACACGGGTCTCGACTCCTCGAGGACGCGGTGGCTGCCCTGACGGCGAGGAACATACCCAGATCGAAGGCATCTGGGTACGTCCACTTGCGCGTCATGCGCCTGTAACCACTCGTCCGCCAGCGGATCGAAAGTCAAGGCTTGGCAAGCGGTTGACGGCGCATGTTTTCACCTCTTGAACGCATCGGCCTCCACAGGCCGACGAAGTCGCTCATGTGAGCGACTATCGCCACGATTGATTTCGCCCGATGAACGATCAAAGGGTGGCACTGAGTGCCACCCTTTGGAGAAGTGCAGTCGCCCGCGATTCGCTCATCTGAGCGCATCCCTTATCAAGGGTGGCGAGAATCACGCTGCCACAGACGCCCTGATTTCACCATGCGGACGCGGGTTCGGACGGAAACGCGCTCGTCACCCGGGGGCCGCCCGCGCCCCGGAGGAACCCTCACAGCCCGAGCGCCCGCAGCCGCTCCTCCACCCGCTCCGGCGCGTACAGGTGCTCGACGACCAGCGCCCCGGCCCCCACCAGCCCCGCCCGCTCGCCGAGCCGCGAGACCACGACCTCCAGGCGGGCGGTGGAGCGCGGCAGCGCCCGCTGGTACAGCAGCTCGCGGACGCCGGTGAGGAAGGGCGTGCCGGCCAGATCCCCGGCGATCATCAGCACCCCGGGGTTGAGCAGCGTCACCACCGTCGCCAGGACGTCCCCGACCCGGCGCCCCGCCTCCCGGGCGAGCCCGACCGCCTCGGGGTGCCCGGCCGCCAGCAGGTCCCGCACGTCCGAGCCGGAGGCCGCCGGCACGCCCGCCTGCGCCAGCCGCCGCGCCACGGCGCCACCGCTCGCCACGGCGGCCAGGCAGCCGTACGAGCCGCACCGGCACAGCGCCCGGTCGCCCTCCGGCACCCGGATGTGGCCGATGTCCCCGGCGCCGCCGTCGACGCCCCGGTAGACCGAGCCGTCCACCACCACCCCCGCGCCGATGCCGGTGGAGACCTTGACCAGCACGAACGCCGAGCAGTGCGGGTATCCGGTGCGCTGTTCGCCGTACGCCATGAGGTTGGCGTCGTTGTCGACGAGCACCGGCACCCGGGCGGCACCCGTGTGCTCGGTGAAGGCCCTGGCCAGGCGGCCGGTTATGTCGTAGCCGTCCCAGCCGGGCATGATCGGCGGCTGGACGACCCGGCCGGTCCCGCTGTCGACGGGCCCGGGGACGGCGAGCCCGATGCCGCAGACCTCCTCGGCCCGGCGCCCGGCCTTCCGCAGCAGCTCGGCGAACCACAGGCCCAGTTCCCCGAGGACCGCCTCGGGGCCGTCCTCGACGACCAGCGTGCCCGCGTGCTCGGCGAGGATCTCGCCGGAGAGGGTCAGGACGGCGGCGCGCGCGTGCCGGGTGTCGAGGTCGGCGGCGAGGGCGACGGCGTGCCCGTCGTCGAACTCCAGGGTGATGGAGGGCCGTCCGCCCAGCGGGGAGTCCACCGGCCCCCCGGCGCCCTCGCGCAGCCAGCCCGCGCGGAAGAGGCGGTCCAGGCGCTGGCCGACGGTGGCCCGGGACAGCCCGGTCGCCTGCTGGAGCGCGCCCCGGGTCGTGGCGCGGCCGCTGCGCACCAGGTGGAGCAGATCGCCGGCGCTCGCCTGGCCGCCCCCCTTGGTGGATGTCCCGGTCCTTCCCGGCCGTCCGGTCATGCACACCCCCTTGTGTTCATCGAGCCTGCATTACATAGTGGGTTTTGCGTGTTAAATAGACGTAACTCTACGGCGGCCATGATCGAACCGGTCGGCCGGACGTCTTCCGGGGAGTCCCGAGTGGATCGCACCGCCCAACTGCCCACCCGTCCCGCACGACCGCCCGTCGCACACGATCCGGCCGCGCCGTCGTCCCCGCACCTCAGGGCCGCCCGGGTGCTGGAGGAGAACTGGACGGGCACGTCCACCGTCCCCTCGCGGGGGCTGTATCCGCACCAGTGGTCCTGGGACTCGGCGTTCATCGCGATCGGCCTCAGGCACCTGTCGCCGCTCAGGGCGCAGACGGAGCTGGAGACGCTGCTGGACGCCCAGTGGGCCGACGGGCGGATCCCGCACATCGTGTTCAACCCCTCCGTCCCGCTCGACGCGTACTTCCCGAGCCCCGACTTCTGGCGCTCCTCGACCGCGGGGCGGGCGGCGGGCGCCCCGCGCACCGTACAGACCTCCGGGATCGTGCAGCCACCGGTGCACGCGCTGGCCGCCTGGCTCGTGCACCGCGCCGACCCGGGACTGTCCCGGGCGCGCGGCTTCCTCGTCCGGGCCTACCCGCGGCTCGCGGCCTGGCACCGCTACCTGCTGCACCGGCGCGACCTGGGCGGCGGCGGGCTGGTGTCCGTCGTGCACCCCTGGGAACAGGGTATGGACAACAGCCCCTGCTGGGACCGGCCGCTGTCCCGCGTCACCCCGGCCCCGGCCGGCGCCTTCCGCCGCGCCGACCTCGCCCACGGCTCGCCCGGGGACCGGCCGACGGACCTGGACTACGGGCGGTACGTGCGGCTGGCGGCGGACTACCGGGACCGGGGCTACACCGACGGGACGGACCGGGAGGCGGGCCGCGGGGGCGGCGGGGGCGGGGCGGGCGGCTTCGCCGTGGAGGACCCGGCGTTCAACGCCCTGCTCATCGCCTCCGAGCACGCGCTGGCGAGGATCGCGCACGAGCTGGGCGCGGCCGGCCCGGCCCGGCACGGACGCGCCCGGCGCCTGACGGCGGCGCTCGTCGACCGGCTGTGGGACCCGGCGGCGGGGATGTTCCTGTGCCGTGACGTGCGCGGCGGGGAGCTGATCCCCGAGCGCGGCGTCTCGGGGCTCGTCCCCCTGCTGCTGCCCGCGCTGCCGCGCGAGCTCGCCGCCGCGCTGGTCCGCACGATGTGCGGACCGCACTTCGGACTAGGCGGGGTCACCCGCCTCGTCCCGAGCTACGACCTGCTCGGCGAGGCCTTCGATCCGCACCGCTACTGGCGGGGCCCGGCCTGGTTCAACACCAACTGGCTGCTGGAGCGCGGACTGAGGCTGCACGGCGCGCACGGGCGGGCCGCCGCGCTGCGCAGGGCCCTGGTGCGGGTAGCCGACGCCTCCGGCTTCGCCGAGTACGTCGACCCGTACACCGGCGAGGCGTGCGGTGCGACCGGCTTCGGCTGGACGGCCGCGCTCACGCTCGACCTGCTGCACGCCCGGCCCGGACGGGACGGGAACGGTGTCAAGGCAATCACGGGAGGGGACCGGGGATGACGGAGCGGCATCATCTGCTCGTGCACGGCGGGACGTTCGCCAACGTGGGCGACCGCGGGGACATCGTCGGAATACGGGGCGGCACCTCCCCGGACGGGCTGTTCGTACGGGACGCCCGGCACCTGAGCCGGTGGCAGCTCACCGTGGACGGTGCCGTGCCCGAGGTCCTGAGCCCGGTGGCCGACGGGGACGGCGCGCGCTGCGTCCTCGTCCCGCGCGGCGGCCGGCAGGAGCCGCCCGCGTACACGCTCTTTCGCGAGCAGGCCGTCGGCGACGCCTCGTTCGTCGAGTCGCTGCGCGTGACCAGCAACCGCCCGGTGCCGGTCACGGTCCGCCTCGCGATCACGGCCGACGCCGACTTCGCCGACCAGTTCGAGCTGCGCTCCGACCACCGCACGTACGCGAAGGCCGGCGCCGTCCGCTCCCGTCAGGTCCTGGACCACGGCGTGGAGTTCACCTACCGGCGCGGCGAGTGGCGGTCCTGCACGACCGTGACGTCCGACCCCGTGCCGGACACCGTGGAGGAGACCGGCACCGGCGCCCGCCGTCTGGTGTGGACGCTGGAGCTCGCACCGCACGGCACGGCCGAGCTGGTCCTGCGGGTCATGGCCCGTCCGCACGGCGAGAAGCGCGCCCTGCGGGTGCCGCGCGACCCGGCCGCCGTGAACGAGCGGCAGCTGGCCCGCGAGGGCGAGTTCGTGGAGGGCGTGGCCTTCCCGACCGGCTGGCCAGAGCTGGCGGCGGCCTGCGCGAGGGGACTGGCCGACCTGGCCGCGCTCCAGGTCCCGGCCACCGGGCCCGACGGCGAGGAACTGCGCGTCCCGGCCGCCGGCGCCCCCTGGTTCCTCACCCTGCTGGGCAGGGACGCCCTGCTCACCTCGCTGTTCGCCCTCCCCTACCGTCCCCGGCTGGCCGCCGCCACGCTTCCCGCGCTGGCCGCGACCCAGGCGACCGGGGCGACGCCGGCCGGGCCCGACGCGGTCGCCCAGCCCGGCAAGATCGTGCACGAGGTGCGGCACGGCGAACTGGCGCACTTCGGCCAGGTGCCCTACGGCCGGTACTACGGCTCGGTCGACGCCACCCCCCTCTTCCTCGTCCTGCTCGGCGCGTACGTCGAGCAGACCGGGGACACGGCACTGGCCGGCCGGCTGGAGGCCAACGCCCGTGCCGCGATCGGCTGGATGCTGGACCACGGCGGACTGACCTCGCGCGGCTACCTGGTCCACCGCGCCGACCGGGGCGGCCTGGCCAACCAGAACTGGAAGGACTCCCCCGACGCCATCTGCTCGGCCGACGGCACGCGCCCCCACGGGCCGGTGACGGCGGCGGGGGCGCAGGGCTACGCGTACGACGCGCTGCGCCGCACGGCCTGGCTGGCCCGCACCGTCTGGGCGGACGAGACGTACGCCGCCCTGCTGGAGCAGGCGGCCGGCGACCTGCGCGACCGCTTCCAGCGCGACTTCTGGATGCCGGAGCACTCCTTCCCGGCCATCGCGCTGGACGGCAACGGCAGGCGGGTCGACGCGCTGGCCTCCGACGCCGGGCACCTGCTGTGGTCCGGGCTGCTGGACAAGGAGTACGGCGAGCTGGTCGGCCGGCGCCTGCTGGAGCCGGACTTCTTCTCCGGCTGGGGCGTGCGGACGCTGGCGGCGGGCCAGCCGGCGTACCACCCGCTCTCCTACCACCGCGGCTCGGTCTGGCCGCACGACAACGCGCTGATCGCGCTCGGGCTCGCCCGTTACGGCCTGCACGACGAGGCCCGCACGGTCGCGCACGGCCTGGTCGACGCGGCGACCGCGACCGGCCACCGGCTGCCCGGGGTCCTCGCGGGCTACGGCCGCGGCACCCATCCCGAGCCGGTGCCCTATCCACACGCGTGCGTGCGAGAGTCACGCTCGGCGGCGGCTCCGCTGGCGCTGCTCACGGCGGTCGGCGGCGCGTAGGGTCTGTCGGCGGCGCGCAGCGGGGCGGTTGGCGTGCCGTTTGCCGGGTGTTTGCCGAGTGTGGGCCCGGCAGGCTGAACACGCCCCGCGGACCGGCCGTACGGACATGCGGCGGACCCGACCTTCCCCCCACCGGGTCCGCCGTCCCACGGGTTTCGTACGGAAGGACCTCCGGGTGCCTGTCTTCACGCGCTTCCGCCAGCCGCCCGCCCCGGCCGGGGACACGGGCGACGGCACCGTCCGCGAAGCCCCCGGAGCCCCGGGGGTCCCGGGGGCTTCGCGGACGGTGCGGACGGTACGGACGGTGCGGGCCCGCCTCGCGCGCCTGCGTGCCTGGCGCACGCGGTACCCCGCCGCCGCCCGGGCGCTGTCCCGGATCACCACCGCCCTGGCCGCCGTGCTGGTCCTCGGGGCCCTGCTGCTTCCGAACACCCTCCAGGGCCTGCAGCCCGACCGGTTCACGCGCCTTCCCGCGGAGGCGATCGTCGGGGCCGCCGTGCTGCTCGCCCTGCCGCGCGTGCCGCGCCTGGTCGCGGCGGTGCTGTACGGGACCGGCCTCGGCGCGCTGACCGTCGTCAACGTCCTGGACATGGGCTTCAACGAGTACCTCGGACGGGGCTTCAACCTCGTGCTCGACTGGGGCCTGCTGGACGACGCCCAGGCGTACGTCGAGGACACGGCGGGCCGCACGGCCGCGACCGGCGCGGCCGTCGGTGCCGTCGTCCTCGTCCTGCTCCTGCTGGTCGTCATGGCCCTGGCGACGGTGCGGCTCGGCGACCTGCTGGCCCGGCACCGCGGCCGGGCCACCCGGGGCGCCCTCGCCGCCGGCACCGTCTGGATCACCTGCTCCGCCCTCGGCCTGCAGGTCTCCGGCATGCCGATCGCCTCCGACCGCAGCGCCGGGGCCCTGAAGGCGCAGGCCCACCGGGTCGCGGACACCCTGCGGGACGAGGCCGCGTTCGCGAGGGAGGCCAGGGCCGACACCTTCGGTGCCACGCCCCCCGGCCGGCTCGTGCCCGACCTGCGCGGCAAGGACGTGATCTTCACGTTCATCGAGAGCTACGGCCGCAGCGCGATCGAGGACCCGGTCATGGCACCCGGCGTCGGCCGGACGCTCGACACGAGCACCGAGGCGCTGGCGAAGGCGGGCTTTCGCGCGAAGAGCGGCTGGCTGACCTCGGCGACGTACGGCGGCAGCAGCTGGCTCGGCCACTCCACGGCCATGTCGGGCCTGTGGATCGACAACCAGCAGCGCTACCGCACCGTCACCGCCGGGGACCACCTGACCCTGACCGAGGCGTTCCGCAGGACCGGCGCCTGGGACACCGTCGGCGTCATGCCCGGTGTGCAGAAGGGCTGGCCGGAGGCTGAGTGGTACGGCCTCGACAAGGTCTACGACGCCTTCGACCTGGGCTACCGGGGACCGAAGTTCAGCTGGTCGACCATGCCCGACCAGTACGCCCTGGAGGCCTTCCAGCGCCGGGTGCACGGCCGGAAGCGCGACAGGCCGCTGATGTCCCTGGTCATCCTGACCTCCAGCCACCAGCCCTGGGCGCCGATCCCGAGGATGGTCGGCTGGGACGAACTGGGCGACGGCTCCGTCTTCCACGCCGTCCACGACGCCGGCCAGAAGCCCGGGGACGTCGTCACCGACGCCACCCGGTCGCGGCAGGAGTACGGCAAGTCGATCCAGTACTCGCTCACCAGCCTCACCCAGTGGCTGCAGCGCTACGGCACCGACGACACCGTGCTGGTCTTCCTCGGCGACCACCAGCCCGTCTCCCGGGTCAGCGGCGACCGCGCCTCGCGCGACGTGCCGGTCTCGATCGTCGCCAGGGACCCGGAGGTGCTGGACAAGGTCGACGGCTGGAAGTGGACGGACGGCCTCACACCGGCCCGGAACGCGCCGGTGTGGCCGATGAGCTCCTTCCGCGACCGCTTCCTGACGGCGTTCGGCTCGACCCCGTCCCCCTCCGGGGGCTGATCAGCCGCCGGAGGTGTCCAGCTCCGCGTCCTCGCCGACCCACGCGCAGTCGTACGGGTCCTTCAGCCAGCCGTCCGGCAGCACCACCCGGTTGTTGCCGGACGTACGGCCGCGGGGCCCGTCGGCGCCGGCCGGCCACGGCTGGTCGAGGTCCAGCTCGTCCAGCCCGGCCCGCAGCTCCTCCAGCGAGGAGGTGACCGCCAGTTTCCTGCGCATCTCGGAGCCGACCGCGAACCCCTTGAGGTACCAGGCGACGTGCTTGCGGAAGTCGACGACCCCGCGCGACTCGTCGCCGATCCACTCGCCGAGCAGGGTGGCGTGACGGACCATGACGTCGGCGACCTCCCGCAGGGTCGGCCGCGCGATGTCCCCGGTGCGTCCCTCGAAGGCGGCGACGAGGTCGGCGAACAGCCATGGCCGCCCCAGGCAGCCCCGGCCGACGACCACCCCGTCGCAGCCGGTCTCGCGCACCATGCGCAGCGCGTCCTCGGCCGACCAGATGTCGCCGTTGCCGAGCACCGGGATCTCCGGCACGTGCTCCTTCAGCCGGGCGATGGCGTCCCAGTCGGCGGTGCCGCCGTAGTGCTGGGCGGCCGTGCGCCCGTGCAGCGCGATGGCGGTGACGCCCTCCTCGACGGCGATGCGCCCGGCGTCGAGGTAGGTGATGTGGTCGTCGTCGATGCCCTTGCGCATCTTCATCGTCACGGGCAGGCCCCCGGCCCCGCCGACGGCCTCCCGCAGGATCGCCCGCAGCAGGTTCCGCTTGTAGGGCAGGGCCGAGCCGCCGCCCTTGCGGGTCACCTTGGGCACCGGGCAGCCGAAGTTCAGGTCGATGTGGTCGGCGAGGTCCTCCTCCGCGATCATGCGGACGGCCTTGCCGACGGTCACCGGGTCGACGCCGTACAGCTGGATGGAGCGGGGCCGCTCGCTCGCGTCGAACCTGATCAGCTGCATGGTCTTGTCGTTGCGCTCGACCAGTGCCCGGGTGGTGATCATCTCGCTGACGAACAGGCCCTTGCCGCCGCTGAACTCCCGGCACAGGGTGCGGAAGGGCGCGTTGGTGATCCCGGCCATGGGCGCGAGCACGACGGGCGGCCGCACCGTGTGCGGACCGATCCGCAGGGGCGCGTCCGCCGCATGCGTCGTGTCCGCCGCATGCGTCGTGTCCGTCGTGGGCGTCGTGTGCGTCGAGTTCCTCGTGGGCGTGGGCGTGGGCATTCCCCCATTGTCACGCACGCCGCGGGTACCCGGCACACAGAACCGTGCAACGGTCATTAGTTAACCGCACTATCGAGCGTACGATGGGAGCCATGCCCGAGCTCAGTCCCCGCCGGCGCCTGCTGGTCCTCGCGATCTGCTGCATGAGCCTGCTGATCGTGAGTCTGGACAACACGGTCCTGAACGTGGCCCTGCCCGCCATGCAGCGGGAGCTGCACGCGAGCACCTCGGGCCTGCAGTGGACGATCGACGCCTACACGCTGGTGCTGGCCTCGCTGCTGATGCTCGCGGGCTCCACCGCCGACCGGATCGGCCGCAGGCGGGTCTTCACGGCGGGGCTGGTGGTCTTCGGCGCCGGCTCGCTGCTGTGCTCCCTCGCGCCGGACCTCCGGTCGCTGATCGCCTTCCGCATGGTGCAGGCGGTGGGCGGCTCGATGCTCAACCCGGTCGCCATGTCGATCATCACGAACACCTTCACCGAACCGCGCGAGCGGGCCCGGGCGATCGGCGCGTGGGGCGCGGTGGTGGGCATCTCGATGGCCGCCGGCCCGCTCGTCGGCGGCCTGCTGGTGGAGTCGGTCGGCTGGCGGGCGATCTTCTGGATCAACCTGCCGGTGGCCCTCGCCGCGCTGCTGCTCACCCTGCGCTTCGTCCCCGAGTCCCGGGCCGGCCGGGCCCGCCGCCCCGACCCGGTCGGCCAGCTCCTGGTGATCGTGCTGTTCGGCTCCCTGACCTACACGATCATCGAGGCGCCGCACGCCGCCCCCGGCGCGATCGCCCCCTTCGCCGTGCTCGCGCCGGCCGCGCTGCTCGGTCTGCTGTGGTACGAGCCCCGCCGCGCCGAACCCCTCATCGACCTGCGCTTCTTCCGCTCGGCGCCGTTCAGCGGGGCCACGGTGGTCGCGATCAGCGCGTTCGCGGCCCTGGGCGGCTTCCTCTTCCTGTCGACGCTGTACCTGCAGAACGTGCGCGGCCTGGACGCCCTGCACGCGGGCCTGTGGATGCTGCCGATGGCGGTCCCGACCTTCCTGTGCGCCCCGCTGTCCGGCCGCCTGGTCGGCAGCCGGGGCCCGCGCCTGTCCCTGCTGGTCGCGGGCTGCGCCATGACGGCGAGCGCCCTGCTGTTCGCCGCCTTCGACGCCGAGACCTCCGACGTCACCCTCTTCCTCGGCTACGCCCTCTTCGGCGTCGGCTTCGGCTTCGTCAACGCCCCCATCACCAACACCGCCGTCTCCGGCATGCCCCGCGCCCAGGCCGGTGTGGCCGCCGCCGTCGCCTCCACCAGCCGCCAGCTCGGCCAGACCCTCGGCGTGGCGGTGGTCGGGGCGGTACTGGCCTCGGGCGTGGGCGCGTCGCCGTACCGGGACGCCTTCGTGGCGGCCGCCCGCCCGGGCTGGTGGATCCTGGTGGGCTGCGGCCTCGCCGTCCTGGTCCTGGGCGCGGCGACCAGCGGCCGCTGGGCCCGGCGCACCGCCGAGCGCACGGCCGAGCGGCTCCGGGCGGCGGAGGTGCGGGAAGCGGCCGGCGTCGGCGGGTGACACGGCCCGCCCTCCGGGCGGACGACGGGAGTTCGACGACAGGCCCTAGACGCCCCGCGCCGAGGCGATCGCCAGCAGCTCCTCCAGCCGCCTGTGCGACTCCTCGTCGGCCGGCACGTACGTCACCATGCGCGGTCCCGGCTCCGGGCCCAGCCACAGGTCGGTGTGGTCGACGGTGACACGGCCGACGTGGCGGTTGACGAACTCCTTGCGCTTGGTGCGGTGGGCGACGACCTCGTGCCGGTCCCAGACCTCCCGGAACTCGGCGGACTCCGCACGAAGCCGCTTGAGCAGCATCTTCCAGGCCGGTTCGGCGAGGTGGCCGGCCATCGCGGCGCGGAAGCGGGCGGCCATCAGGCGCTGGGCCTCCTGAAGGTGCACGATCGACGACTGCCACTGGACGTTCGTGTAGGACAGGACCAGGCAGTTGCGGTCCTCGGGCGGCACCGCGTCCAGGTCGCACAGCAGCAGCCCGTACGTGCGGTTGTACGCGAGGATGTCGTACCGGCTGTTCTGCAGGCACGCCGGGAACGGCTCCAGTTGCTCCAGCACCGCCCGCAGGGCCGGGGTGACCGACGGAGAGGTGGCCGCCGGTGTCGGGTCGACGGCTCCGGCGAGCTGGAAGAGGTGGGCGCGCTCGCTGGGGTCGAGGAGCAGCGCGCGGGCGAGGGCGTCGAGGACCTGTACGGAGACCTGGATGTCGCGGGCCTGCTCCAGCCAGGTGTACCAGGTGACGCCGACGGCGGAGAGCTGGGCGACCTCCTCGCGGCGCAGCCCGGGCGTACGGCGCCGGCGGCCGCGCGGCAGGCCGACCTGCTCGGGGCTGATCCGCTCCCGGCGGCTGCGCAGGAAGGCGGCCAGCTCGTGCCGCCGGACATCCGCCTCGCGGGGCGCCTCGGGCGCGCGCGGGGCCGTTTCCCGGGCCATGGTCGTCATGCCCTCCAGCCTGCCGTCCGCGGCACCCTGTTTCCAGGTGGCGGTGGTACCAGGACAACAGGACTCTGGTACCGGTCCCGGCGCGGCGACAGGCTCGTGGCCGTGACCGAAATCCTCACCTCACCGCCCGTCCGCTCCCCCGCCGCCCCACCCGTGCTCGGCGGGCCCGGACTGTTCACGGTGCTGCTGGCCGCGGCACTGCCCCTCGTCGACTTCTTCATCGTCAACGTCGCCCTGCCCGCCATCGGCACCGGCCTCGCCGCGAGCGAGGCGGTCCTCGAACTCGTCGTCGCCGGGTACGGGGTGTCGTACGCCGTCCTGCTCGTCCTGGGCGGCCGGCTCGGCGACCTGTTCGGCCGCCGACGGCTGTTCCTGGCCGGCATGGCGGGCTTCGGGCTGACCTCGCTGGCGTGCGGGCTCGCTCCCGACGCCTGGTCGCTGGTGGCGGCACGGGTCGCGCAGGGCGCGTCGGCCGCCGCGATGCTGCCGCAGGTGCTGGCCACCATCCAGGCGACCACGGCCGGGCCGCGCCGTGCCAGGGCCATGGGGCTGTACGGCGCGACCGCCGGGCTGTCCATGATCGCCGGGCAGATCCTCGGCGGCGTCCTGGTCGCGGCGGACATCGCGGGCACCGGCTGGCGCTCGGTGTTCCTGGTGAACGTGCCGGTCGTGCTCGTCGGCCTGGTACTGGCCGCCCGGACCGTGCCGGAGACCCGCTCCGACCGCCCCGAGCCGGTCGACGGCCCGGGCACCGTCCTCCTCGCCGTCTGCCTGCTCACGCTGCTGGTCCCGCTCACCGAGGGCCGGGCGGCGGGCTGGCCGCTGTGGACGTGGCTGTCGCTGGCGGCGTTCCCGTGCGCGGCGGCGGCGTTCCACGCGGTGGAGCGCCGCAGGGACCGCCGGGGCCGTACGCCGCTGATCCCGCCGAGCCTGTTCCGGCTGGCCTCCCTGCGGCGGGGGCTGCTGCTGATCCTGCCGTTCTCCGCCGGTTTCAGCGGCTTCATGTTCGTGATCGCGGTGGCGTTGCAGCAGGGCGCGGGGCTCGCTCCGGTCGCCGCGGGCCTCGCGCTCGCGCCGCTGGCCGTGGTGTTCTTCGTCTTCTCGCTGCTGGGCCCGCGGCTGGTCGCCCGGTACGGCACGCGCGTGGTGACGGCGGGCGCCGTGCTGCAGGGCCTGGGTCTGGTCCTGATCGCCCTGGCCGCCTGGTTCCGCTGGCCGCACCTGGGGATCCTCGAACTGCTGCCGGGAGGGGCGGTGGCCGGTGCGGGCCAGGCGCTGCAACTGCCCGTCGTCTTCCGGGTCGTGCTGTCCGAGGTGCCGCCCGCCCGCGCGGGCGTCGGCAGCGGCGTGATGGTCACCGTCCAGCAGTCGGCGCTGGCCCTCGGCGTGGCCACCCTGGGCACGCTGTTCCTGTCCCTGGTACCGGCCATGGGCATGCGGGACGCGCTGGTCGTGACGCTGTCGGTGCAGTTCGCCGGGGTGGTCCTGACCGGGCTGCTGAGCCTGCGCCTGCCGCGCGCGGTCGGCTGACCGCCGACGGCCCCCGGAAAACCGCGCGCACCCGGGGGCCGTCGGCGGTACGGTCCCCCGATGAGCGATGAGGACGGCTACTTCCCGGAGAGCGTCGCGGCCGCCTACGACGAGTCGGCGGCGGACATGTTCCGCCCCGAGGTGGTGGACCCGGCGGTGGACCTGCTGGCCGGGCTCGCCGGCGACGGCCCGGCGCTCGAACTCGGCGTCGGGACCGGCCGCATCGCGCTGCCGCTGGCCTCGCGCGGGGTCCCGGTGCACGGCATCGACGTGTCCCGGGCGATGGTGGCCCGGCTGCGGGCCAAACCCGGCGGCGACAGCGTCGGCGTGACGGTCGGCGACTTCGCCACGACCCGGGTGCCCGGCGCGTTCTCGGTCGTCTACCTGGTGTTCAACACGATCAACAACCTGACCACGCAGGACGCCCAGGTGGACTGCTTCCGCAACGCCGCCGCCCACCTGCGGCCCGGCGGCTGCTTCGTCGTCGAGGTGGGGGTGCCGGAGCTGCGCCGGCTGCCGCCCGGGCAGAGCGCGGTGCCGTTCCGCGTCGGCCCGGCGCAGTGGGCCTTCGACACCTACGACACCGCCACCCAGGCGATGAGTTCGCACTACGTCACGATCGTCGACGGCCGCGCCGAGTACCGGGCGATCCCGTTCCGGTACGTGTGGCCGGCCGAGCTGGACCTGATGGCGCGCCTGGCCGGGCTGCGGCTGCGCGACCGGTGGGAGGGGTGGTCCCGGGCACCGTTCACCGGCGAGAGCGTCCGCCACGTGTCGGTGTGGGAGAAGCCCGCCGTCCGGGACCGCCCCGGGTGCACCGCGCCGTGAGGGACGGCGTGAGCGGGGTCGGGGCGGCCGCGGGCGGCACGGCCGGGCCACGGTGGGTCACGGGGCGATGTCCCAGGCGAAGGTGGGGTTGCCGCCCTTGACGGCGACGTTCGCGGCGGAGATGAACGTGGCGCCGGACGTGGTCGGCCCGGAGGCGGTGCCGCGCAGGGTGGTGAGGGCGCCGGTGCCGTTCTCGTAGGCGGCGCCGACGACCAGGTCGGCCTTGCCGGTCCTGTCGAAGTCGACCAGGCGGACGGAGCCGCCGAACCAGTCCATGTACTCGGAGGAGCCGGGCACGCCCGCGGTGTCCTGGGTGTAGCTCTTGGCACCGGTGCCGGTCAGGCCACCGGCGGAGCCGAACAGGACGGTGACCGAGCCGGCGTCCTGCACCGAGCCCAGGTCCTCGCCGGGAGCGCCGACCGCGACGTCGGCGTACTTGTCGCCGTTGATGTCGCCGACGGTGACGGACGCGCCGAAGATGTCGTCCGTCTCGCCGGAGCCGGGCACGCCCGTGGTGTCCTGGTGGATGACGGTCGGCGTCTGCGCCGGGTCGGGGCCGTTCGGGCCGCCGTACCAGACGCTGATCTGGCCGCCCTTGTGGCCGCCGGTGACGCCGGGGCGCGGGTCGGTGTAGTCGCCGAGGACCAGGTCGCCGTAGCCGTCGCCGTTGACGTCGCCGATCGTGCCGTGCTCGCCGTCGGCGTTCGGCAGGTCGGTGAGGGCGTAGTCGGACTCGGGGTGGTCCATGTTGCCGGGGTCGTGGCGGAAGTAGCCGATCTGGCCGCGCTCGTCGCCGTCGACGAGGAACGGGTAGACGCGCTCGGCGGCCTTGTCGCCGTTGATGTCGCCCGCGATCGCCTCGTACGCGCCGCCCAGCTCGCCGACGTCGGTGTGGCTCAGCGGGGTGCCGGTACGGGTGAAGCCGCCGCGGTAGAGGTGGACGCGGCCCTGGCCGGTGGCGGTGACGTCGGTCTTGCCGTCGCCGTCGAAGTCACCGGTGGCGACGGAGGCGCCGTAGCCGCCCCACTCGGGCAGGTCGGCCGGCTGGGGCAGGCCCGCGCCGCCGGAGAGGCCGCCGGAGCCGCCCCACAGGATCGTGAGCGAGCCGACGCCGTCGCGGTCGCCGATGGCCTCGTACTGGGAGCCGACGACGAGGTCGGCGTAGCCGTCGCCGTTCAGGTCGCCGGCGGCGAGGCTGCTGCCGAAGCGGTCGTCCGACTCGGCGGCGCCCGGGACGCCGGTGGAGTCCTGCGTGATGACGGTCCTCTTCGTCGCGGAGATGCCGGAGGACGAGCCGTACAGCACGACGACGGCGCCCGCGTCCTGCACGGAACCGGCGTCCGCGCCCATCGCGCCGACGGCGACGTCGCGGTAGCCGTCGCCGTTGAAGTCACCGGCCGGCCCGGAGGGCGCGGCCAGCGCCGGGGAGGCGGGCAGGGTGATCAGCAGACCGCCCGTCAGCGCGGCCGCGGCGGCCGTCGCGAGGGCGAGTCGCAGGGTGTGCTGCATGCGGGTCTCCTGCGGCATGCGGGGATGTCCGGCGGACATCCCGGAGTCGGTGGGGTGCGACGGACGGCGCGTTCGCCGGGCGTTGGCCTCGGGTTCAACGGTCCGATGAGCAAACAGGAGACCACTAAAGACGCGGGAGGGTTGTACGTGAGGTCGGTGAATCCCTGAGTCGCTTTTCGGATGACCCGGGCGGCTCGGGCGGCCCGGGAGGCTCAGCGCGTGGGTGATCGGATCGCGGTCGGTCCGCGGGCGGGGCGGGAGGGCCCATGGGCACCGCCACGGCCGCGAGGCCCCGCTCGCCGGGGATCTTCGCCGCCCGGCAGCGGTCACGGCCGGCTTCCCGGCTTCGGACGGGCGGAGCTCGCGCTCCACCGGGGCCGGGACGACGACAGAGGCTAGGCCCGCAGCGCGCGCACCAGCAGTTCCACGACCGTCTCGAAGTCGTCCTCGACGCCCGGCTCCACCCACTCCCGTGCGTGGCAGGGGTCGTGGAAGCGGTCCGTGGCGTGGAAGAGGGCACGGGCCGTGGCCCGGGGGTCGGCGACGGGCGCGAAGGCGCCGGAGTCGATGCCGGCCCGCACGATCCGCGTCAACTGGCCGGTGAGGTCGGCGATGTGCGCGCCGACCGCCTCGCCGTTCTCCCCGGCCAGGACCAGGTAGGTGGCGAACAGCTCGGGGTCCTCGCCGGCCTTGCGGCGTTTGGCGGTGAACAGGGCCGCCAGCCACTCCCGCAGCCGGACCGCCGGGTCGCCGTCCCCGGCGGCGATGCCGGACAGCTCCTCGCAGGCGCGGTCCAGCCACCGCTTGGTGACCGCCTCGCGCAGCGCCGCCTTGGTCCGGAAGTGCCGGTAGACGCTGCCGTGGCTGACGCCGAGCGCGCGGGCCACGTCCACCACGGTGGCCTTGGCCGGGCCGTGGCGGCGCAGCACCTCCTCGGTGGCTTCGAGGATGCGCTCGGCGGTCAGGGTCTCGGTGGTCGGTGCCATGTCCTAGACCGTACCCGGCACGGGGATCAGCGCTCGCTGTCGAGGTGTGCCAGCTGCGCGGCCGGGTAGCGCTCGCCCGCCGCCGCGTCCGGCGGCACGGCCTCCTCGATCGCCGCCAGGTCGGCCGCGTCCAGGGTCACCTCCAGCGCGCCCAGCGACTCGGTGAGCCGCTGGCGGGTCCGGGCGCCGACCAGGGGCACGATGTCCTCCCCGCGGGAGAGCACCCAGGCGATGGCGATCTGCGCGACCGTCACGCCCTTCTGATCGGCGATCTTGCGCAGGGCCTCCACGAGGTCGAGGTTGCGCCGCAGGTTGTCGCCCTGGAAGCGGGGCGAGTGGGCCCGGAAGTCGTGGGCGGCGAGCTGCCGGTCGCGGGTGAAGTGGCCGGAGATCAGGCCGCGGGAGAGGACGCCGTACGCCGTGACGGAGATGCCCAGCTCGCGGGCGGCCGGCAGGATGCGGTCCTCGATGCCGCGGGTGATCAGCCCGTACTCGATCTGGAGGTCGGTGATCGGCGCGGTGGCGGCGGCGCGGCGGAGGGTGTCGGCGCCGACCTCGCTGAGGCCGATGTGGCGGACGTGGCCCTGCTCGACGAGTTCCGCGATCGCGCCGACCGTCTCCTCGATGGGGACGTCCGGGTCGAGGCGGGCCGGCCGGTAGATGTCGATGTGGTCGAGGCCGAGGCGCTGGAGGGTGTAGGCGGCGAAGTTCTTCACGGCGGCGGGGCGGGCGTCGTAGCCGAACCAGGAGCCGTCCGGGCCGCGCAGGGCCCCGAACTTCACGCTGACCAGCGCCTGTTCGCGCCGGGCGGCGGGCGCGCCGCGCAGCGCCTCGCCGATCAGCAGCTCGTTGTGGCCCATGCCGTAGAAGTCGCCGGTGTCGAGCAGGGTCACGCCCGCCTCCAGGGCGGCGTGGATGGTGGCGACCGACTCGGCGCGGTCGGCGTCGCCGTACAGCGCGGACATCCCATGCAGCCGAGGCCGAGGGGGAAGACGCGGGGGCCGGTGGTTCCCAGGGGGCGGGTCGGCGTCGTCATGGATCCACCCTCGCATGACAGATGACAGATTTCAATATCTGTCATTCAATACATGTCAGTCGGTGGCCGCGGCGAGGAGGGCCGGCAGGAGGGCGACGCCGGGGGAACCACCCCGGACATGCGAAAACCCCCGGCACAGGTCCACGGCGGGACCCGTACCGGGGGCCGGTACGCGGGGCGGCGCGGCCCTAGCAGCCGATCAGGCGGCCGGCCAGGTAGCCCTCGATCTGGTCGAGGGAGACGCGCTCCTGCTTCATGGAGTCACGCTCGCGCACGGTCACGGCGTTGTCCTCCAGGGTGTCGAAGTCGACCGTCACGCAGTACGGCGTGCCGATCTCGTCCTGGCGGCGGTAGCGGCGGCCGATCGCGCCGGCGTCGTCGAACTCGATGTTCCAGTGCTGGCGCAGCGCCTGGGCGAGGCCCTTGGCCTTCGGCGACAGCTCCGGGTTGCGGGACAGCGGCAGCACCGCGACCTTCACCGGGGCGAGGCGGTGGTCCAGGCGCAGCACGGTGCGCTTCTCCAGCTTGCCCTTGGCGTTGGGCGCCTCGTCCTCGACGTAGGCGTCCAGCAGGAACGCCAGCATCGCGCGGCCGACGCCGGCCGCCGGCTCGATGACGTACGGCGTCCAGCGCTCGCCGGCCTCCTGGTCGAAGTAGGACAGGTCCTGGCCGGAGGCCTTGGAGTGGGCGCCGAGGTCGTAGTCGGTGCGGTTGGCGACACCCTCCAGCTCGCCCCACTCGCTGCCGCCGAACTGGAAGCGGTACTCGATGTCGGCGGTGCGCTTGGAGTAGTGGGAGAGCTTCTCCTTGGGGTGCTCGTACCAGCGCATGTTCTCCTCGCGCAGGCCCAGGCCGGTGTACCAGTTCCAGCGCTGCTCCATCCAGTACTCCTGCCACTTCTCGTCCTCGCCCGGCTTGACGAAGAACTCCATCTCCATCTGCTCGAACTCGCGGGTGCGGAAGATGAAGTTGCCCGGCGTGATCTCGTTGCGGAACGACTTGCCCATCTGGGCGATGCCGAACGGCGGCTTGCGGCGCGAAGTGGTCTGCACCTGGGTGAAGTTGGTGAAGATGCCCTGGGCGGTCTCGGGACGCAGGTAGGCGACGGAGCCGGAGTCCTGCGTCGGGCCGAGGTGGGTGGAGAGCAGGCCCGAGAACTGCTTGGGCTCGGTGAAGGTGCCCTTGTTGCCGCAGTTCGGGCAGTTGAGGTCCGCGAGCCCGTTCTCCGGGGCGTGGCCCTTCTTCTCCTCGTAGGCCTCTTCCAGGTGGTCGGCACGGTACCGCTTGTGGCAGGAGGTGCACTCGGTGAGCGGGTCCGTGAAGGTGGCGACGTGGCCGGAGGCGACCCACACCTCGGGGGCCAGGATCACGGACGAGTCGATGCCGACCACGTCCTCGCGCGACGTCACCATGTAGCGCCACCACTGGCGCTTGAGGTTCTCCTTGAGCTCGACACCCAGCGGCCCGTAGTCCCAGGCGGCACGCTGGCCGCCGTAGATCTCACTGCAGGGGAATACGAAGCCACGGCGCTTGCTCAGGCTGACGATGGTGTCGATCTTGTCGGCGGCCACGGTGCTCTCTTCATTACGACGACGGGCGACGAAGCGAGATGCTTCCAGCGAATGCTTCAGATTACCGGCGGGGACTGCCCCTCGGCCAAATCGGTGCCCGCTCAGGACCGCTATGGGCCGTCCTGCGAACCGCTGACATGCTTTGTTGACAATGGTTTCCATCTTTGCTGAAAATGAGTGTCATGAACGTACGACGACAGCACATATCCGGGATCGCGGCCGCGGCGGCCGCCGCCCTCGCCCTCGGCACCCTCTCCGCCTGTTCCGGCGACAGTGAGGCGGCGGGCGGGAACTCGGGGAACTCGGAGAAGTTCGACGTCGTCGCGTCGTTCTACCCGATGGCCTTCCTCGCCGAGCGGATCGGCGGCGACCACGTGCAGGTCACCAGCCTCACCGAACCCGGCCAGGAGCCGCACGACCTGGAGATCAGCCCCCAGCAGCGCGCGCAGATCGAGGAGGCCGACGCGGCGCTCCACCTCAAGGGCCTGCAGCCCTCCGTCGACGAGGCCATCGGCCAGTCCGGCGTCAAGACGAAGATCGACGCGGCGACGCTCACGAAGCTGGAGGACCTCGGCACCGAGGACGGCCACGACCACGGCACCGGGGAGGAGCACGCGGAGGAGGGCGCGGAAGAGGAGGAGCACGCGCTCGACCCGCACGTCTGGCTGGACCCGGTGAAGTACGCGGAGGTCGCCGAGGGCGTCGGCAAGGCCTTCGAGAAGGCCGACCCGGACCACGCGGCCGACTACCGCAAGAACACCGACGCCCTGGTGGAGAAGCTGACCGACCTCGACACGGCCTTCGAGGACGGCCTGCGGAACACCAGGACGAAGGTGTTCTTCACCAACCACGCCGCCTTCGGCTACCTCGCCCACCGCTACGGGCTGACCCAGGAGGCCATCTCCGGCCTGGACCCGGAGAGCGAGCCGAGCGCGGCCCGCGTCAGGGAGCTCCAGCAGGAGGCGAAGGCGGACGGCGTGACCACCGTCTTCTACGAGACACTGGTGTCCGACAAGACCGCCAAGACCCTCGCCAGGGACGCGAAGCTGAAGACGGACGTCCTCGACCCGCTCGAGGGCATCACCGACAAGTCCCGCGGCGACGACTACTTCCAGGTGATGGAAGCCAACCTCAAGGCCCTGCGGACGGCCCTGGGAGCCAAGTGATCGACCCATCGGAGGACGGTATGAACGAGCCCGTCATTTCCCTGCGCGGCGTCCGCGCGGAACTGGGCTCGCGCCCCGTCCTGCGCGGCATCGACCTCACCGTGCGCCGCGGTGAGGTCGTCGCGCTGCTCGGCGCGAACGGTTCCGGCAAGTCGACGGCCGTGCGCAGCGTCATCGGCCAGGTGCCGGTGAGCAGCGGCGAGATCGAGCTGTTCGGCACACCGCACAGGCGTTTTCGCGACTGGGCGCGGGTGGGCTACGTCCCGCAGCGCACCACCGCCGCGGGCGGCGTGCCCGCCACGGTGACCGAGGTGGTCTCCTCCGGCCGCCTGGCCCGCGCCCGCTTCGGCCTCTTCCGCAAGGCGGACCGCGAGGCCGTACGGCGGTCCCTGGAGCTGGTCGGCATGGCCGACCGGGCGAAGGACTCCGTGGGCGCCCTGTCCGGCGGCCAGCACCAGCGCGTCCTGATCGCCCGCGCGCTCGCCCCCGAGCCGGAGCTGCTGATCATGGACGAGCCGATGGCGGGCGTCGACCTGGCCAGCCAGGAGGTGCTGGCGGACACCCTGCGCCGGCAGGTCTCCCAGGGCGCGACCGTCCTGCTGGTCCTGCACGAACTGGGTCCGCTGGAGCCCCTGATAGACCGGGCCGTCGTGCTGCGCGACGGCTGCGTCCTGCACGACGGCCCGCCCCCCAAGGCGGTCGGCCAGCACGCGCTGCCCGGCCACGACCACGTACACCCGCACGCACCGGCGGGCGCCGAACCGATCCGCACGGGACTGCTGAGCTGATGGACTTCCTCGACTACGCCTTCATGCAGCGGGCGCTCATCGCCGCCGTCCTGGTCGGCGTCACCGCCCCCGCCGTCGGCATCTACCTGGTCCAGCGCCGCCAGGCCCTGATGGGCGACGGCATCGGCCACGTCGCGATGACCGGTGTGGGCCTGGGCTTCCTGCTGTCCTGGTCGCCGGTGTGGATGGCGACGCTCGTCTCCGTGCTCGGCGCGGTGCTGATGGAGCTGATCCGCTGGTACGGCCGCACCCGCGGCGACATCGCCCTCGCGATGCTGTTCTACGGCGGCATGGCCGGCGGCGTGATGTTCATCAACCTCGCGCCGACGGGCTCCAACGCCAACCTGACCTCGTACCTGTTCGGCTCCCTGTCGACCGTCTCGCAGTCGGACGTCACGGCGATCTGCGTGCTGGCCGCCTTCGTGGTCCTGGTCACCCTCGGGCTGCGCCGCCAGCTGTTCGCGGTCAGCCAGGACGAGGAGTTCGCGCGGGTGACGGGCCTGCCGGTGCGCGCCCTGAACCTGCTGACGGCGGTCACGGCGGCGGTGACGGTGACGGTGGCGATGCGCGTGGTCGGCCTGCTGCTGGTGTCCGCGCTGATGGTGGTCCCGGTGGCCGCCGCGCAGCAGCTCAGCCGCAGCTTCGCGGCGACCTTCGCGATCGCCGTCGCGGTCGGCGTGAGCGTGACCCTCGGCGGCACCGTCACGTCGTACTACCAGGACGTGCCGCCCGGCGCGACGATCGTGCTGCTGACCATCGGCGCGTTCGTCCTGCTGACGGCGCTGGCGGCCCCGCTGGCCCGGCGCCGCGCCCGCGCGCTGGCCGCCGCGCGGCCCGCCGCGGACCCCGCGGAGTGCGCCATTCCGGCCAGTCGGGGGACCGCCGACGAGCTCGGCGTCTGACCGGGTCCGGCCCGGGCTGGCACAATGACCCGGGCACAGGCAGACATGAGGAGGCAACCGGTGACGACCGCTGGACCGCCCGTGAAGGGCCGCGCCACCCGGCAGCGGGCCGCCGTGGCGGCGGCCCTGGAAGAGGTCGAGGAGTTCCGCAGCGCGCAGGAGCTCCACGACATGCTCAAGCACAAGGGCGACTCGGTCGGGCTCACCACCGTCTACCGCACCCTGCAGTCCCTCGCCGACGCCGGCGAGGTCGACGTGCTGCGCACCGCCGACGGCGAGTCCGTCTACCGCCGCTGCTCCACCGGCGACCATCACCACCACCTGGTCTGCCGCAGCTGCGGCCGGGCCGTCGAGGTCGAGGGCCCGGCCGTGGAGAAGTGGGCGGAGGCCATCGCCGCCGAGCACGGCTACGTGAACGTGGCGCACACGGTGGAGATCTTCGGCACCTGCGCGGAGTGCGCGGCGGCCGCCGCGCAGCCGTAGAGCCCTCGAACACGCGGGCGTGGAGCCCCCGGACGCGCAGCCGTGGCTCCGGACGCGCGGGCGGGGCGGGCGCCGTCCGCCCGCGTCCCGTCCCCGGTGGGCCCCGGGCGGAACACCGGTGTCCGGTTCCGCCCGGGGCCGTCCCGGCTCAGGCCTCGGCCTGCCTGCCCTCCATGGCGAGCAGCTCCTCGTTCGGGATGGCCCCGCCGAAGCGGCGGTCGCGGGAGGCGAACTCCAGGCACGCCCGCCACAGGTCGCGCCGGTCGAAGTCCGGCCACAGCACGTCCTGGAAGACCATCTCGGCGTAGGCGGACTGCCACAGCAGGTAGTTCGAGGTGCGCTGTTCGCCGCTCGGCCGCAGGAACAGGTCCACGTCCGGCATGTCCGGGTAGTAGAGGTACTTCGCGAAGGTCTTCTCGGTGACCTTCGAGGGGTCCAGCCGGCCGGCCCTGACGTCCTCCGCCAGCGCCTTGGCCGCGTCCGCGATCTCCGCACGGCCGCCGTAGTTCATGCAGAAGTACAGCGTGAGCCGGTCGTTGTCCTTGGTCTGCTCCTGGGCGATCTGCAGCTCCTTGGCCACCGACCGCCACAGCTTGGGCATCCGCCCCGCCCAGCGCACCCGGATCCCGAGCTCGTCGAGCTGGTCGCGGGTGCGGCGGATGAAGTCGCGGTTGAAGTTCATCAGGAAGCGCACCTCCTCGGGCGAGCGCTTCCAGTTCTCCGTGGAGAAGGCGTACAGCGAGATCGCCCCGACGCCCATCTCGATCGCGCCCTGGAGCACGTCCAGGACCCGCTCGGCGCCGACCTTGTGCCCCTCGGTGCGCGGCAGCCCGCGTTCCTTGGCCCACCGCCCGTTGCCGTCCATGACGATCGCCACATGGTTGGGGACCAGCTCGCCGGGGAGCTTCGGGGGCCGCGCGCCGGACGGGTGCGGCTCCGGCGTCCTGTACTCCCGGCGCTGGCGCCCCAGGATCCCGCGTACGGCCATGTGTCTCTCGTCTCCCTAGGTCTGAGTGCTTCTCGTGCTTCTCGGCAGCCGCCCGGTCGCTCCGCGGCTACTTCTCGACGTAGCGCAGGGAGCGCAGCCCGCGCTCCAGGTGCCAGTGCAGGTACGCGGACACCAGCCCGCTCGCCTCCCGGACGTACCGCGGCTCGCACGCGTCCGCGGTCCGCCAGTCCCCCGTGAGCAGCGCGCCGAGGAGCTCCAGCGCCTGCGGCGAGGGTACGACGCTGCCGGGCACCCGGCAGTCGGCGCAGACGGAACCGCCCGACGCCACCGAGAAGAACCGGTTCGGCCCCGGCATCCCGCACTTCGCGCAGTCGCCGAAGCTCGGGGCGTAGCCGTTGACGGCCAGGGAGCGCAGCAGGAAGGCGTCCAGGACGAGGTGCGGCGCGTGCTCGCCCCGGGCGAGGGTGCGCAGGGCCCCGACGAGCAGCAGGTACTGCTGGACGGCCGGCTCGCCCTCGTGGTCGGTGAACCGCTCGGCGGTCTCCAGCATGGCCGTCCCGGCGGTGTACCGCGCGTAGTCGGTGACGATCCCGCCGCCGTACGGGGCGATCGTCTCGCTCTGCGTGCACAGCGGCAGCCCGCGCCCGACCAGCTCGCTGCCCTTGGCGAAGAACTGCACGTCGACGTGCGAGAAGGGTTCGAGGCGCGCACCGAACTTGGACTTCGTCCGGCGCACGCCCCGGGCCACCGCCCGTACCCGGCCGTGACCCCGCGTGAGCAGCGTGATGATCCGGTCCGCCTCACCCAGCTTCTGGGTGCGCAGCACGATGCCGTCGTCGCGGAACAGACTCATGCATCCATTCTCGCCTACGCGGCGGCCGGCCCCGTCCTCCGCGTCAAGGGACCTCCCCCCGGCTGCGCGCGTTGGCGTACGCCGTCGCCGCGCGCAGCCGCTCGGCCGGGGTGGCGTGCCGCACGGCGCGGGGATGGGCGTCCCACTCCCTGCCTCCCCCGTACGGTCTGAGCTGGACGTAGGGCCCCTCGTGCCCCATGACGATCCCGACCCGCCCCGTGAGGGTGTCCACCACGTACGCGCCGACCGGGGGCCTCATCGCAGCGCCGCCGCGAGCCGCCGGGCCGTCTCCACGGAACACCGGCCCAATTCCACGAGCGGACAGGGCGCCTCCCGCGCAAGACTCACCGGATCCAGCCCCAGTGAGGGCAGGGTAATTCCGGCCTCGGCGAGTTCCGTCCGCAATTCTTCCACCGCTTCCTCCGCTTCCACGACGCAGAGCGCCGCGTGCCGTACCGCCATCGTGCTCCCCTTTCTTTTCCGTTTTCACGCTTCGCATTCCCACGGTGACGCAGCGCACCTAGACTCGGAAAGGGTCAGCGCCCTGCAAGTGCGGGGCAGTGCAAGGGGGTTCGGCGATGGCCAACGGTTCGCGGCAGGCGGCCTGGGAGTTCTTCGGCACGGAGCTGAAGCGGCGCAGGGAGGACGCGGGGTTCACGCAGGTGGAGTTGGGTGCGCGGGTCTTCGTGTCCGGCGCCTACATCGGACAGTTCGAGCAGGCCATTCGAAAACCGCAGCTGGATATCGCCCAGCGGATCGACGAGGTCCTGCAAACCGACGGTATTTTCGAGCGGTTGTGCAGGAAGCTGATCGACGACAAGCGGTATGCGGATTACTTCGCCAAGGCGGCCGAGCTGGAGGCACTGGCGACGAGGATCTGCGAGTTCGCGCCCGCGCTGGTACCCGGGCTGCTTCAGACGGCCGCGTACGCGCGGGCGGTCACCTTGGCGATGAACCCGCTCGCACCGGACGAGTTCATCGAGGAGAAAGTGTCGGGCCGCGTGGAACGGGCCCGAATCCTGAAGGACGCCACACGTCCCGTGTATTGGGTGATCCTGCACGAGAACGTGCTGCGCGTCCCGGTGGGCGGCCCGGCGGTCATGGCGGCGCAGCTGGAGCACGTGGCGGCGCTGGCACGACAGCGGACGGTGCTGGTGCAGGTGCTGCCGTGCACGGCTGGGGCGTACGCGCTCATGAACGGCATGCTGGCGCTCATGGAGTTCGAGGACGCGCCGCCAACGGCTTATACAGAAGCCGTGTATTCGGGGAATCTGCTGGACGATCCGGCCGTGGTGAAGCGCGTGCAGTCGTCATACGATCTGCTCAGGGCCGCCGCGCTGTCGCCTGAGGCGTCCCTGGCCCTGGTCGAGTCGGTGGCGGAGGACTTCAGACGATGCACGAGTACGACCTGAGCAACGCGCGCTGGTGCAAGAGCACTTACAGCGACGGCAACGGCGGCAGCTGCGTCGAGGTCGCGTACGACTTCCCCGGCGCGGCCCGCTGGCGCAAGAGCACCTACAGCGACGGCAACGGCGGTGACTGCGTCGAGGTCGCCGACGGCGTCCCCGGTGTCGTCCCCGTGCGGGACAGCAAGGTGCCGCACGGACCCGTCCTGGTGGTCGGGGCGGACGCCTGGACCGCGTTCCTGCGCACCGTCTGAGCACCGCGCCGCGGCGCGGGACGCGGGTAGGGTGGCCCGTCATGGAGACGGACCCGGACGACGAGATGGTCGCCGTCCCGGCGGGGCGCGTGACCTTGTCGGACCGGCGGACACAGCGCAGTTGGCCGGTCGACGTCGCACCGTTCCGGATGTCGGCGTTCCCGGTCACCCAGGCGTGTTACGAGCGGGTCACCGGCCTGCGCCCGAGTGCCGCCCGGGGGGACCGGCTGCCCGTCGAGGGCGTCTCCTGGTGGGACGCGGTCCGGTTCTGCAACGCCCTGTCGCTGCGCGAGGGGCTGACGCCCGCGTACCGCCTGCGGATCGAGGACGAGACCGCCGAGTGGGACGCCTCCGCCGACGGGTACCGGCTGCCGACCGAGGCGGAGTGGGAGCACGCGTGCCGTGCCGGTACCACCGGTCCGCGCTACGGCCGCCTCGACGACATCGCCTGGTACCAGGACAACTCGCAGGGGCGGATCCGTCCCGTGGGCGGCAGGCGGCCCAACGCGTGGGGCGTGTACGACACGTTGGGCAACGTGTGGGAGTGGTGCTGGGACGTCTACGACGCCGAGGTGTACGGCACCTACCGGGTGCTGCGCGGCGGCGGCTGGTCCGACGAGCACTGGAGCTGCCGGGCCTCCGTGCGGCGCCGCGGCCACCCGACCTTCCGGATCGACGACCTGGGGTTCCGCACGGTCCGTTCCGGCCACACCGTACGGCCGCCCCGGCCGAAAACGGCGTCGGGGTAAACCCCCGGAGGACACGGCCGATACCCGGACGGGGCGGGAGGCCGGGACTCGCGAGGCTGCTGTGCGCGAAGTCCACGCACCTCTCCTCCTGCGGCTCGCCGCCCGCCTCGACCGCGGTCCCCTCCCCCGGCCCGGCGCCGTCCCGGCGGCACCGGACTCCCGCCCCGCCGAAGCCCGTCGCACAGGACGTCGCCGCGGTCCGGCGGGGGCCGGGCGCAACCGGAAGTCCGCGCCCCCGCGTCGATCACGGGAGAGATCGTCGCGGCATTCCGAGCGAAGGTGAGAGATCTTGAACGCCGGCACCCCACCCCGACCCCCGATGGCCCGACGGACGCTGCTCGCGACCGGTACCGCCACGGCCGCGGCCCTGCTGACGGCCACGCCCGCGCGCGCGGCGGACGACGTCACCGCGCGCCTGCGCGAACTGGAGGAGCAGCACGGCGCCCGCCTGGGCGTCTTCGCCCACAACCTCCGCACGAAGCGGACCGTGCGGCACCGCGCGGACGAACTCTTCCCGGTCTGCTCGCTGTTCAAGACCCTCGCCGCCGCGGCCGTGCTGCGTGACCTGGACCGGGACGGCGAGGTGCTGTCCCGCCGGATCCACTACACGGCGGCCGACCTGCCCGAGGACGGCTCCGACAGGACCAGGGAGCACCTGGCCGAGGGCATGACGGTCGCCGAACTGTGCGACGCGGCGATCCGCTACAGCGACAACGGCGCCGGCAACCTGCTCCTGCGCGAGCTGGGCGGCCCCACCGCGATCACCCGCTTCGCCCGTTCGCTCGGCGACCCGGTGACCCGCCTGGACCGCTGGGAGACCGAGCTCAACTCGGCCGAGCCGTGGCGGATCACCGACACCACCAGCCCGCGCGCGATCGGGCGGACCTACGCCCGTCTGGTGCTCGGCGACGCGCTGGAGCGCGGTGACCGCGACCTCCTCACGCACTGGCTGCTGAACAACACCACCAGCGGCAACCGGCTCAGGGCCGGGCTGCCGCCGACCTGGACGGTGGCCGACAAGACCGGCGCCGGCTCGTACGGCACCAACAACAACGTGGGCATCGCCTGGACCGAGGACGGCACCCCGCTGGTGCTGGCGATCCAGTCGACCAAGCCGGACCGGGCCGCCCCGTGGGACCACCCGCTCCTCGCGAAGACGGCGGCCCTGCTGGCGGACGCCCTCGTCTGAGCCCCGCCGGGGGCCCCGCCCTGCCGGCGGGGCCCCTCACCCGGCGCCGAACCGCCTTACGTACCGGCGCTGCCAGGGCGTCTCCACGGCGTGCCGGTCGTAGGCCCGGCGGACGTACGCCACCGCCTCCCGCGGCGGCACGCCGTCCAGGACCGCCAGGCAGGCCAGGGCGGTTCCGGTGCGGCCGCGCCCACCCCCGCAGGCGATCTCCACCCGGTCCCGCGCGGCCCGCTCCCACGCCTCGGTGAGCGCCGCGCGGGCGTCCGCCCGGTCCGCCGGGAGCCGGAAGTCGGGCCAGCGGATCCAGCGGGACTCCCAGGGGACCTCGGGCGGACGCCCGCCGAGCAGGTAGACGCCGTACGCGGGGACGGGCGCGGCCGGGTCCAGGGGCCGCCGCAGGGCCCGGCCCCGCACCAGCCGCCCGGACGGCAGCCGCAGCACACCGGGGTCCCCCTCGTTCCACCGCCCGCCCATGCCGCGCCCTCCCCGGCCCACGATCGTCCGACACGTCCGGCCCCCAGTGTCATTGGACCGGACCTCTGGCGGCCACCCCATTCGTGCGCGGGCCCTTGACCACCCCCACGGCCCCTCCTAAGGTCGCGCTGTCCACCGGACGTAGGACGTCGTACCTCCTCTCCCACCTGCCTTGTGCCGTCCGCCCTCCCCCACCCCCTCTTCCGCTGGAGGACCCGTGCGCGACGTGACCCGCGGCGTGCCGGCGCCGCGCCGCCGGACGCTGTTGAAGTACACCGGCGCGCTGGGGGCGGGCGCCGCCGCCGCCTCGCTGCCGGCCTGCGGCGGACCGGAGTCCACCAACGACACCGGCGGCGGGGGCGGCGGCCGGGACGGGACGCTCACGGCGGTCATCGGCTACGGCAACGACGGCAGCTGGGACCCCACCCAGACCGCCTCCGCGTTCTCCATGGCCGCCAACCACCACATCTACGAGGGCCTGCTCGACACCGACCCGATCTCCCGCGAGCCGTACGCGGCGCTGGCGACCGAGGTGCCGAAGGACCCGCACGGCACGGTGTGGCGGTTCACGCTGCGGGAGGGCGCCACCTTCCACGACGGGAAGCCCGTCACCGCCGACGACGTCGTCTTCGTCTTCGACCGGATCCTCGACCCGGACACCCAGACCCTCGCCAAGGGCTTCTTCGCGAGCTGGCTGGAGAAGGCCCGCGCGGTCGACCGGCGGACCGTGGAGCTGGTGCTGAGGTTCCCCTTCCCGGACGGGCTGGCACGGCTCACCCTCGCCAAGGTCATGCCGAAGCACGTCTTCTCCCGGCCCGGCGCCTGGAACGACGCGGTCAAGGGGCTGGCGGTCGGCTCGGGGCCGTACCGGCAGACCGCGCACCACCCGAAGTCCAACACCGCCTTCGAGGCGTTCGACGGCTACAACGGCCCGCGCCCGCCCGCCTTCCGGCGGATGAACTGGCTGACGATCGTCGACGCGGCACCCCGCGTCGCGAAGATCTCCGGCTCCGGCGCGGACGCCCAGATCGCCGACAACATCCCGTACGCCAACATCGGCCGGCTGGAGCGCGGCGGGCTGACCGTCGCCGGCGGGGCCGGGATGAACAACCTCTTCCTGATGTTCAACACCCGGCGCAAGCCCTTCGACGACGTGCGGGTGCGCCAGGCCCTGCACTACGCCATCGACACCGAGCAGATGGTCGAGGTGGCGCTCAAGGGCCACGGCAGGCCGGCGACGTCCTTCCTCGACGAGGCCAACCCCTGCCACCGGCGGGCGGGGACCGTCTACGACCACGACCCCGACCGGGCCAGGGCCCTGCTGAGGCAGGCCGGGGTCAGCGGGCTGGAGATCGACGTCCTCGCGGTGAACGTGAGCTGGATCGCCGACTGCCTGCCGACCCTGAAGTCCTCCTGGGACGCCGTCGGCGTGCGCACCACCCTCTCCCCGCAGGAGACCACCGCCGTCTTCACGAAGCTGGACCAGAAGCGGGACTACCAGGTCGTCGCCGCCGCCTCGAACCCCAACCAGTTCGGCCTCGACGCCGACCTGATCATGCACTACAACCACGGGCCCGGGAACCTGTGGATGCAGTACACGCGCTGGGCCGGCCACCCCGTCGCCGAGCGGCTGTTCCGGGACATGGCCGCCGCCACCCGCGAGCCCGACCCGGAGCGGAAGAAGGCGATGATCCAGGACTACATCGACGTCGTCGCCGAACAGGCCGTGCTCTACCCGGTCCTCCACAACGAGCTGATGACGGCCTGGGACGCCGACCGGCTCACCGGGATAAGGGCCCAGCCCTACCCCGGCATCAACCTGCTCCGGGCCAAGTGGGCCTAGGGGCCCGCCCGTGGCAGCCGTCCTGCGCGTCCTGGTCCGCCGCATCGCGCTGCTCGTCCCGCTGATGCTCGGCATCGTGCTGTTCGTGTTCCTGGTGATGCGGTTCTCGGACGTCGACCCGGCGTCCGCCTTCTTCCAGGGCGCCAACCCGACCCCGCGCCAGCTGCACGACTTCCGCGAGGAACACGGCCTGCTCGACCCGCTCCCGGTGCGCTACGCCCACTTCGTCGCCGACCTGCTCCACGGCGACCTGGGCACCAGCGCGCTGACCCGGGCACCGGTGGCCGAGCAGGTCGCCACCGCGCTGCCGCTCACCCTCCAGCTCACCTTCCTCGGCCTGGGCGTCGCGGTGGTGCTGGCGCTGCTGGGCGGGGTGACCGCCGCGATCCACCGGGACCGGCTGCCCGACCAGATCGTCCGGGTGGTGTCCCTGACCGGGGTCGCCGCGCCCGGCTTCTGGCTGGCGCTGCTGATGATCCAGTACCTGGCGGTCGACCTGGGCTGGTTCCCGACCGGCGGCTACGTCAACCCGGCCGACTCCCTCACCGGCTGGCTGCGGACGATGACGTTGCCCGCCCTCGCCCTGTCGCTGCCCGTCGCCGCCCAGCTCACGCGGATCGTGCGCACGGCCGTGGTCGAGGAACTGGACAAGGACTACGTCCGCACGGCGATCGGCAGCGGACTGCCGCCCCGGGTGGTGATCGGGCGCAACGTCCTCAGGAACGCCCTGATCAACCCCCTGACGGTGCTCGGCCTGCGCGTCGGCTACCTCCTGGGCGGCGCGGTCGTGATCGAGACGATCTTCTCGCTGCCCGGCATGGGCAAGCTGATGATCGACGCCGTGAAGAACGGCGACCCGGCCGTGGTCCAGGGGGTCGTCCTGACCACGGCGGCCGGCTTCGTCGTCGTGAACCTCGTCATCGACCTGCTGTACCTGCTGGTCAACCCGCGGCTGAGGGGGACGGCGTGATCTTCGGCCGCAAGCGCCTCACCGAAGCCCTGTCCCGTCCCGGCGTCCGGCTGCGCGGCCGGCGCCGGCTGCCGCCGCTGTCCAGGGCCGCCGTCTGCTTCCTGGCGGTCGTCCTCCTGGCGGCGTTCCTCGCGCCCCTGCTCGCCCCGCACGACCCGCTCGACCAGCAGCCGCCCGTCGACGGCACCGGCCGGCCGTCCGCCGGGCACTGGATGGGCCAGGACAGCCTCGGCCGGGACGTCCTCGCCCGGCTGATGTACGGCGCCCGCTGGTCCCTGGCGATCGGGTTCGGCGCCACCGCGCTCGCCCTCGTCGCCGGGGCGCTCCTCGGCGCGGTCGCGGCCACCTCCCGCAAGGCGGTCGACGAGACGCTGATGCGCTGCCTGGACGTGGTGATGGCGTTCCCCGGCATCGCGCTGGCGGCCGTGCTGGTCGCCGTGTTCGGCGGCGGGGTCACGGTGCTGGTCTGCGCGATCGCGTTCCTGTTCACGCCACCGGTGGCGCGGGTCGTCCGGGCCAACGTCCTCGACCAGTACGGCGAGGACTACGTGACCGCGGAACGGGTCATCGGCGCGCGCACCCCCCACATCGTGCTGAAGCACGTGGCGGTCAACTGCACCGCCCCGGTGCTGGTGTTCTGCACGGTCCAGGTCGCCGAGGCGATCGTGTTCGAGGCGTCGCTGTCCTTCATCGGCGCGGGCGTGCGGCCCCCGGACCCCTCCTGGGGGAGCGTCATCGCCGACGGCAAGAACATGGTGCTGACCGGGGGCTGGTGGGCGACCGTCTTCCCGGGGCTGCTGATGCTGCTCACCGTGCTGTCGCTGAACGTCCTGTCCGAGGGCGTGTCCGACGCGTGGGCGGCCCCGTCGGCGCGGGAGGCGCAGATGCGGGACGGGGTACGGGACGAGGACCGGCTGGAGGCGCCGGAGCCCGGCGGCGACGTCGTCCGGCTGCCCGGCCTGGCCGAGGCGGCCCGGCGGCTGCGCGCGCGTGCCCGCGACCTCCCCCGCGACGGGCGGCCGGTGCTGGCCGTCGAGAACCTCGCCCTCGGCTTCGGCCACCGCCACGGCGGCGTGGACGTCCTGGACGGCATCAGCTTCGAGGTGCACCCCGGCGAGGTCCTCGGCCTGGTCGGCGAGTCGGGCTGCGGCAAGTCGCTGACCGCACTCGCCGTGATGGGACTGGAACCGAAGGGCGCCCGGGTGCGCGGCCACGTGCGCTTCGGCGGGCGGGACCTGCTCGCCGAGCCGGTGCGCGTGCGGCGCGGACTGCTCGGCCACGAGATGGCGATGATCTACCAGGACGCGCTGTCGTCGCTGAACCCGGCGATGACGATCCGCGCACAGCTGAGGCAGGTCGTACGGCGCGGCGGGCGCCGCGGCCCCGCCGAACTCCTCACGATGGTCGGCCTCGACCCCGGCCGCACCCTGCGCAGCTACCCGCACGAGCTCTCGGGGGGCCAGCGCCAGCGCGTGCTGATCGCCATGGCCCTGTCCCGCGAGCCGAGACTGATCGTCGCCGACGAGCCGACGACCGCCCTGGACGTGACCGTGCAGGCGCAGGTCGTCGAGCTGCTGCTCGGGCTGCGGGAGGAGCTGGGCTTCGCGCTGATCCTGGTCTCCCACGATCTGGCGCTGGTCGCGGACGTCACCGACCGGGTGGCCGTGATGTACGGCGGGCAGATCGTGGAGACGGGCGTGACCGCCGACCTGGTGGAGGCGCCGGCCCACCACTACACGCGCGGGCTGCTCGCCAGTGTGCTGTCGCTGGAGTCGGCGGCCGAGCGGCTGGCGCAGATCAGGGGCGTGGTGCCCTCCCCCGCCGACTTCCCCGCGGGCTGCCGCTTCGCCGGCCGGTGCCCCCTGGCGAGCGAGGTCTGCCGGACGACGGCGCCCGTCCCGGCGGGCACGCCGACGCACACCGCGGCCTGCCACCACCCGGCCGTCGTCCTGCCGACGGCGCGAGCCCCGAAGAGCCCGGAGAGCCCGGAGAGTCCGGAGGCCGTGACGTGAGCGCGTCGGGGAAGCCGTCCGGCGGCCCGCCGGTGGAGCCGCCCGGAGGCCCGCTGGTGGAGCTGTCCGACGCGCACGTCGTCCACCGGGCCCGCGGCGGCGGCCTGTTCCGCCGCGACCGGGTGTACGCCCTGACCGGCGCCGACCTCACCGTCGCGCCCGGCGAGACGGTCGGTGTGGTCGGTGAGTCGGGCTGCGGGAAGTCGACGCTGGCGAAGGTGCTGGTGGGCGTGGAGCGGCCGGTGTCCGGGACGGTGGCGTTCCGGGGCCGGGACCTGTGGGCGATGGCACCGGCCGAGCGCCGCAGGGCCGTCGGCGGCAGCATCGGCATGGTCTTCCAGGATCCGTCGACGGCCCTGAACCGCCGCCTGACCGTCCGGCGGATCCTGCGGGACCCGCTGGACGTGCACGACCGGGGCACGAAAGCGCAGCGTGAGGACCGGGTACGGGAGCTGATGTCCCTGGTCGGTCTCCCGCGCGCCCTGGCCGACGCCCTGCCCGGCCAGTTGTCCGGCGGCCAGCGCCAGCGCGTCGCCATCGCCCGCGCGCTCGCCCTCGACCCGGACCTGGTCGTGGCGGACGAGCCGACCAGCGCCCTGGACGTGTCCGTGCGGGCCCAGATCCTCAACCTGCTCCTCGACCTGAAGGAACGCCTGGCCCTGGCCCTGGTCTTCGTCTCGCACGACATCCAGACGGTGCGGCGGATGAGCGACCGCGTGATCACCATGTACCTGGGCCGGATCGTGGAGGAGACCCCGGCCGCCCGGGTCGCCGACCGGGCCCGGCACCCGTACACGCGTGCCCTGTTCTCCGCCACGCCCGGCCTGCTGCACCCGATCGACCCGATCCCGCTGACCGGCCCGGTGCCGTCGGCGACCCGCCCGCCGAGCGGCTGCCCGTTCCGCACCCGCTGCTGGAAGGCGGACGAGGCGTGCGCGCGGCTGATGCCGGACTTCTCGGCCGCGTCGGCCCCGGGACACCGCTTCCGCTGCCACCATCCTGTCGAGGAGGACGAGTCGACCCGCGACCTCGTACGCCGGAACCAGCCCAGGGAGCCCTCGTGACCTTTCCCGCCCCGCTCACCGGTGTCGTCCCGCCCGTGTGCACGCCCCTGACACCGGACCGCGAGGTGGACGTCCCCTCACTGCTCCGGCTGGTCGACCACCTGGTGGCGGGCGGGGTGCGCGGCCTGTTCGTGCTGGGCTCGACCTCGGAGGCGGCGTACCTGACGGACCGGCAGCGCGGGCTGGTGGTGGAGTCGGTGACGGCCCACGTGGGCGGACAGCTCCCGGTCCTGGCGGGCGCCATCGACATGTCGACGCCCCGGGTCCTGGACCACGTGCGCCAGGTCACGCGGGCGGGCGCGGACGCGGTCGTCGTCACCTCCCCGTTCTACAGCCGCACCCATCCGGCGGAGGTCGCCCGCCACTACCGCCTGGTCGCCGCGGCCTGCCCGGTCCCGGTCCTGGCCTACGACCTGCCGGTCGCGGTGCACACCAAGCTGGCCGCCGAACTGGTGCTGGAGCTGGCCGCCGAGGGCGTGCTCGCCGGGCTGAAGGACTCCAGCGGCGACCTGGGCGGCTTCCGCGCGGTCGCAACCGGCGCCCGGGCCCACCCCGGCATCACCGGCTTCAGCGTCCTGACCGGCTCCGAACTGATCGTCGACGCGGCGCTCGCGGTGGGCGCCGACGGGGCGGTGCCCGGCCTCGCCAACGTCGACCCGCACGGCTACGTCCGCCTCGACCGGTCGTGGCGCGCCGGGGACCCGGAGCGGGCCCGCGCCGAGCAGGAACGCCTGTGCGCCCTGTTCGGCATGGTGGACGTCGGCGACCCGGCCCGCATGGGCGCCGGTTCCTCGGCCATCGGCGCCTTCAAGGCCGCCCTGCACCTGCGGGGCGTGATCGCCTGCCCGGCGACGGCCGAGCCGCAGGTGCCGCTGTCGGCGGACGAGGTGGAGCGGGTGGGGGTGTTCCTCGCCGGCGCGGGGCTGCTGTGAGGACCGGCGGGCGACGGCGCCGGGGGCCGCGCGGGAACCGCCCGGCCGGCCGGGCCGTCGGACCCGGCGGCACCCCTGTGCCGTGTCCGTGAACCGGGTGTCCCGGAGGCGCCCGGCGCGGGCCGCGGCGCCCGCACGGGTCACGACGGCATCCGCACGGGAGTCACGACGGCGCCGGCACGGGGGTCACGACAGCATCGGCACGGGGGTCACGACGGTGTCCGCGCCGCCGCCAGCAGCCGCGTCACGTCGTCCGAGCAGATGGTGAGGGCGGCCCCGACGGTGGCCAGGACGTCCCGCTCGGCGGGGGTGTAGGGGCCGTCGGCCAGGGCGATGCGGGCGCCCTGGAGCAGGATCGACTCGCGGCCGGTGGGGGCCAGGTGCGGGGTCAGCGGGTCCAGCGCCTCGTGCAGCTCTATGGCCAGGCCCGCGCCGCACGGCTCCCCGGCGATCCGGCCGGTGTCCGCCTCCAGGGCCTCGACGAGGGCGGCCAGCTGCTCCTGGGTGCAGTCGTCGAAGCCGGCCGCGCGCACCGCGCCGGCCGCCGCGTCCAGGGCCGAGCGGGAGCCGGCGCCGCCCGCGGCGAGCACGGCGAGGGCGACGGTGTGGACGGCGTCGCGGAGCATCGCGGAGAAGCGGACGGTGGTCGGGTGGTCCAGCACCTCGGTGCCGAAGTGGCGGCGGCAGGCCGCGCACTCGACGACCGGCCCGGTCTCGCCGCGCGGCAGCACGGGCACGCCGAGCAGGGAGAAGCGGCGCTGCCCGGTCAGCCGCTGGTAGTTGCGGTCGCCGCCGCAGCCGGGGCAGAAGAACTCCCCGTCGCCGACGGCCGTCCACGCGGTCCGGGTGCCCAGGACGCGCGCAAGTCTGGCGACACGGCCGTTTCGTCCCCGTCCTGGCAGCACGTCGCACCTCCGTAACCCCACGGCAACATCGCCGCGCTTGCGTGATGTTAGCCACATCCGCGAGGCAGAGTCAGTACCCCGGAGGAGACCTTTCCGTGACCTCTACAGCAATTGGCCGGTATACGACGGGGCCCCGTCCACCGGACAACGGTGGACGGGGCCCGCGAATCCCCGGTTCGGCTGGTCAGCGGGCCGCTCGGTTGACGGCGGAGACGACGGCCTTGAGCGAGGCCCGCGTCGTGTTCGCGTCGATTCCGATGCCCCACAGGACCTTGCCGTCGATGGCGCACTCGATGTAGGAGGCGGCCTGCGCGGAGGCGCCCTCGCTCATCGTGTGCTCCTGGTAGTCCAGCAGGCGTACGTCGATGCCGATGGACTGCAGCGCGTCGAAGAAGGCAGAGATCGGACCGTTGCCGGTGCCGGTCAGGACCGTGTCCCGGCCGTCGACCGCGGCCTCGACGGTGAGCGTGTCGACGCCGTCGCGGTCCGTGGTGGACTGGCCGTTCTTGACCTGGATGCGGCCCCAGGGGTTGCCGGGGTTGGGCAGGTACTCGTCCTGGAAGACCGCCCAGATGTCCTTCGGCGTGATCTCGCCGCCCTCGGCGTCCGTCTTCGCCTGGATGATCTTCGAGAACTCGATCTGCATCCGGCGCGGCAGGTCCAGCTTGTGCTCGTTCTTCAGCACGTAGGCGACACCGCCCTTGCCGGACTGCGAGTTGACGCGGATGACCGCCTCGTAGGAGCGGCCCACGTCCTTGGGGTCGATGGGCAGGTACGGCACGGCCCACTCGATGTCGTCGACGGTGACGCCCCTGGCCTTCGCGTCGGCCTCCATGGCGTCGAAGCCCTTCTTGATGGCGTCCTGGTGGGAGCCGGAGAAGGACGTGTAGACCAGGTCGCCCACGTACGGGTGGCGCGGGTGGACCTCCATCTGGTTGCAGTACTCCCACGTACGGCGGATCTCGTCGATGTCGGAGAAGTCGATCTGCGGGTCGACGCCCTGGGAGAACAGGTTCATGCCCAGGGTGACCAGGTCGACGTTGCCGGTGCGCTCGCCCTGCCCGAACAGGCAGCCCTCGACGCGGTCGGCGCCGGCCATCAGCGCCAGCTCGGCGGCGGCGACGGCGGTGCCGCGGTCGTTGTGCGGGTGCACGGACAGGCACACGAACTCGCGCCGCGACAGGTGGCGGTGCATCCACTCGAAGCGGTCGGCGTGCGTGGAGGGCGTCGAACGCTCCACCGTGGCGGGCAGGTTGAGGATGATCTCGCGGTCCGGGCCGGGCTGCCAGACGTCCATCACCGACTCGCAGACCTCCAGCGCGAAGTCCAGCTCGGTGTCGGTGAAGATCTCGGGGCTGTACTGGTAGCCGAAGTGCGTCTCCGGGCCCAGCAGCTTCTCGGCGTACTCCATGACCAGCCGCGTGCCGTCGACGGCGATCTGCCTGATGTCGTCCCTGGAGCCGCGGAAGACCACCCGGCGGAAGACCGGGGCGGTGGCGTTGTACAGGTGGACGGTGGCGCGGTGGGCGCCCTTCAGGGACTCCACCGTCCGCTCGATCAGGTCCTCGCGGGCCTGGGTGAGGACGGAGATCGTCACGTCCTCGGGGATGGCGCCGGGCTCCTCGACGATGGAGCGCACGAAGTCGTAGTCGGTCTGGCCGGAGGCCGGGAAGCCGACCTCGATCTCCTTGTAGCCCATCTTGACCAGCAGGTCGAACATCGCGCGCTTGCGGGCGGGCGACATCGGGTCGATCAGGGCCTGGTTGCCGTCGCGCAGGTCGGTGGAGAGCCAGCGGGGGGCGACGGTGATCCGGTTGTCCGGCCAGGTGCGGTCGGGGATGTCGACCTGCTCGTAGCGGCCGTACTTGTGGATCGGCATGGAACTGGGCTGCTGGCGGTTGGCCATGGTGCGTGGGCTCCTCTGGGGGTCCGCGGGTCCGGATGGACGGCCGACGGCGCAGCGCCAAACTCCGCGGGGAGGGGGTCGGCCTCGGTTACAGGCCCTCGCCGCGGCAGCTAAGGAGAAGCAGCCCGAAACGCATGATGCGCAGCATGCTAGCCGAGCTCCTCCGGGTGCGCGGGTCCGTATCAGTATGCGGGACCGCGGGCGCAAAGGGGGCGAAACCCGCGTCATACCACCGGGACGGGGGGCGCGGGCCGCCTTGCCCCGGCATTTCACCAATCATGGTTGCGGCGGGTGACAGGAGTGTCACGCAGTGCGAAGGTGCCGGGCATGACGACCCACGGGGGCTTCGAGCCCGTCTTCTGCACCATCGTTCCGCCCCATGTCCTCGACCGCCTCGCCCGGGCCGAGGACCCCGCGCTCGCCCGCCCCGCGCGCCGCACCCTGGAGCGCGACGCCTTCGAGCGCACCCGCCGCCGTCTGACCACGGTCGTCGGCGCCCCGGCCGCGGCCCCGCGCGCCGGGGCCGAGCCCGCCAGGCCGCAGCGCACGGTCTTCGACGCCAGGCACGGCACCGACCTGCCCGGCCGCGCGGTGCGCCGCGAGGGCGACGAACCCGGCAGGGACGCCACCGTCAACCGCGCCTACGCGGGCCTCGGCGCCACCTTCGAGCTGTTCCTCACGGCGTTCGGGCGCGACTCCGTCGACGGCGGCGGGCTGCCGCTCGACGCGACCGTCCACTACGACCGCGACTACGGCAACGCCTTCTGGAACGGCGAGCAGATGGTCTTCGGCGACGGGGACGGGGAGGTCTTCCTCGACTTCACCCTCCCGCTCGACGTCATCGGCCACGAACTCGCCCACGGCGTCACGCAGTACACGGCCAACCTCACCTACTTCGGCCAGCCCGGCGCCCTGAACGAGTCCCTGTCGGACGTCTTCGGCTCCCTCGTCAAGCAGTACGCGCTCGGCCAGACCGCCGCCGAGGCCGACTGGCTGATCGGCGCGGGCCTGCTCGCCCCGCGCGTGACGGGCAGGGCGCTGCGCTCGATGAAGGAGCCGGGCACGGCGTACGACGACGACGTCCTCGGCAGGGACCCGCAGCCCGCGACGATGGACGGCTATGTGCGCACCGGCCGCGACAACGGCGGCGTCCACATCGACTCCGGCATCCCCAACCACGCCTTCTACCTGGCCGCCACGGCCCTCGGCGGCCACGCCTGGGAGCGGGCCGGGCAGGTCTGGTACGACGTGCTGGCCGGCGGGGAGCTGAAGCAGGACGCGCTGTTCGCCGAGTTCGCGACGCTCACGGTGAAGGCGGCGCGGGCCCGGTACGGCGACGGCGCGGAGGCCGAAGCCGTGACCAAGGCGTGGGAGCGGGTCGGGGTGCGCACGCTGTAGTTCCGTACTAGACAGGGGCCATGCGGATTCAGGTGAGGCGCACGGGCGGGTTCGCGGGCATCGAGCGCCGGGCCGAGGTGGACACCTCGGGACGCGCCGACGCGCACGAGTGGCACGTCCTGGCCGAGAAGGCGGTCGCCGCGGGCCGGGACACCCCGCCGGCCGGGGTGCCGGACGGCTTCGGCTACCGGATCACCGTGGACGGCAGGACCGTGTACTGCGCGGACCCCCGGCTGACGGAGGAGCAGCGCGAGCTGGTCTCGCGGGTGCTGCGGGAAGGGGCCTGACCGCCTCTTCCCGCACGGGCGTTGACTTCCCCCGCGCGGGCGCGGACGATCCGCGCATGGCGACTGACGCGGGCGGCCCGATCCCCCGGTTCCCGGCCGGCTTCCTGTGGGGCGTGTCGACCTCGGCGCACCAGATCGAGGGCGCGGCCGACCGGCGCGAGCCGTCCGTGTGGGACGTCTTCACGGCCGGGCCGGGCCGGGTGAGGGACGGCTCGACGGCGGCGGTGGCCTGCGACCACTACCACCGCCACCGCGAGGACGTGGCCCTGCTGGCCGGCCTGGGCGTGCGGGCGTACCGGTTCTCCGTCTCCTGGCCCAGGGTGCGCTCCGGGGACCTCGGCTTCTACGACCGCCTGGTGGACGACCTGTGCGCCGCGGGCGTGCGCCCGGTGCCGACGCTGTTCCACTGGGACCTGCCGGCCGGGCTCGACTGGCGGCAGCGGGACACGGCGTCGCGTTTCGCCGAGTACGTCTCGGTGGTCGCCGGCCGCCTAGGCGACCGCGTGACGAAGTGGATCACCCTCAACGAACCGGCCGAGCACACCCTGCTCGGCCACGCCCTGGGCGTCCACGCCCCCGGCGAGCGGCTGCTCCTCGACGCCCTCCCGGTCGCCCACCACCAGCTGCTGGCCCACGGCCTGGCCGTACGGGCGCTGCGCGCCCACGGCGCCACGGACATCGGCATCGCCAACTCGCACGGCCCGACGTGGCCGGCCTCGCGGGAGCCCGCGGACGTGGCGGCCGCGGAGTTCTACGACACCCTGCTGAACCGCCTGTTCGCCGACCCGCTGCTGCTGGGCCGGTACCCGGACGGCATCGTCGCGTCACTGCCCGGCGGCGCCGAGGCGGACCTGGAGGTCCTCGCCGAGCCGGTCGACTGGTACGGCGTCAACTACTACGCCCCGACGCGGATCGGGGCCCCGCGGGGCGGGCGGACCGGGTTCGGCGGGGTGCCCCTGCCCGCCGGACTGCCCTTCTCCGTGCGGGAGATCGAGGACCGCCCGGTGACCGACTCCGGCTGGCCGGTGGTCCCCGAAGGGCTCACGGACCTCCTGACCGCCTTCCGCGACCGCTACGGCGACCGCCTCCCGCCGGTCGTCGTCACCGAGAACGGCTGCAGCTACGGGGGCCTCGACGACCAGGACCGCATCGCCTACCTCGACGGCCACATCCGGGCGCTGCACCGGGCGGTCGAGGCGGGCGTGGACGTCCGCGGGTACTTCGTGTGGTCGCTGCTGGACAACTTCGAGTGGGCGCAGGGGTACACGCAGCGCTTCGGGCTGGTCCACGTGGACTTCGAGACGCTGGAGCGCACCCCGAAGGCGTCGTACGCCTGGTTCCGGGAGGTGCTGCGGGCCCAGGGGTGAGCCCGCCCGCCCGGGCCGGGTGCCCGCGAGGGGCGTGCCTCAAAAGCCCAGGCGGCGCAGCTGCTTGGGGTCCCGCTGCCAGTCCTTCGCCACCTTCACGTGCAGGTCCAGGAAGACCGGGGTCCCCAGCAGCGCCTCGATCTGCTTGCGGGACCTGATGCCGACCTCCTTCAGGCGCTTGCCCTTGGGGCCGATGATGATGCCCTTCTGGCTGGGGCGTTCGATGAAGAGGTTGGCGTGGATGTCCAGCAGCGGCTTGTCGGCCGGGCGGTCCTCGCGCGGCAGCATCTCCTCGACGACCACGGCGATGGAGTGCGGCAGCTCGTCGCGCACGCCCTCCAGCGCGGCCTCCCGGATCAGCTCCGCCACCATGACCTGCTCGGGCTCGTCCGTCAGGTCGCCCTCGGGGTAGAGCGCCGGGCCCTCGGGCAGCAGCGGGATCAGCAGGTCCGCCAGCAGGTCCACCTGCTTGTTCGCGGTCGCCGAGACCGGCACGATCTCCGCCCAGGTGATCCCGAGCTCCTTGCCCAGCTGGTCGACGGCGATCAGCTGCTCGGCCAGCGCCTTGGAGTCGACCAGGTCGGTCTTGGTGACGATCGCGACCTTCGGCGTCTTCCTGATCCCGGCGAGCTCCTTGGCGATGAAGCGGTCGCCCGGGCCGATCTTCTGGTCGGCGGGCAGGCAGAAGCCGATCACGTCGACCTCGGCCCATGTCGTGCGGACCACGTCGTTGAGCCGCTCGCCGAGCAGCGTGCGCGGCTTGTGCAGGCCCGGGGTGTCGACGAGGATCAGCTGCGCGTCCGGCCGGTGCACGATCCCGCGCACCGTGTGCCGGGTCGTCTGCGGCCGGTTCGAGGTGATCGCCACCTTCTGCCCGACCAGAGCGTTCGTGAGGGTGGACTTGCCCGCGTTGGGGCGGCCGACGAAGCAGGCGAAGCCGGCCCGGTGGACGGCCTCGGCCGACTGTTCGGATGACTGGGTACGAACGCTCATGCCGCCCATTCTCCCTGATCCCCGGAGCCCCACCGCACCACGATCCGTCACGGCGCACCCGCACCGCCCCGCGGTCACGGCACGGGGTCCCGGGGCGCCGTGCCCCGGCCGGCCCTCGTGACCCGTGACCCGTGGCCGCCGGGCCCGCCGCCCGTCGCCCGCCGTCGCCGTCGCCGTCGCCGTCGCCGTCGCCGGGATGAGCGTCGCCGGGGCCGGGTCCCGCGCGCGGGAAGCGGACGCGGTTCAGCCGGCGGCCACCGTCGCCCGGACCGTCCCGTCCGGACCGGCCACCAGCACCGGCGTCCCCGGTCCCCCGAGGTCCCGGACGGCCGCCAGGTCCTCCTCCACCGCGGTCCCGGCCTCGGTCACGACCGCCGCCGCCTCCAGCGACTTCGCGCCCGAGGCCACCGCCATCGCCACCGCCGTGCGCAGGGCGCTGAGCCGCAGCGAGTCGAGGGCGACGGTCCCCGCCACGTACGTACGCCCGGTCTCGTCGCGTACGGCCGCCCCCTCGGGGACGCCGTTGCGGGCCCGCGCGGAACGGGCCAGGGTGACGATCTTGCGGTCCTCGGGGTCGAGCGCGCTGCTGTCGGTCATGAGCCGAGCATACGGAACGGCCCGGGCCGGTCTCAGGGCCGGTCGAGGCGGAGGCGGTCGGCCCGCGGGAGCTTCGCGACGACCAGGTCGTAGGAGTCCTCGATCAGTTCGCGGACGAGAGCGTCGGGGAGCGCGCCGTCGACGGTCACCGTGTTCCAGTGGCGCTTGTTCATGTGCCAGCCCGGGACGATCAGGTCCGGGTGCCCGGCGCGCAGCCGCAGCGCGTCCTCCGGGTCGCACTTGAGGTTGACCGTCAGGGGGCGCGCGTCCAGGTCCGCCAGGGCGAACATCCGGCCCAGCACCTTGAAGACCGAGGTCTGCGGGCCGAACGGGAAGTCCTCCACGGCCGCGTCGAAGGACAGGCAGAACGCGCGCAGTTCCCGCGGGGTCACTCCGGCTTCTCCTCCTGCCCGGCTTCGGGCGGGCCCACCGGCTCCACCAGCACGGTGACGATCTTGTTGCGGCGGCCGGCGGCGGCCTCCGCGGTGAGCCGCAGCGCACGGCCGTCGGGCAGGTCCACGGCCGCGGAGGCGCCGGCGATCGGGACCCGGCCGAGCGCCTTGGCCAGCAGGCCGCCGACGGTCTCCACGTCCTCGTCGTCGAAGGACTCCAGGCCGTACAGCTCGCCGAGGTCGCCGATGTCGAGGCGGGCGGTGACCCGGTGGCGGTTCTCGCCGAGGTCCTCCACCGGGGGCAGTTCGCGGTCGTACTCGTCGGTGATCTCGCCGACGATCTCCTCGAGGATGTCCTCGATGGTGACGATGCCCGCGGTGCCGCCGTACTCGTCGATGACGACGGCGACGTGGTTGCGCTCCTTCTGCATCTCGCGCAGCAGGTCGCCGGCGTTCTTGGTGTCGGGCACGAAGAACGCCGGGCGCATCGCTGTGGACACCAGCTCCGACTCGGCGTCGCGGCTGATGTGCGTCCTGCGGACCAGGTCCTTCAGGTACACGATCCCGACGACGTCGTCCTCGCTCTCGCCGGTCACCGGGATGCGCGAGAAACCGGAGCGCAGGGCGAGGGTGAGGGCCTGGCGGATGGTCTTGTAGCGCTCGATGACCACCAGGTCCGTGCGCGGGACCATGACCTCGCGCACCAGGGTGTCGCCCAGTTCGAAGACGGAGTGCACCATGCGGCGCTCCTCGTCCTCGATCAGCGACTCGGCCTCGGCCAGGTCGACCAGGGCCCGCAGCTCCGCCTCGGAGGCGAACGGGCCGCGGGGGAAGCCCTTGCCGGGGGTGAGCGCGTTGCCGAGGAGGATCAGCAGGGACGGGACGGGGCCCATGATCCTCGCCAGCGGCACCAGGACGTAGGCGGCCACCGTCGCGGTGGTCAGCGGGTGCTGGCGGCCGATGGTGCGCGGGGAGACCCCGACCGCGACGTACGACACGAGCACCATGACCGCGATGGCGATCAGCAGCGCCTCGGCGGTGCTGTCGAACTGCGCCAGGCAGGCGTGGGTGACCAGCGCGGCGGCGGCCATCTCGCAGGCGACCCGGACCAGCAGCGCCACGTTGAGGTAGCGGGTGGGGTCCGCGGCGACCCGGGCGAGCCTGGCGCTGCCGCGGCGGCCGGAGCGTACGGCCTCCTCGGCGCGGAAGCTGGAGACCCGCGCCAGGCCCGCCTCCGCGCAGGCGGCGAGCCAGGCGACCACGACCAGGGCGATCGCGCCGAGAACGAGGTGTGGACTCATCGGCGGTTACGAGACCGTCGGCGCCGGGGACGGGCCGGTCAGGCCCCGCTCCGCGCGCCAGCCGTCCACGATGGCCGCCTGCAGGCCGAACATCTCGGCCTTCTCGTCCGGCTCCTCGTGGTCGTAGCCGAGCAGGTGCAGCACACCGTGGACGGTGAGGAGCTGGAGCTCCTCGTCCATGGTGTGCTGCGTCGGCGCCTCGGCGCCCTGCTTGGCGGCGACCTCGGGGCACAGCACGATGTCGCCGAGCAGGCCCTGCGGCGGCTCGTCGTCGTCCTTCGAGGGCGGCCGCAGCTCGTCCATCGGGAACGACATGACGTCCGTCGGCCCGGGCAGGTCCATCCACTGGATGTGGAGCTGCTCCATGGCGTCGGCGTCCACGATGATCACCGAGAGCTCGGAGAGCGGGTGGATGCGCATCCGCGCGAGCGCGTAGCGGGCGATGTCGAGGATCGCCTGCTCGTCGACCTCGGTGCCGGACTCGTTGTTGACGTCGATCGACATGCTGGTGCTCGGTCTACTTCCCCTGGTGCCCGGACTTGCCCCGGCCGCCCTTGTGGGCGCCGTTCTGGGTGCCGTGCTTGCTGTCGTACTGCTCGTACGCGTCGACGATACGGCCCACCAGCTTGTGCCGGACGACGTCGTGGGACGACAGCCGGGAGAAGTGGACGTCCTCCACTCCCTCCAGGATCTCCTGGACCTGCCGCAGACCGGACTTCTGCCCGTCGGGCAGGTCGACCTGCGTCACGTCACCCGTGATCACGATCTTCGAGTCGAAGCCGAGGCGGGTGAGGAACATCTTCATCTGCTCGGGGCTGGTGTTCTGGGCCTCGTCCAGGATGATGAAGGCGTCGTTGAGCGTGCGGCCGCGCATGTACGCGAGCGGGGCGACCTCGATCGTGCCCGCGGCCATGAGCCTCGGGATCGAGTCGGGGTCGAGCATGTCGTGCAGCGCGTCGTACAGCGGGCGCAGGTACGGGTCGATCTTCTCGTACAGCGTGCCGGGCAGGAAGCCGAGGCGCTCGCCGGCCTCGACCGCCGGGCGGGTCAGGATGATGCGGTTGACCTGCTTGGACTGCAGGGCCTGCACCGCCTTGGCCATCGCCAGGTAGGTCTTGCCGGTGCCCGCCGGGCCGATGCCGAAGACGATCGTGTGCTTGTCGATCGCGTCGACGTACCGCTTCTGGTTGAGCGTCTTGGGGCGGATGGTGCGGCCGCGCGAGGAGAGGATGTTCTGGGTGAGCACCTGGGCCGGGGTCTCCTGGTCGTCGCCCTCCCCGTTCCCGCTCGCCTTGAGCATGGCGATCGAGCGTTCCACGGCGTCCTCCGTCATCGGCTGCCCGGTGCGGAGCACGAGCATCATCTCGTCGAACACGCGCGAGACGAGGGCGACCTCCGCCGGGTCGCCGACCGCGCTGATCTCATTGCCCCGGACGTGGATGTCGGCCCCCGGGAAGGCCTTCTCGATCACGCGCAGAAGGGCGTCCCCGGAACCCAGCACGGTCACCATGGGGTGCTGGGCGGGGACGGTGAACTGCACTCTCGCCTGCCCCTGCGCGGGGGTGTGAGCTGTGGGTGTCTGAGTCATGGGCCGGCGCTGAAGGCCTGCGGTTCCTCCTCTTCACGGCCGCTCGGCTGTGGGCGGCCTCGCGCTTTCCAGGGTACGACGCCGCGGTGACAACGCCGTAGGACTTTTCACCGGCGGGACTCCCGGTTCCCTTCCCTCACACCGACCTGCGGAACCCGATCGTCGGCACCGCCCTGCGCAGCGGCCACGGCCGCACCAGCTCGTCCGGCACCAGGTCCGCCAGGAACGCGTACCGGCGCAGCGCCGCCGGGTCCTGGCCCTCGACCGACTGGACCCTGCGCCACCAGGCCGCGATCTCGGACCAGCCGGGGGCGGAGAGGGAGCCGCCGAACTCCTGCACCGACAGCGCGGCGGTCAGCCCGGCGAAGGCGAGACGGTCGGCCAGCGGCCAGCCGGCCAGGGTGCCGGTGACGAAGCCGGCGACGAAGACGTCCCCGGCGCCGGTCGGGTCGAGGGCCTCGACGGCGATGGCGGGGACCTCGGCGGTCTCGCCGGTGCGCCGGTCCACGGCGTACGCGCCCTCGGCGCCGAGGGTGACCACGGCGACCGGGACGTGCTCGGTGAGGGCGTGCGCGGCGGCGCGCGGGGTGCCGGCGCCCGTGTAGCGCATGGCCTCCTGCGCGTTCGGCAGGAACGCCTCGCAGTACTTCAGGTCGGGCAGCCGCGCCAGGTCCCAGGCGCCGGTGTCGTCCCAGCCGACGTCGCCGAAGACCAGCGCGCCCTTGCTCGCGGCCTGGGCGATCCAGGGCGCGCCGGTCCCGGGCGTGAGGGAGGCGATGGCGGCCCGCGCGCGGGGCGGGCAGTCGGGCGCGGGCTCCTCGGGGGGCGGCTCGTGGCCGTGGGAGACCATCGTGCGCTCCCCCTCGTACGCCATCGACACGGTGACCGGGGAGTGCCAGCCGGGGACGGTGCGGGACGGGGAGAGGTCGATGCCCTCGCCCTGTTCGAGCGTGTCCCAGCAGTACTCGCCGTAGTGGTCGTCGCCGAAGGCCGCCGCGAGGGAGGTCCGCAGCCCGAGGCGGGCCAGCGCGGTGGCCATGTTGGCGACGCCGCCGGGGCTGGACCCCATGCCGCGCGCCCAGGACTCGGTGCCGCGCACCGGGGCGGAGTCGAGCCCGGTGAAGACGATGTCGAGGAAGACGGTGCCGGTGAGGTAGACGTCCCAGGGCGGGTCGTCCGGCGCGCGCAGCGCGGCGAGGGGGTCGACCTGGGCCGGGCGGCGCGTTCCCTCTCCGGCCGACCCGATGGACGCGGTGGACGCGGTGGACGCGATCACGGTGCACTCCCTGACGTGGTGCCGATCCGGCCAGTGTGCACCACACCGCCGACAGCGCGGCGGCGATCGCGCGGGAGCCACCGTCAAGGGCTACCAGCGGGGCAGAGCGGGGGTGACCCAGCCGGGGTCGGCGACGCGCATCGCCGCGGTGTCGTCGCGGTCCCGGAGCGAGCCGTCGTCTTCCAGCCACCGCCGGTGCAGCGCCGCGAGCCGGTCGCGGTCGAGTTCGACGCCGAGACCGGGGGCGTCGGAGACGGCGACCCGGCCGCCGTGGAAGGCGAGGCGTTCGGTGAGGACGTCCTCGGACTGCCAGGGGTAGTGGGAGTCGCAGGCGTGGTGGAGGTCCGGGACGGTCGAGGCCACCTGGGTCATCGCGGCCAGGCTGATCCCGAGGTGGGTGTTGGAGTGCATCGACACCCCGACGCCGAAGGCGCGGCAGACGGCGGCCAGGTGCTGGGTGCTGCGCAGCCCGCCCCAGTAGTGGTGGTCGGAGAGGACCACCTGGACGGCGTCGCGGGTGAACGCCTCCTTGATCTCGGCGAAGGTCGTCACGCACATGTTGGTGGCCAGCGGCACGCGGGTCCGCGCGGCGACCTCCGCCATGGCGGAGGTGCCCAGCGTCGGGTCCTCCAGGTACTCCAGGACCCCGCGCAGTTCCCCGGCCACCTTCACCGAGGTCTCCACCGACCAGGCGCCGTTGGGGTCCAGCCGCAGCGGATGTCCGGGGAACGCCTCGGCGAGGGCCCGTACGGCCGCGACCTCCTCGTCGGGCGGCAGGACGCCGCCCTTGAGCTTGAAGGAGGTGAAGCCGTACCGCCGCGCGAACCGGCGGGCCTGTGCCACGATCCCGGCCGGGTCGAGCGCGGCGCCCCAGTCGTCCGGCTCGGCCGGCACGCCCTCGGGGTGCGCGGCCCATTTGTAGAACAGGTAGGCGCTGTACTCGACGGTGTCGCGCACCCTGCCGCCGAGCAGCGCGTGCACGGGCAGGTCCAGTGCCCGGCCCAGGGCGTCCAGGCAGGCGACCTCGAAGGCGGACAGGACGGACAGCCGCAGTTTGCCGGCGGTCTGCACGCCCCGCAGTCCGCCCACGTCGAGGGCGTCCCGGACCCGCGAGCCGTCGACGGGCACCTGGCCGGCGACCGCGGACAGGCCGTTGAGGTCGTCGACCCGGCGGCCCTTCAGCCTCCGGGCGAAGGGCCGGGCGAGTTCCAGGTACTTGGTGTCGCCGTAGGTCTCGCCGAGGCCCGTGACGCCGCCGGCCGTGACCACCTCGACGATCAGCCGGGGGGTGTACGGCTGGTGGACGCCCTGGGTGTTCAGCAGCGGCGGGTCGGCGACCAGGACCGGCGTCAGCCGTACGTCGGTGATGGTCAGGTCGCGTGTCACGGGGCGGCTCCCACGGGGTCGAGGCCGGTGCCGGGCAGGACGACATCTCCCGATGTAGATGTCGTCCACGTATGAAAATGGAGGCTAGATACGCGAACACCGGCCGTCAATGGCCCCGGCACGGCCCGACTACGATCGGGCCATGTCCGAGGCAGGGGGCGTCCGCGAGGTGAAGTCCGCGGCGCGCACGGTGGAATTGCTGGAACTGCTCGCCGCGCGCGGCGACCGCCCCGCGCGCCTGCAGGAGCTCGCGGACGGCCTGGGCGTGCCGCGCAGTTCGATGTACGCGCTGCTGCGGACGCTGGCCGCCCGCGGCTGGGTCCGCACCGACGTCACCGGCTCCCTGTACGGCATCGGCATCCGCGCCCTGCTCACCGGCACCGGCTACCTCGACTCCGACCCGCGCGTGCGGGCCGTCCGGCCGTATCTCGACGAGGCGTCCGAGGCGCTGGGCGAGACCGTCCACCTGGGCCGGCTGGACGGGCGGGACGTGGTGTACCTGGCGACCCGGGAGTCGCACGAGTACCTGCGGACGATCAGCCGGGTGGGGCGCCGGCTGCCGGCGCACGCGGGGGCGCTGGGAAAGGCGCTGCTGGCGGAGCGGCCGGACGGGGAGCTGCCCGAGGGGCCGTACGAGGCGCTGACGCCGAACTCGCACACCAGCCGGGAGTCCCTCGCGGCCGACCTGGCGCGGGTGCGGGCGCGAGGCTACTCCGTGGACCGGGAGGAGGGCGTGCCCGGCATCGTGGGCTTCGGGTTCGCGCTGCGCCACGACGTGCCCGCGCGGGACGCGATCAGCTGCTCGGTGCCGGTGGCCCGGCTCACGCCGGCGCACGAGGAGCGGATCGTCGCGGTGATGCGGGACGTCCGGGCGAGGATCGAGGCGAGCCTCCCCGCGGGCGACGGGCCGGTGCACTGGCGGTAGCGCGCGCTTCTACCCGGGCGCCCCCGCCTCAAACGCGTGTGTGCCCCGGATCACACCCCCTGCCCGCCCGTGCCTCCCCCGCCCTTGATACAAATGGCCCGCGCGTTCCTGTCCGTCGACGGTCGTCGCCCCTCCCCCCTCAGAGCCGCTCCTTCCGCATGCCCCGGGAACGCCCGTGTCCGCCCCCCGCACCACCGCCCGGCCCCTCGTCGCCCTCTTCACGGCCGGCTACCTCGCTCCGTACCTGCTGCCGACCACCGTCGGCCGGCTCGACTCCGGGCTCGCCCTGTCGGCCACCCAGGCGGGGGCCGTCGGCAGCGCGCTGCTGCTGAGTTCGGCCGCGGCCGGCTTCGTCCTGGCCTCCCGCGTCGAGCGGGTGGGGGCCCGGACCCTGGCCCGCGCCGGGCTGGGGCTCGCCGCCCTCGGCTACGGCGGTGCCGCGCTCACCACCGCCGTTCCCGCCGTCGTCGCCGGCGCGGTCGTCGGCGGGTTCGGATCGGGGACGGCCACCACCGTCGCCGCCGCCGGGATCGCCGCCCGGCGCGATCCGCACCGGGCCTCCACGCTCGGGCTGCTCGGCGTCTGCGCGCTCGCGGGCGCGGTGTACCTCGTCGTTCCGCGCCTCGGCCCGGGTCACGGCCTGCCGTTGGCGGCGATCGCCCTCACCGCGCTCGCCGTCTGGCCCCTGACCGGCCGTCTGCCCGCCGGGACGGCAGCCGCCCCGCGGGCCCGGCGGGACGACGGCGGGCTGCCGCACCGCCGTCCGGGACTCGTCCTCGCCGGCGCCGTGCTGTGCTGGTCCCTCGCCCAGAACGCCCTGTGGGGCGTGAGCGGGCGGATCGGGCTGACCCAGGCGCACCTGAGCGAGACGGCCGTCGGCGCCGTCCTCGCCGCGGCGCTGGGCGCCGGGCTGCTGGGGGTCGCCGGCGCGGGCGTGCTCGGGGCGCGGCTGGGGCGGGCGGTGCCCGTCGGGGCGGGGACGGCGGCCATCGCCGGCTGCGTCGCGGTCAGCGCCTGCGCGACCGGCCCGGTGAGCTTCGCGGGCGGTGAGATCGTCTGGAACGCGCTCTACCCCGTGGTGCTGTCGCACCTGATCGGGCTGGCCGCCTCGCTCGACCCGCGCGGCCGGTGGGCGGTGCTCGTCGGGTCGGCGTCCTCGCTCGGCACGGCCGCCGGGCCGCTGACCGGCAGCGTGCTGTCCGCGCAGGCCGGGTTCCCGGTGATGGGCCTGGTGCTCGGGGCCGTACTGCTGGTGGCCGCCGTGCCGATGACCGCCGTGGCCCTGCGCGCCGACGGGCGCCCGCTGCCGTCCGGCGCGGTCCGCCGCCGGGGGCGCCCCCTGCTCGCGGAGCCCGGGGCAGGCGCCCCGGGGCGGCCGGTCGTCGAGATCGAGGTGGACGGCCCGGCCGTGCCCGTGCGGCGCGCCTACGGCACGGCCGGGTCCGGGACCCGCTGAGGACTCGGGAACGTGTAGGCCTCCACCTCGGCCAGGTACCGCGCCCGCCGCTCCTCGTCGTGCTCCAGGAAGGAGGCGAGGAAGGAGTTGCGGGCCAGCTCGCGCAGCCGCTCGGGACCGAGCCCGAGGGTGTCCCGCACGGCGTCGAAGGCGTCGCCGGCGTAACCGCCGAAGTAGGCCGGGTCGTCGGAGTTGACCGTGCACATCAGGCCGGCGTCGAGCATGGCGGGCAGGGGGTGGTCGGCGAGGGTGCCGACCGCGCGCAGCCGGACGTTGGACAGCGGGCACAGGGTGAGCGGGACGCGCTCGCGCACCAGCCGCTCCACCAGCTCCGGGTCCTCCATGCAGCGCAGGCCGTGGTCGACCCGTTCGACGCCGAGGACGTCCAGGGCCTCGGTGATGTACTCCGGCGGGCCCTCCTCCCCGGCGTGCGCCACCCTTCTCAGGCCGAGCGCCGCGGCCTCCTCGTACACCTCGCGGAACTTCGCCGGCGGGTGCCCGGTCTCGGCCGAGTCCAGGCCGACGCCGGTGATCCGGTCCAGGTACGGCCGGGCGGCCCGCAGCGTCTCCAGGGCCGACTCGGCGGACTCGTCGCGCAGGAAGCACATGATCAGCCGGGTGGAGACGCCGTGGTTCTCCTCGCTGCGGCCGAGCGCCCGCCACAGCCCCTCGACGACCGTCCCCATGCCGATCCCCCGGGCCATGTGCGCCTGCGGGTCGAAGAAGATCTCCGCGTGCCGCACGCCCTGCGCGGCGGCGCGGGCGAGGTAGGCGTCGGCCAGGTCCTCGAAGTCGCGCTCGGTGCGCAGGACGGCCATGAGCTCGTAGTACAGGTCCAGGAAGGACTGCAGGTCCTCGAACCGGTACGCCTCGCGCAGCGCGTCCGTGCCGGCGTACGGCAGCGTGACACCGTTGCGCGCGGCGAGCTCGAAGGCCAGCTCGGGCTCCAGGGTGCCTTCGATGTGAAGGTGCAGTTCGGCTTTGGGGAGGGGCATCGAAATATCGTACGGGTGTTTCATCGACGTTTCGGAAGTGGCACCCTCAGCAGGTCGTACGCCACGGTCAGCTCGCCCTCGTACCCGGCCGCCCGCGCCTGGCGCTCGAACTCGTCCGGCTCGGCGTAGCGCTGGCTGAAGTGGGTCAGGACCAGGTGCCGCACACCGGCGTCCCGGGCCACCCGCGCCGCCTGGCCGGCCGTCAGGTGGCCGTGCTCGGCGGCGAGTCCCTCGTCCTCGTCGAGGAAGGTGGACTCGATGACGAGCAGGTCGCAGCCCTCGGCGAGCGCGTGCACGCCGTCGCACAGCCGGGTGTCCATGACGAACGCGAACCGCTGGCCCCGGCGGACCTCGCTGACCGCTTCGAGGGGGACGCCGTTCAGGGAGCCCTCGCGCTGGATGCGGCCGACGTCCGGGCCCTGGATGCCGTGCGCGGCGAGGCGGTCGGGCAGCATGCGGCGCCCGTCGGGCTCGGTCAGCCGGTAGCCGTACGACTCCACCGGGTGCGAGAGCCTGCGGGCCTCGAGCGTGTAGGCCGGCGTGACCGCGAGGACGCCGTCCGCGGCGACGGGGGCCTCGGTGATGCCGACGGTCTCGCGGTAGGCGGTGGCGTACCGCAGACGGCCGAAGAAGCGCCGTCCGGAGGCCGGGTAGTGGGCGGTGACCTCGTGCGGCACCCGGTCGAGGTTGATGCGCTGGATCACCCCGGCCAGGCCCAGGCAGTGGTCGCCGTGGAAGTGCGTGACGCAGATCCGGTTCAGGTCGTGCGCGGCGACCCCGGCCCGCAGCATCTGGCGCTGCGTGCCCTCGCCGGGGTCGAACAGGACGCCCTCGCCGTCCCAGCGCAGCAGGTAGCCGTTGTGGTTGCGGTGCCGGGTCGGCACCTGGCTCGCGGTGCCGAGGACCACCAGTTCGCGTACGGACAAGGCGGCCTACCCCGGGGGCCACTGGAGGCCGCGGCCGCCCAGGACGTGGGCGTGCGCGTGCCAGACGGTCTGGCCGGCGCCGCTGCCGGTGTTGAAGACGATGCGGTAGCTCTCCAGCTTCTCCTCGTCGGCGACGGCCTGCGTCTCGCGCAGTACGTCGGCGGCGAGCTCCGGGGCGCCGGCGGCGAGCGCGGCGGCGTCCCGGTAGTGCGCCTTGGGGATCACCAGGACGTGGGTGGGCGCCTGGGGGTTGATGTCCCGGAACGCGACGGTGGTGTCCGTCTCGCGGACGACCGTCGCCGGGACCGCCCCCGCGACGATCTTGCAGAACAGGCAGTCGTCCTGCGGCTCCCCTGCCATACGGCCTCCTCGTGCCGGCGGTGATCTCGTACGGGCATGGTAGCGAGGGCTCCGCCGGCCCGGGCTACGCCGGCCGCGGCGGCGTCTTCGCCGGGGTCTCCTCCAGCGCCTCCAGCGCGATCCTGACCGCCTCGTCGAGCTGGGCGTCGCGGCCCGCGGCGAAGTCCTGCGGGCGCTGCACCACCTCCACGTCCGGATCCACCCCGTGGTTCTCCACGCCCCACCCGTAACCCTCCAGCCAGAACGCGTACTTGGGCTGGGTGACGAGGGTGCCGTCGACCAGGTGGTAGCGGCTGTCGATGCCGATGACGCCGCCCCAGGTGCGGGTGCCGACCACCGGGCCGAGCCCCAGCGCCTTGATCGCCGCGTTGACGATGTCGCCGTCGGAGCCGGAGAACTCGTTGGCGACCGCGACGACCGGACCGCGGGGCGCCTCCATCGGGTAGCTGTAGGGACGCATGCCGCGCGGCACGGCCCAGCCGACGACGCGGCGGGCGAGCTTCTCGACGACCAGCTGGGAGGTGTGGCCGCCGCGGTTCTCCCGGACGTCCACGACCAGGCCCTCGCGGGCCACCTCGACGCGCAGGTCGCGGTGGATCTGCGCCCAGCCGGGCGCCTGCATGTCCGGGACGTGCACGTATCCCAGGCGGCCCTGGGACCTGTCGTGGACGTGGGCCCGCCGGTCGGCGACCCAGGCGTGGTAGCGCAGGGGCTCCTCGTCGGCGACCGGCACGACCACGGCGTGGCGCGGGTCGCCGCCGCCGGACGGCAGGACGGTCAGTTCCACCGGCCGGCCCGCCGTGCCGACCAGCAGCGGGGCCGGGCCCGTCACCGGGTCGACCGGCCGGCCGGCGACCGCGACGATCGCGTCGCCGGGGCGCACCGCGACGCCGGGCGCGGCCAGCGGGCTGCGCGCCCGGGGGTCGGAGGTCTCCGAGGGCAGGATGCGGTCGACACGCCAGGTGCCGTCCTCGTGGCGGGAGAGGTCGGCGCCGAGCAGGCCCTGCCGGGGGCCGCCGCCGTGGGTGCCGTGCGGCAGGACGTACGCGTGGGAGGTGCCGAGTTCGCCCTGCACCTCCCACAGGAGGTCCACCAGGTCGTCGTGGGTCGCGACGCGGTCCAGGACCGGCCGGTAGCGGTCGAGGACGCCGTCCCAGTCGACGCCGTTCATGTCCGGCCGCCAGAAGTGGTCCCGCATGACGCGGCCGGTCTCCTCGTACATCTGCCGCCACTCGGCCGCCGGGTCGCAGAACTGGCGGACCCGGCCGAGGTCGACGGTGACGTTGGTGTCGCTGTCGTCGTCGTGGGAGGCGCGCCGGTCGCTGGGGACGACCTTGAGCCGCCCGTCGGTCCACAGCAGCACCCGCCTGCCGTCGCCGCTGACCTCGAAGTGGTCGGCGTCCGCGGCGAGGTGCTCGATGCGCTGCTGGACGAGGTCGTAGCGCTCCAGCTCGGTCTTGGGGTCGGGGTCGTCGAGGGTGGCCCGGGAGGCGCCGAGGACGCCGGTCACCGGATGGCGCAGCCACAGCACGCCGTCCTTGGCGGCGCGCAGGCCCGAGTAGCGGGCGGCCTCGACCGGGAAGGGCACGATGCGGTCGGCGAGGCCCTCGAGGTCGACGCGGGTGGCCGGGGGGCCCTCGCCGTCGGGCGTCTCGTCCCGGTCGGACGTCTCGAAGGGGCGGCCGTGCCGCTGCGGGCCGAACGGGGAGGGGGTGGTGGCCGCGAGCGTGATGAGGTGCGGGCGGGCGCCCTCGACGAAGGCCAGGTCGAAGGCGTGCTCGTCGTAGACCGGGTCGAAGGAGCGGGTGGACAGGAAGGCGAGGTGCCTGCCGTCGAGGGTGAACGCCGGGTCGTAGTCCTGGAAGCGCAGCGGGGTCGCCTCGGTGACCGACAGGTCCGTGGTGTTGGCGAGCCTGAGCTGGCTCAGGGGGCGCGGGCCGGGGTGGGACCAGGCGAGCCAGGCGGAGTCGGGCGAGAAGACCAGCCCCGAGGCGTCGCCGTCCTCGCTGCGGTCCACCTCCCGCACCTCACCGGTCTCCCGTTCCACGAGCAGCACGCGGCCGTCGTGGGAGGCGATCGCGGCGCGGCTGCCGTCGGGCGCCATGGCGAGCTCCAGCACGCGGCCGAGCTGCCCGACGGCGATGCGGCGCGGGGTCGCGCCGGGGGCGAGGCCGGTGGCGGGCGCGAACTCCAGGGCGTCCTCGCCCTCGGCGTCCGTCACCCACACCACCCACTCCTCGCCGTCGGCGCGGAAGGCGCGCGGCGACCGGGCCCGCACACCGGGCGTCGCGGCCAGCGCGCGGGCCGGGCCGGAGCGGTGGGTGACCCAGTGCACGCAGCCGCGGACGCAGACGGCGCTGCCGCGCGCGGTGTGGTCGGGGGAGGCCGAGTCGAACCAGCGGGCGGCGTTCACCGGGAACGGCTGCAGGTCGACGCGCTGCCCGCCGAGCCGGACGTCGAGCCGGCGCGGCTCGGCCCCCTCCAGGTCCTCCAGCAGCCACAGTTCACCGGCGGCGCAGTAGACGACCCGGCTGCCGTCGGTGGCGGCGTGCCGGGCGTAGAAGCTTCCCCCGCTCTCGGCTTCGCTCGAGCGGGAGGTGCCCCCATGAGGAGTGTGCCGGCGCAGGTCGGAGCCGTCGGCGAGGGAGGAGTACAGCGCTCCGGTGCCCTCGTGGTCGCTGAGGAAGGCGATCCGGTCACCGACCCAGAAGGGGTACTCGATGTTGCCGTCGAGTTCCTCGTGCAGCCGCACGAACTCCCCGTCCCCCTGGCGGTCGATCCACAGCTTGCCCGCCGTGCCGCCCCGGTACCGCTTCCACCAGGCGGCCTCGCGGCCCATCGGCGCGGAGAGCAGCACGGTGTGCGGGCCGTACGCGACGTCGCCGACCCACCCGTAGGGCAGGGCGGTGGCCGGTCCGCCGTCCAGCGGGACGGCGTGCGCCCAGGAGCGGCGCAGGTTGGCCTGGCCGTGGGTGGTGACCGCCAGGACCCGGCCGTCCGGGGTCCAGCCGCGCACCTGGGTCCGCCAACTGCCCCAGTGCGTCAGGCGCCTGGCGGGGCCGCCAGCGACGGGGGCGGTGTGCACCTCGGGGGCGCCGTCGCGGGTGGAGGTCCAGGCGACGGTGGAGCCGTCGGGCGAGATCCGCGGATGGGTCACCGGCACGTTGTCGGCGCTGACCCGCCAGGCGCGCCCGCCGTCGAGGGGCGCGAGCCATACGTCGTCCTCGGCGGTGAAGGCGACCAAGTCGCCGTGCACGTGGGGGAAGCGGAGATACGCGGGCGCTGCGGACTGGGTCACCCGATCACCCTACGCAGGCGCGGTGGCCGCGGACAGGGGTTCCGGTCACTTGCCGGAAAGGGCCCGCCCGCACGTCACTTGCCCCGGACGGGCTCGCACTTCGGGTACTGCTGGCACCAGACGGTCGTCGTGACGGTCACGGTGGCGGTGGGCCCGGGCCGCCGGTAGGTGGGGTCGTCGCCGACGGACGGAGGGCTGGTGGCGTCGCAGTCGCCGAGCCCCTTCACGTCGAACCACACCTTGCCGTCCACCTTCGCGGTGAGCTCGCCGCGCACGCAGGCGCCGTCCACCGCGTGGGTGACCTTGCCGTCGACGGTGATCTCCTTGCCGTCGTCCGTCTCGCCCCGGCAGTCGACCGTGGCGACGGTGTCCTCGCCCGCCGAGGAGGCGTCGCCGCCGTCCCCGTCGTCCCCGTAGGAGGCGGTGCAGCTGAGCCAGCGCACGTCCGCCTTCTGCCGTTCGAGTTCCCTGGTCACGGTCTGGTCGGTGGTGTAGGCCACGGACGCGGAGCTCAGCCCGCCCGGTTCACACGCGGCGAGCCCGCCCACGACGACCGCCGCGACGCCCGCCGCGGCCATCGCCCTGGTCCCTCGCGCCCGCTGCCAAATCCTCCTCGACGCCCCCATGGAGGGCAGCCTGCCACCGACGCGCCCGGCGCGGTAGAGCGCATACGGCCACGGCGGGCGCCCCCGGCGGGCGTTCAGGACCAGCGGCCCGTGCGGCCCAGCAGCAGAGCCGCCGCCGCGGTCCCGGCGGTCGAGGTGCGCAGCACGCTGCGCCCCAGCCGGTACGCCCTGGCGCCCGCCTCCTCGAAGAGCGCCAACTCCTCGGGGGAGACCCCGCCTTCGGGACCGACGACCAGCACGATCTCGCCGCGGGAGGGCAGTTCGGCCGTGGCCAGCGGCTCCGACCCGGTCTCGTGCAGGACGGCGGCGAAGTCCGCGTCGGCGAGAAGTGAGGCAACCTGCCGGGTCGTCGCCGCGTCCGCCACCTGCGGGAAACGCACCCGGCGGGACTGCTTGCCGGCCTCCCGGGCCGTCGCCCGCCACTTGGCGAGGGCCTTCAGCCCCCGCTCGCCCTTCCACTGCGTGATGCAGCGCGCCGCCGCCCACGGCACGATCGCGTCGACGCCGACCTCGGTCATCGTCTCAACGGCCAACTCCCCGCGGTCTCCCTTGGGCAGCGCCTGCACCACCGTGATGCGGGGCGACTGGGGCGGTTCCTCGTCGACCGCCGACAGGTGGACGACCAGCCGGTCCTTGCCCTCGGCGCCGACCACCTCGCCCTCCGCCCAGCGCCCGGCGCCGTCGGTGAGGACGACCCGCTCCCCCGGCCGCAGCCTCTTCACGGAGACGGCGTGCCGCCCCTCGGGCCCGTCGAGCACGTACCGGCCGCCGCCGTCCGCCGCGAAGTGCTCGATCACGAACACCGGCGCGGTCATCGGCCCGCACCCCCCGCCGGGAACCCCGACAACGCTGTCCGGGCGGCGGCGAGTTCACCGGCCAGCAGCTCCACGAGCCGCCCCGCCGGCACCTCCCGCGCCATCCGGTGCCCCTGTCCCGCCCACAGCGCCATGCCCTGCGCGTCGCCCGCCTTGGCCGCGGCCTTGCGCAGCGGCGCGGTGAGGTGGTGGACCTCGGGGTAGGCGGCGGGCGCGTACGGTCCGTGCTCGCGCACGAAGCGGTTGACCAGGCCGCGGGCCGGGCGCCCGGAGAAGGCCCGGGTCAGCTCGGTGCGGACGAACAGCGGGTTGGTCAGCGCCTGCTTGTGCAGGGTGTGCGCCCCGGACTCGTGGGTGGCGAGGAAGGCCGTGCCGAGCTGGGCGGCGCTCGCGCCCGCCGCGAGCACCGCGGCGATCTGGCTGCCGCGCATGATGCCGCCGGCGGCGACGACGGGCAGGCCGACCGCCTCCCGGACCTGGGCGAGCAGCGACAGCAGCCCGAGCCCGGACCCGTCCGCCTCGGGGACGTCCCGGTGCGTGCCCTGGTGGCCGCCCGCCTCGACGCCCTGCGCGATCACCGCGTCCGCGCCCGCCCGCTCCACGGCGCGGGCCTCCTCGGCGGTGGTCGCGGTGACCAGGACGAAGGTGCCGGCGCGGTGCAGGGAGTCGACGACCTCGCGGCTCGGCACGCCGAAGTGGAACGACACCACCGGCACGGGGTTGTCGAGGAGTACGGCGAGCTTGGCCTCGTAGCCGTCGTCCCGGCCGCTGTCGGGGTCGCCGAGCTCGGTCTCGTACCAGGCGGCCTCGCCGGAGAGTTGGTGGGCGTAGATTTCCACGGCGGCCGCGTGGGAGGGCGCGGCGTCGGCCGCGCGGGGGGAGCCGGCGCCCGCGCCGGGGTGCTCGGGCTGCGGCACGAACAGGTTCACGCCGAAGGGCCGGCCCGTCAGGCTCCGCAGCTGCTTGATCTCCTGGTACATCCCGTCGGCGGTCTTGTACCCGGCGGCGAGGAAGCCGAGCCCGCCCGCCTCGGACACGGCGGCGGCGAGCCGCGGCACGGAGACGCCGCCCGCCATGGGGGCCTGCACGATCGGGTGGGGGAAGAGATCGGTCAGCGCGGAGGACATGACGGCATGGTGTCACGCTCCCCGGACGAGCCCGAATCCGGCCCTCCGTCCGGCACGGGCCGGGAACCCGACCGGCACGGTCCCCCGGCGGACCCGGTCCCGGCGCCCGCCGAAGGCGTCCTTCGACCGTGAGGACGACCCCTGCCGCCCCGGCCGGCCGGGCCCGCCCGGAGGGACGGCCCCCGGGCCCCGGCCCTCACGTCAGCGGCCGTTGAAGGCGTCCTTCAAGCGCGAGAACAGCCCCTGCTGCCCCGGCTGGAACTGCCCCTGCGGGCGCTCCTCGCCGCGCAGCTTGGCCAGCTCGCGCAGCAGGCGCTCCTGCTCCGGGTCGAGCTTGGTCGGCGTCTGCACCTCGACGTGGACGATGAGGTCACCGCGACCGCCGCCCCGCAGGTGCGTCACGCCCCGGCCGTGCAGCGGGATCGACTGCCCGGACTGCGTACCCGGGCGGATGTCGACCTCCTCCATGCCGTCCAGCGTCTCCAGCGGCACCTTGGTGCCGAGGGCCGCCGCCGTCATCGGGATCGTCACCGTGCAGTGCAGGTCGTCGCCGCGCCGCTGGAACATCGGGTGCGGCAGTTCGTGGATCTCGACGTACAGGTCACCGGCGGGACCGCCGCCGGGGCCGACCTCGCCCTCGCCGGCGAGCTGGATGCGGGTGCCGTTGTCGACGCCGGCCGGGATCTTGACGGTGAGCGTGCGGCGGGAGCGCACCCGGCCGTCGCCCGCGCACTCGGGGCACGGCGTCGGGACCACCGTGCCGAAGCCCTGGCACTGCGGGCAGGGGCGGGAGGTCATGACCTGGCCCAGGAAGGACCGGGTGACCTGCGAGACCTCGCCCCGGCCCCGGCACATGTCACAGGTCTGCGCCGAGGTCCCCGGCGCGGCGCCCTCGCCGTTGCAGGTGGTGCACACCACGGCCGTGTCGACCTGGAGGTCCTTCGTGGTGCCGAAGGCGGCCTCGTCGAGCTCGACCTCGATGCGGATCATCGCGTCCTGGCCGCGGCGGGTGCGCGAGCGCGGACCACGCTGCGACGCCGTGCCGAAGAACGCGTCCATGATGTCGGAGAAGTTCCCGAAACCGCCGGCCCCGAAGCCGCCGGCGCCGCCGCCGGACTGCGAGAGCGGGTCGCCGCCGAGGTCGTAGACCTGCTTCTTCTGCGGGTCCGACAGCACCTCGTAGGCGGCGTTGATCTCCTTGAACCGCTCCTGGGTCTTCGGATCGGGGTTGACGTCCGGGTGCAGCTCGCGCGCGAGCCGCCGGAAGGCCTTCTTGATCTCTTCCTGCGACGCGTCGCGGCGCACGCCGAGTACGGCGTAGTAGTCCGTGGCCACTACGACTCCGCCAGGATCTGTCCGACGTACCGTGCCACTGCGCGTACCGCTCCCATCGTTCCCGGGTAGTCCATGCGGGTCGGTCCGACCACGCCGAGCTTGGCGACTGCCTCGCCGCCCGAACCGTAGCCGACCGACACGACGGACGTGGAGTTGAGTCCTTCGTGGGCGTTCTCGTGACCGATGCGGACGGTCACGCCCGGATCCTTGGCCTCGCCGAGCAGCTTGAGGAGCACGACCTGCTCCTCCAGCGCCTCCAGCACCGGCCGGATCGTGAGGGGGAAGTCGTGCGCGAAGCGGGTCAGATTGGCGGTCCCGCCGATCATCAGCCGCTCCTCGTTCTCCTCGACGAGTGTCTCCAGCAGGGTGGAGAGCACGGTCGAGACCGTACCGCGGTCCTCGACCTCGAAGGCCTCGGGCAGGTCCTCCACCAGGCCCGGCACGTCCGTGAAACGGCGACCCGCGACCCGGCTGTTGAGCCGCGCGCGCAGGTCCGCGAGGGACGTCTCGCCGAAGGGCGCCGGACAGTCGACCACGCGCTGCTCGACGCGCCCGGTGTCCGTGATCAGCACGAGCATCACCCGGGCCGGCGCCAGCGACAGCAGCTCCACGTGCCGCACGGTCGAACGCGTCAGCGACGGGTACTGCACGACCGCGACCTGCCGGGTCAGCTGCGCGAGCAGCCGCACCGTGCGGGCCACCACGTCGTCCAGGTCGACGGCGCCCTCGAGGAAGTTCTGGATGGCGCGCCGCTCGGGCGGGCTCATCGGCTTGACGCCGGCTAGCTTGTCGACGAACAGGCGGTAGCCCTTGTCGGTGGGGATGCGCCCGGCGCTGGTGTGCGGCTGGGCGATGTACCCCTCCTCCTCCAGGGCCGCCATGTCGTTGCGGACGGTGGCCGGGGAGACGCCGAGGTTGTGCCGCTCGGTGAGCGCCTTGGAGCCGACGGGCTCCTCGGTGCCCACGTAGTCCTGGACGATGGCGCGCAGCACCTGAAGCCTGCGTTCACTGAGCATCCGCGCACACCTCCAGAAGTCGTCCGCCCGGTGTCCTGCCCGTCATGGCCTGTCGTGGCCCGTCATGACCCGACACTGCCTGGCACCGCCTGGCACTCTGCGCGTGCGAGTGCCAAGCTTCCCCGGCCCAGTGTACGGCGGTGGGGTACACCCCGGGCAAGGTCGGTCCCGCGGGGGCCTCCCCGCACCGCTTCCCCGTTAGCGTCGCCGTATGACGGTGACTTGGGAAGAGCTGGGGTGGGAGCGGGTCGCGGCCGGGGTGGGGCGGTGCCGGCTGCCGGTGTGGGACTGCACGGCGGGGCTCGTCGTCGGCGCGGGGGCCGCGCTGCTCGTCGACGCCGGATCCAGCCCGGCCGAGGGCGCGCGGCTGCGCGCCCAGGCGCGGGAGCTCGCCGGGCACCGTGTGACGCATCTCGCGCTGACCCACCCGCACTTCGACCACGTCTTCGGGGCGGCGGCGTTCGCCGGCGCGCAGACGTTCGGCGCGGTGGGCGTGGACGGGGTGTTCACGCGCGCGCGTGACCGCGAGGAGCTGCGCGCGGACGCGGTCCGCCACGGCCTGGACGCCCGGACGGCCCGGGAGGCGGTGGACGCGCTGGTCCCGCCGCGCCACCTGGTCTCCGGCGAGCGGACCCTCGACCTGGGCGCGGGCCGCCAGGTGCTGCTGGCGAACGTGGGCCCGGGTCACACGGCCCACGACCTCGCCGTGCTGGTGCCGGGCACCCCGGAGGTCGTCTTCTGCGGCGACCTGGTCGAGGAGTCCGGCGACCCGCAGGCGGGCCCGGACGCCGTGCCCTCCCGCTGGCCGGCGGCCCTGGACCGGCTGCTGGACCTGGGCGGCGAGGACGCGCTGTACGTGCCCGGTCACGGAGCGGTCGTCGACGCGGCGTTCCTGCGGGCGCAGCGGGACGCCCTGGCGGCGCGTTTCGGCGTGTCGCGATGACCGGCGCCGGGCTTCTCCTATCGTCATCCGAATGCGCCAGTACTCTCCGGACCTGACACCCCCGTGGAAGAAGCCCCGGCCCGTCCCCGAGGTCCCGGCGGAGCCGGGCCTGGTGGTGGAGGAGGCGGGAACGGGGTTCTGCGGCGCGGTGATCCGCTGCGAGGCGGGCACGGTGACGCTGGAGGACCGCTTCGGCAAGCACCGGGTGTTCCCCCTGGAGCCGCGCGGGTTCCTGCTGGAGGGCCGGGCGGTGACGCTGGTGCGGCCGCCCTCGGGGCCGGTCCGCCCCACCCGCACCGCCTCCGGCTCGGTCGCCGTCCCCACCGCACGCGCGCGCGTGGCGCGCGCCGGGCGGATCTACGTCGAGGGCCGGCACGACGCCGAGCTGGTGGAGAAGGTGTGGGGCGACGACCTGCGCGTCGAGGGCGTGGTCGTGGAGTACCTGGAGGGTATCGACGACCTGCCGTCCGTCGTCGAGGAGTTCGGGCCGGGCCCCGACGCCCGGCTGGGCGTCCTGGTCGACCACCTGGTGCCGGGCACGAAGGAGTGGCGCATCGCCCAGGCGGTGACGAGTGAGCACGCGCTGGTGGTGGGCCACCCGTTCGTCGATGTCTGGGAAGCGGTGAAACCGGCCGCCCTGGGCATCGAGGCGTGGCCGCGGGTGCCGCGCGGCCAGGACTGGAAGACGGGGGTGTGCCGCGCGCTGGGCTGGCCCGAGAACACCGGCGCCGCCTGGCGGGCGATCCTGGGGCGGGTGCGGTCGTACAAGGACCTGGAGCCGGAGCTGCTGGGGCGGGTGGAGGAGCTGATCGACTTCGTGACGGCCCCCGCGGGCTGATCAGTCCACCAGGTCCCTGACCACGGCGTCCGCCAGCAGCCGGCCCCGCAGCGTCAGCACCGCCCGCCCCTCCTCGTACGGTCCTTCCTGCAGCAGCCCCTGCGACAGGGCCCGCCGGGAGGCGGCCAGGCCCTCCTCCCGCAGCAGCGCCAGCGGCACCCCCTCCCGCAGCCGCAGCTCCAGCAGGATCCGCTCCACCCGGCGGTCCTCCCGCGACAGCACCTCGCGCCCGGCACCCGGCGACCGTCCGGCCGCCAGCGCCGCCGCGTACGCTCCCGGGTGCTTCACGTTCCACCAGCGCACCCCGCCGACGTGGCTGTGCGCGCCGGGTCCCGCGCCCCACCAGTCGGCGCCCCGCCAGTACAGCTCGTTGTGCAGGCAGCGGGCCGCCCGGGAGGTGGCCCAGTTCGACACCTCGTACCACTCGAAGCCCGCCGCGGACAGGGTCTCCTCGGCGATCAGGTAACGGTCGGCGTGGACGTCGTCGTCGGTCGCCGGGATCTCGCCCCGGCGGATGCGGCGGGCGAGCTGCGTGCCCTCCTCCACGATCAGGGCGTAGGCGGAGACGTGGTCGGGCCCGGCGCCGAGGGCCGCGTCCAGGGAGGCCCGCCAGTCGTCGTCGGACTCGCCCGGCGTGCCGTAGATCAGGTCCAGGTTGACGTGCTCGAAGCCCGCCGCGCGCGCCTCCGCGACGCACGCCTGCGGGCGTCCGGGCGTGTGCGTGCGGTCCAGGACCCTCAGCACGTGCCGCCTCGCGCTCTGCATCCCGAAGGAGACCCGGTTGAAGCCGCCCTCGCGCAGGGTCGCGAGGTACGCGGGGCCGACCGACTCCGGGTTCGCCTCCGTGGTGATCTCCGCGTCCGCCGCCAGCCCGAACTCGTCGCGGATCGCGGCGAGCATCCGTACCAGGTCGTCCGCGGCCAGCAGCGTCGGCGTACCGCCGCCCACGAAGACCGTGCGGACCTCGCGCGGGTCGTCGCCGAGGACCTTGCGGGCCAGGCGGACCTCGTCGATCAGCGTCTCGGCGTAGTTGTCGCGGGAGGCGAGCACGCCGCCGGTGCCGCGCAGCTCGGTGGCGGTGTAGGTGTTGAAGTCGCAGTAGCCGCAGCGGGTCGCGCAGTAGGGGACGTGCAGGTAGAACCCGAGGGGCCGGCCGGCGGCCCCGGCCAGCGCGTGCGGGGGCAGCGCGCCGTCGGCGGGGACGGGCTCGCCGTCGGGGAGTGCGGAAGGCATGCCCTCCATTGTCCAGCACCGCGGGAGGTCACTCCGCCTGGAGCACCAGCAGCGCCAGGTCGTCGGCCGGCGGACGCGGCCCGAACTCGTGGACGAGCCGCTTGATCCGCTCCGCCGTCAGCTCCGCGTCCAGCCCGGCGCAGCCCGCCAGCGCCGCCGCGAGCCCGTCCCCGTCGTCGAACTGGCGCGAGCCGTCGCGCCGCTCGGTCACGCCGTCCGTGACGCACAGCAGGGTGTCGCCGGAGCGCAGCTCGAACGTCTCGCCGGTGTAGGCCGTGTCCTCGACGACCCCGAGGAGGGTCTGCGGCCGCGCGACGGTACGGACCGTGCCGTCGGGGCCGAGGAGCAGCGGCAGCGGGTGCCCCGCGGAGGCGAGGGTGCAGCGGACGCCGCCGTCGAAGGGGACCAGCTCGCCGTAGAGGAGGGACAGGAAGCGGGTCTGGGGGCCGTCGCCGGGCAGGGCCGGTCGGGCGCCGGCGGCCACCAGGGCGCGGGCGGCGGCGTCGGCGGCCTCGGTGGCGTCGTCGAGCAGGAGCTGGTTGAGGCGGTCCAGGACGTCGGCGACCCGGTATCCCTCGCGGGCCAGCAGCCGCAGCCAGGGGCGGGCGAGGCCGATGACGACGGCGGCCTCGGGCCCCTTGCCCTGGACGTCGCCGACGGCGAAGCACCAGCGGCCGTCGCCGGCCGGGAACACGTCGTAGAAGTCGCCGCTCGGCCCGCCCTTGTCGTACGGCTCGTAGACGAGGGCGCTGCGCACCCCGGGGATCTCGGCGACGGCGCCGGGCAGCAGCCCGCGCTGGAGGACGGCGCTGATGGTGGCCTGCCGGGCGTACTGGCGGGCGGCGCCGACGGCGAGCGCCACCCGGCGGCTGAGGTCCTCGACCAGGCCGGTGATCTCGTCGGGGAAGCGGCCGGTCCCGGACCGCCCGATGACCAGGGTGCCCAGCGGCCGCCCGCCGGCGGTGAGCCGGTAGGCGAGCGCCGCGCCGGGGCCGCCCAGGGCGTCGGCGGGCCAGGGGTAGGCGAGGGGGCCGGACCTCCCCCACTCCCGGCCGCGCCCGAACGGGGGCTCCCCCGGCGGGTCGTACGGGTGCGGCGGGTCCTTCTCCAGGGCCCGGCGCAGTTCCTCGACGCGGCTCTCGCTGCCGTGCCAGACCCGGGCGAGACGGGCCCCGGCCGGGTCCGTGCCGTCGCTCCAGCCCCCGCGGCCGGTGGCCTCGTCCTCCAGCCACACCGCGCACCAGTCGGCCAGCCGCGGCACGATCAGCTGTCCGGTCAGGGCGGCGACCAGGTTCTCGTCGAGCTGCCCGGCGAGCAGGTCGGAGGCCTCGGCGAGGAAGGACAGGGCCCCGCGGCCCAGCCAGTCCCGGCCGGCCTCGGCCCGAGGGGGCTCGGGGGCGAGCATCCCGGCGACCTCGAGCCCGCGCTCCAGGGCGCGCTCCTCGGTGCACGCCTCGGCCTCCTGGCCGGCGGGGCGGCCCTCGGGGGCCAGCCGCGCCCACACCGTCTTGGCGTCCGTGCGGTAGGTGATGCCCCAGGCCTCCGCCAGCGCGGCGACGAGCCGCAGGCCGCGCCCGTACTCCGGTTCCCCGCCGGGCGGGTCGGACTCGCCGCCGCGCGGGGCGCGCGAGGGGTGGTGGTCGCGGACCTCCAGGAGGAGCGCGCCGGTCTCCTCCAGCCGGCACGTCAGCTCGACGCCGGTGCCGGCGTGGACGACGGCGTTGGTGACGAGTTCGCTGACGACCAGCAGGGCGTCCTCGGCGAGGCGGTCGGTGAGGTGCTCGGTGCCGGGCGCCCCGAGGCCGGTCCAGTCGGCGAGCGCCGTGCGCACCAGCGCGCGGGCGGAGCCGGGGGCGAGGGAGCTGCCGGGCAGGTTCGCGTGCGCCCGCGGGTGCGCCGGCGCGGACGCCTCGGACGCGTGCGCAGGCACCTCGGAGGCACGGGACAGCGTCTCCCGTTGCGTAGGAATGGCCCCCATGGACAGCTCCCCGTGCGGTTCGTGCGGATACGCCTCGGCCGATGCCGACAGGGTGACAGACCGGGTGCGCCCGTGAGCGCCGAGTTACCGAAGTGGGTCGCGATGGGTGAGAACACCGCTGCGCGTGCGGTCGGACACGGGCGGGAAGACGCTCACATTCGAGCATCCGGTCGACGTCCCCCCGCTCGCCGCGAGGGCGGGGGGCCGGGGGCCGGGGCGGCGGCCCTCGTGAAGTCGCCGGGGACCGGGGGCCGGCCACGGGATCGTCGCCGGACTCCTGCGGTCCGCCACCGGACCACCGACCGCGGCGTCCGCTGCGCCCCGGGGGCGCGGCGGGTGAGGGGAGGGCCGGCTCGACGAGCGGTTCCCGCCGCACCGGGCGGGCGGGAGTCCGACGGCGGGGCCCGGGCGGAGCGCCCGCGCGCAGGGGTCCGGGAACCACGGCGCCGGACACCCGGGCCACGGGGGACAGCCGGGGCCAGGGGGGACAGCCGGGGCCAGCCGGACGCCCCGGGCCAAGGGGAGACCCGGGGCCAGGGGGACCGCCCTGCCCCTACGCCTCGCGCGTGCCCTGGTACATCTCGTCGATCAGGTGCTTGTACTCCCGCTCGACGACCGGCCGCTTCAGCTTCAGGCTCGGGGTGATCTCCCCGTGCTCGACGTCGAGGTCGCGCGGCAGGAGGCGGAACTTCTTGATGGTCTGCCAGCGCTGCAGTCCGGCGTTGAGCCGCTGCACGTACCCGTCGACCATCTCGACCGTGGCGGGCGCGGCGACGATCTCGGCGTACGACCTGCCCTCCAGCCCGTTCTCCTCCGCCCAGTCCCGGACGGCCGCCTCGTCGAGGGCGATTAGGGCGGTGCAGTAGTTCCGGTCGGCGCCGTGCACGAGGATGTTGGAGACGTACGGGCAGATCGCCTTGAACTGTCCCTCGACCTCGGCCGGCGCGACGTACTTGCCGCCGGACGTCTTGATCAGGTCCTTCTTGCGGTCGGTGATCCGCAGATAGCCGTCGGGCGAGAGCTCGCCGATGTCACCGGTGTGGAACCAGCCGTCCGGCTCCAGCACCTCGGCGGTCTTCTCGGGCAGCCCGTGGTACCCCTGCATGATGCCGGGGCCGCGCAGCAGGATCTCGCCGTCGTCGGCGATGCGCACCTCGGTGCCGGGCAGCGGCTTGCCGACGGTGCCGGTGCGGTAGGCCTCGCCCGGGTTGACGAAGGAGGCGGCCGAGGACTCGGTGAGGCCGTAGCCCTCCAGGATGTGGATGCCGGCGCCGGAGAAGAAGTAGCCGATCTCGGGAGCCAGGGCCGCCGAACCCGACACGCAGGCGCGCAGCCGGCCGCCGAAGGCCTCGCGGATCTTGGAGTAGACCAGGGCGTCGGCGATCCTGTGCTTGGCGGACAGGCCGAGGGGCGCGGTGCGGTTGCCGGTGCGGCGGAAGTTGTCCTGGGTGACCTTGGCGTACTCCCGGGCCACCTCGGCGGCCCACTGGAAGATCTTGTACTTGGCGCCGCCGCCGGCCTTCGCCTTGGCCGCGACCCCGTTGTAGACCTTCTCGAAGATGCGCGGCACGGCGGCCATGTACGTCGGCTGCACGACCGGCAGGTTCTCGATGATCTTGTCGACGCGGCCGTCGACGGCGGTGACGTGCCCGACCTCGATCTGGCCGGAGGTGAGCACCTTGCCGAAGACGTGGGCGAGCGGCAGCCACAGGTACTGCACGTCGTCCGCGCCGACCAGCCCGGTCGCGGCGATCGCCTTGGCCATGTACGACCAGTTGTCGTGCGGCAGGCGCACGCCCTTGGGGCGGCCGGTGGTGCCGGAGGTGTAGATGAGGGTGGCCAGCTGGTCCCTGGTGATCGCGGAGACGCGCTCCCTGATCAGCTCGGGGTCCTTCTCCAGGCGGGCCGCGCCGCGCTTCTCCAGCTCGTCGAGGGTGAGGATCCAGTCGGCCGTCTCGACACCGGCCGGGTCGATCACCACGACATGGGTGAGCTCGGGCAGCTCGGCCCGCTTCTCCCTCGCCTTGGCCAGCTGCTCGGCGTTCTCCGCGACGAGCACCTTGCTCCCGGAGTCCGAGAGGATGTACGCGGACTCGTCGGCGTTGGTCTGCGGGTAGACCGTGGTCGTCGCGGCGCCCGCGCACAGGATGCCCAGGTCGGCGAGGATCCACTCGACCCGCGTCGAGGACGCCAGCGCCACCCGCTGCTCCGGCCGCACGCCCAGCTCGATCAGGCCGGCCGCGATCGCGAAGACCCGCTCGGCGGCCTGCGCCCAGCTCAGCCCCTTCCATTCGTCCGGGCCCTGGCCGGAGGCCGACGGGACGGGGTAGCGGTAGGCCTCGGCGTCCGGCGTGGCCGCCACGCGCTCCAGGAAGAGGGCCGCCACGGACGGCGGACGGTTCTCGATCAGTTGCTGTGCGTCGCTCACGACATCCTCCGGGGCCCGCGACAGTGCGGCTGGCTCAGGTGCGGCTGGGTTCCCTCGCGGGCTGTTGTTTAACTCGCGAGTAACTATCGAGCAGGGATCAGAGTAAAGGCCGACCGGCCCCTGCGTAAGGGCCTCCGGCCTGTCACTTCCCACAGATGCCTACCCCGGGAACGCGAGGGGCCCGCCGCGCTCTCGCACGACGGGCCCCTGTTCCGCCCGGCCCGGGCGGTAACCCGCGGTTACTTCTTGCCCTTGGCCGATCCCGCGCTGTCATCGCTCGACAGGACCGCGATGAAGGCCTCCTGCGGAACCTCCACGGAGCCCACCATCTTCATCCGCTTCTTGCCTTCCTTCTGCTTCTCCAGCAGCTTGCGCTTGCGGGAGATGTCACCGCCGTAGCACTTGGCGAGGACGTCCTTGCGGATGGCGCGGATGGTCTCGCGGGCGATGACCCGGGAGCCGATGGCGGCCTGCACCGGCACCTCGAAGTTCTGCCGCGGGATGAGCTCCTTGAGCTTGGCGACGAGCCGGACGCCGTACGCGTACGCCTGGTCCTTGTGGGTGATCGCCGAGAAGGCGTCCACCTTGTCGCCGTGCAGCAGGATGTCGACCTTGACGAGGCTGGAGGACTGCTCCCCCGTGGGCTCGTAGTCCAGGGAGGCGTACCCGCGGGTCTTGGACTTCAGCTGGTCGAAGAAGTCGAAGACGATCTCCGCGAGCGGCAGGGTGTAGCGGATCTCCACCCGGTCCTCGGAGAGGTAGTCCATGCCGAGCAGCGTCCCGCGCCGGGTCTGGCACAGCTCCATGATCGCGCCGATGAACTCGGTGGGCGCGAGGATCGTGGCCCGCACGACCGGCTCGAAGACCTCCTGGATCTTGCCCTCGGGGAACTCGCTCGGATTGGTGACGGTGTGCTCGGTGCCGTCCTCCATGATCACGCGGTAGACCACGTTGGGCGCGGTCGCGATCAGGTCGAGCCCGAACTCGCGCTCCAGCCGCTCCCGGATCACGTCCAGGTGCAGCAGGCCCAGGAAGCCGACGCGGAAACCGAAGCCGAGGGCGGCGGAGGTCTCCGGCTCGTAGACCAGCGCGGCGTCGTTGAGCTGGAGCTTGTCCAGGGCCTCGCGCAGCTCGGGGTAGTCGGAGCCGTCCAGCGGATACAGCCCGGAGAAGACCATGGGCTTGGGGTCCTTGTAGCCGCCGAGCGCCTCCGTGGCGCCCTTGTGCTGGCTGGTGACGGTGTCACCGACCTTGGACTGGCGGACGTCCTTCACACCCGTGATCAGGTATCCCACCTCGCCGACGCCGAGGCCGTCGGCCGGGAGCATCTCGGGCGAGTTGGTGCCGATCTCCAGCAGCTCGTGCGTGGCGCCGGTGGACATCATCCTGATGCGCTCGCGCTTGTTGAGCTGCCCGTCGATGACGCGGACGTAGGTGACCACGCCCCGGTAGGAGTCGTAGACGGAGTCGAAGATCATGGCGCGGGCGGGGGCGTCCTGGACGCCGACCGGGGCGGGGATCTCGTCGACGACCCGGTCGAGCAGGGCCTCGACGCCGAGCCCCGTCTTGGCGGACACCTTGAGCACGTCGCCCGGCTCGCAGCCGACGAGGTTCGCCAGCTCCTCGGCGAACTTCTCGGGCTGCGCCGCGGGGAGGTCGATCTTGTTCAGTACGGGGATGATCGTGAGGTCGTTCTCCATCGCCAGGTAGAGGTTGGCGAGGGTCTGGGCCTCGATGCCCTGGGCGGCGTCGACCAGGAGGATGGTCCCCTCGCAGGCGGCGAGCGACCGCGAGACCTCGTAGGTGAAGTCGACGTGCCCCGGGGTGTCGATCATGTTGAGGATGTGCGTGTTGCCCGGGTCGTGGGTCGGGGCCCACGGCAGACGCACCGCCTGGGACTTGATCGTGATGCCGCGCTCGCGCTCGATGTCCATGCGGTCGAGGTACTGAGCGCGCATCTGCCGCTGCTCGACCACACCGGTCAGCTGGAGCATCCGGTCGGCGAGCGTGGACTTGCCGTGGTCGATGTGCGCGATGATGCAGAAGTTGCGGATCAGAGCCGGGTCGGTACGGCTCGGCTCGGGCACATGGCTAGGGATCGCGGGCACGCAGGGTCCTGATTCTTGAGGCGTCCGCAGTGTCTGCGGTCTCGGGTCGGATCGATACGTAGGTTCCATGGTCCCACGGGCGGGAGGCGGGGGGCGGTTTACCCCGAAGCAAGCGGCCGCCGGCGGCCGGGCGGGGCCGGGGCGGACGGCCGACCTGGCCGGAGCGGACGGCCGCCGACAGCCAGCCGGTTCGGACCGGAGCGGGCGGCCGGCTTGAGCTGGAGCGGGCGGTCGCCGGCGGCCGGTTTGGGCCGCCCGGAGAGCCGCTGGTAGTCTGAGTGGCTGTGTCTCATGCCCTCTCCGCAGGAGGCACACCTTCAAGAAATCACCGGCACGGGACCCCTGCGGCCCCGTGCCAGAACCTGTAGAGGCTCATTCGTGGCGAACATCAAGTCCCAGATCAAGCGGATCAAGACCAACGAGAAGGCCCGGCTGCGCAACAAGGCCGTCAAGTCCTCCCTGAAGACCGCGATCCGCAAGGCCCGTGAGGCTGCCGCCGCGGGTGACGTCGAGAAGGCCACCGAGTACCAGCGCGCTGCCGCGCGCCAGCTCGACAAGGCCGTCTCCAAGGGCGTCATCCACAAGAACCAGGCCGCCAACAAGAAGTCGGCGCTGGCTCAGAAGGTCGCCGCGATCAAGGGCTGAACCCTTCCCTGATCTGACCGGGTCCCGAGTGGACCCAGCCGCCGGAAGGACCCAGAGCGGGCCCTCTCTCATCCGCTCCCGACCGGCACCCCGAGCTCGCTCGCGGCCTGCGTTCGCCACGCGGGAGCGAGCTCAACCGGCGTGAACCGAAGGCCCCGCCCGCCGCTCTTCCCCAGGGCGGCGGGCGGGGCCTTCGGCATGACGGGGACCGGACCGTCACGACCAGAAGTCGTCGGTCTTGTCGATGTCCTCGACGCACTCGTCGAGATCGGTCATCTTGTCCCCGACGATCCGGAAGACGATGCCTCCCCTCTCGTCCATCCGCTTGCCCTTACGCTCGGCCGTGAAGCGGTGCACCGCCACCGCGTGCCCCCGGCCGTCGACCAGGACGTGACTCAGTTCGACGGCGAACGTCCCGTCGCTCTCCTCGAAGAGCCGCCGGTACATGCCGATGATCGCGTCCTGCCCCTTGAAGTCTCCCGACAGGATGTGACTCCCGGGCACGTGATGCGTGGCGTCCGACGCCAGCAGCCCGCGCACCGTGTCCATGTCCCCGCGTGAGAAGGCCTCGTAGCCCTTGCGCACCAGCGCGGCGTGGGGGTGTTCAGCCATGGCACTCGCCACCTTCCCGGAGTCCGGCGATGTACGGCTGACAATCCCGATTCTCCTCCTCGGTGGGGTGAGGGCCACTCGATCACGGGGTGCGGCGGTGCGGCGGCCACCCGGCGGCGGCCACAGCGCCCCGAGCCCGCGCCGGAAAGGCCCTCACTCCCCTTTTCGAGCACCCCTCAAGGCGTGTCGCCCGTCACCGACGTCCCCGGACAGCACACCTAGCCGCGCCCTCTGGACCGCGCCGCGCGCGCGATCGTCACGACCGCCTTCTCCAGCGCGTACTCGGGATCGTCCCCGCCGCCCTTGACCCCCGCGTCCGCCTCGGCCACCGCCCGCAGGGCCACAGCCACCCCGTCCGGCGTCCATCCCCGCATCTGCTGCCGCACCCGGTCGATCTTCCACGGCGGCATCCCGAGCTCGCGGGCGAGGTCGGCGGGCCTGCCCCCACGCGCCGACGACAGCTTCCCGATCGCCCGCACCCCCTGCGCCAGCGCACTCGTGATCATCACCGGCGCCACCCCGGTCGCCAGCGACCAGCGCAGCGCCTCCAGCGCCTCCGCCGCCCGCCCCTCGACCGCCCGGTCGGCGACCGTGAAGCTCGACGCCTCGGCCCGTCCGGTGTAGTACCGGCCGACGACCTCCTCGTCGATCGTGCCCTCGACATCCGCGACCAGCTGGGACACCGCCGAGGCCAGCTCGCGCAGATCACTTCCGATCGCGTCGACCAGCGCCTGGCACGCCTCGGGCGTGGCCGACCGCCCGGTGGTCCGGAACTCCCCCCGCACGAACGCCAGCCGGTCCGCCGGCTTCGTCATCTTCGGGCACGCCACCTCCCGCGCCCCCGCCTTGCGGGCCGCGTCGAGCAGCCCCTTGCCCTTGGCCCCGCCCGCGTGCAGCAGCACGAGCGTGATCTCCTCGGCGGGCGCCGCGAGATACGCCTTCACGTCCTTGACCGTGTCGGCCGAGAGGTCCTGCGCATTGCGGACGACCACGACCTTGCGCTCCGCGAAGAGCGACGGGCTGGTCAGTTCGGCGAGGGTGCCGGGCTGCAACTGGTCCGGGGTCAGGTCACGGACGTCCGTGTCGGCGTCGGACGCCTTCGCGGCGGCCACCACCTCCCGCACGGCACGGTCGAGCAGCAGCTCCTCCTGGCCCACGGCCAGGGTCACCGGGGCGAGGGGATCGTCGTTCGCAGTCTTCCTGGCCATCGCGACAAGCATCCCACGCGCCACCGACAACGCGGGCCGGCCGTCCCGCACCGACGGGACCGCCTGTCCGGCCTCTCCCCCTCCCCCTCCGGTCCGACGGGATCACGGCTCCTCCCGCCACCCCTCCCACTCCCCCGCGAACTCGTCCAGCTCCCCGGGATCCAGCCGCCCCTCCTCGTCCCGCAGGACGACGAGCCACTGCGCGTCCTCGGCGTCGTCCTCCCCGGCCAGGGCGTCCCGCACCAGCTGCGGCTCCTCCGCGATCCCGAACCGCTCCCCGAGCGCCTGCGCCGCCTCTTCGGCGGCATCACGGTCGGGCAGCACCAGCACATGTCGCACATCACTCACGCCGGCCATTGTCCGGCACCGGCGGCGGTCGCCCGCCGGCTCCCTCCGCCAGGGCGACGTCCGGGGCGTCCGCCGTCGGTCCCCGGTCCGCCAGTCCGTCAGTCCGTCAGTCCGTCAGTCCGCCGGTCCGTCACTCCGTCCGGTCGGTGCCCCGCACGGTCGGCACCCGGTTCGCGCAGGACGCCGACGGCGGGCCGTGCCGGCCGCCCGGCTCCCAGGCGGTGGAGGTAGGCGTCGGCCTGTGCGGGGTCCATGCCCTCAGTCTCGCGCCACCCGCAGTTCACCGCCTCCGCCGACGACCGCCAGCGCCCCGTCCCGGTCCGTCCTCAGCACTCTCGCTCCCCCGGCGCGCAGCGCCGCCACGGTGCTCGGGGCGGGGTGACCGTACGGGTTGTCCGCGCCGCAGGAGATCAGCGCCAGCCGCGGTGCCGCCCTGCGCATCAGGTCCGGGTCCTGGTAGACCGAGCCGTGGTGCCATAAGTTCCTTCGAACCCACCAACTCCTCTACCCTCACGACATGAAGACCACCGCCAGGGTTCGCCGCGTCGGCATCTACGTCCGCATCAGTGACGACCGCGAGGGCGGCGGTCTCGGCGTGAAGCGCCAGGAGGACGACTGCCGCCTCCTCACCGCCTCGCTCGGCTGGAAGGTCGTAGAGGTGTACGTCGACAACGACGTGACGGCCGCTGACCGCCGGAAGAAGCGCAAGGACTACTTGCGGATGCTGGAGGACGTGAAGTCCGGCCACATCGATGCCGTGGTCTCCTGGCACCCAGACCGCCTGTACCGCCAGCCCGCCGAGCTGGAGGACCTGATCATCATCGTGGAGGAGCACAAGACCGAGATCGCGACCGTCAAGGCGGGCGACCTCGATCTGAGCACCCCCACTGGCCGTCTCGTGGCCCGCATGCTCGGTGCCATCGCGAAGTACGAGGTGGAGCACAAGCAGGAGCGCATCCTCCGCAAGGTCCAGGAGCTGGTCGCCGAGGGAAAGATCCACAACTCGGGTCACCGGCCCTTCGGCTACACACGGCTCTACGACGGCAAGGGCCCGCGCCGGAAGATCCTCGGGGAGATTCTGAACGAGGACGAAGCTCGCTGGGTCGAGCGCTGGACGGACAGGGCCCTGGCGGGAGAGAAGCTGTACTCCTTGGTACTGGACGCCCACGAGCACGGCGTGAGGACCACCACTGGGGGCGACTTCACGTATCAGGCCATGCGGACCCTCCTGATGTCCGCCCGGATCTCGGGCCGCAAGGAGCACAAGTGCGTGATCAAGGGGACGGCCGTCTGGCCCGCGATCATCTCTCCGGAGAAGAGCGACGCCCTCCGGGCCCTGCTCTCCGCGCGCTCCGAGGAGTTCAAGGCGGAGTTCGGCGAGCGCGACGCCACCGCCCTGAAGCACCCGATCTCCGGCCTGGTCCGCTGCACCTGCAAGGTCCCGCACGTCGTGGGTGAGCCCTGCTCCTGCGAGGAGGAGGGGCGGCAGCACCACAAGATGAGCACGAGCCAGCGGGGGGACAAGCCCGATACCCCTCTCTACACGTGCCGGAAGGAGAACGGGGGCTGTGGCGGCAGGACGATCCAGATCGGTGACCTGGAGCCGCTGGTGGAGAAGCTCACCTTTAGACACCTGGAGGAGATCGAGGCGGCCACTCACAAGGATCCCGACGACCCCCGGCCGGCTCTGGAGACCAAGCTCCTGAACTGGGAGAAGCGGAAGGCGGAACTGGAGGACGAGCTGCTCGACGGCGACCGTCCGGCCCGGGAGATCCAGAACGCGATCGACAAACTCAATGTCAGGATGGCCAACGCCCGTAGGCAGATCGCGGAGTACGGGGTCAAGGCCAACCTCACCGAGATCAGCGTCGCCGAGTTGCGCAAGGAGTGGGCGGACTACTCGATCCCCCGGAAGCAGGGCCTGTACCGGAGTCTCATCCGGGAGATCCTGATCCACCCCGCGACCAGGCCCTTCAACCGTTGGAACCCAAACCGGGTTGAGGTGAAGTGGCGTTAGCCCTTCAGGCCACCTTCCGGTCGGCCCTCTCCTCTTCCTTACGTCGCTGGGCGGCCTGAATGAGGTCCGCCTTCACCATTCGAAGCATCTGAATCTGCCGGACGGTCAGCGGGGGTGCGGTGGCGAGCTGCTTCTTCACCCACTCCTCCTCCAGCCGCTCCCGCTCGGCGAAGGCCGCCTGGTCCCGCACGAGGCCCTGGACGAGCTTCCGCATCGCCGGGGACCTCAGGGGCTGGCCGTCCACTACAGGTCCGTACGAGACCCGCCTGAAGCCCGTAGGGGCCTCCGGGTCGAGGATGACGAGCTTCTTCCTGGCGGGCATGCGGAAATGCTGCCACCCATTCGGGTGACAGCACAACCACCGCTTTGACCGACCGGATTCTCTCCAGGATTTCTTGGAGAAATTAGGCGGCCTGTTCAGTCCGTTCCGGCAAGTCCATCGTCAAGATCGTGTTGATGACGTCGCCGGGGTTGAAGTCCCGGCGCCTCGTGTCGAACGAGACGTACGCGCAACCGAGCCGGTCCTCGATCAAGGTCCGCCTCCACCATTCGGCGGTCTTGTCGCGGCTGAGGTCGTTGAGCCGGTCGTGCTCGACGACCACGTTGAGCTCGGGGAGATAGGCGTCCACGGTGTAGTCGCCGACCCGATACTCCTCCACAAAGTCCAGCGGCTTCAGGGCGGCGGCGATAATCCGGAGGGCCTCCGCCTCGGGCGTCGGGACGCACACCACTTCCATGTTCAGCTCGATCGCCAGATTCACAGCGGCGGCCCGGCGAGAATTCGCCACCAGGCGTCGCAAGCCGTCCCTGGTCACGGCGGTGGTCAAGGTTCGCGCCCGGGGTCCTTCCTCGCCGAAGACCTCCCACGAAACGCGCCGCTTCAGCTCCTTAGGGATCTTCCGGTATCCCGAACCGTACCCGGCAACCGAGCGGTATCCCAGGACACGGACGGCATCCCACAACGAGAAGTGCAGCTCATCGTCTAGCACTGCTGAACGAATACGGCTAAGCTCGCTCACGGTTTCCCCAAACCTCGGGCGTCCCACCACCCGACTGATCTCTCGCCAGAGATTTTTAAAAATTCGAAGGCCCACCTCTCCCCAGGGGCGGGCCTTCAGCGTGCGGCCATCAACATGTTAGCCGTTTGAAATGACGGGAAGCGATCCCTCCGTTACACGGCGCATTCGTTCGACGTGGGACTTTCGGGTCAACTTTTTAAATTTCCGAGTGGTGCACCTCGGAGACGAACGAGTCGATCTGGAGACACCGGGCGTACTCCCACCGGAGCGGATCGTCGGGGGGCAAGGCCAGTACCCGGATCGCCTCCGGGTCTCCCTGCTTCCGAAGGTCCAGAGCCCGCCGGGAGGCCCTCTGGAAGCCCTTGAGCGTCAACGCGAAGCCGTCCGAGGTCTCCGTCAGGCCGTACCGCTCCAGCGCCTCCTGCGCTCCTCGCACACCACTTTTCCTCCATCCCCGAACAGCGTGGCTGTTGGTCCCTACTCTCCGACTATGGATCACTCCTTCGCCATCGAGAAGTTGACCGAGTTCGTGGAGGGCGTCACTGACCACCTTGCTGCCGTCGAGAGAGCACTGAAGGCTCAGACGACGGAGTGGCCCGAGTTCCCTAAGGACCTCGTGAGTCAGGAGGTGCTGGTGCGCCAGATCGAAAACGTCTACTCGCCTGGTCTCGGCGACTATGACGGGCACGCCAAAGATGACTGGTACGCCGCTCGGGCGGCAGCACTACACGCCCTCGGGTTGGCGCAGTCGGCCGAGGAGATGGCGGCCTTCCTGCGCCCCACCTCGCCCGCTCTAGCGGCAGACGACCTGCACCCGTGGATCTGGGATCCAGCAGCGCCGCTCTGGGCCGCCGAGGCGTACCAGGACGCCGTCCTCGCCGCAGCCCGCACGGTCAACCGACGTCTCCAACAGAAGCTCGGTCGCCATGACGTAGGCGAGTACGACTTGGCGATGCAGGCGTTCGACCTGAAGGACCCGGTGGCCGGCAAACCGCGACTGCGGTCTCCAGGAGATCGGACATCGCCCTCTTGGCGTGCTCGGCAGGAGGGGGCGAAGTACATGACGGCGGGCGCGTTCCTGGCGATTCGCAACGTAGCGGCGCACGAGGAGGATACGGACTGGGGCCAGCAGGAGGCGTTGGAATACCTCGCGACCCTCAGCGTCATCGCGCACTGGGTAGAGGAGTGCACGGTCGAGACGGCTCCGTGAACGCTCCGCGCTCCCTGAGCTGCTGGACGAGGCATTCAAGGCCGTGGAGGAGGACGATGTCGCCCTCCTCCACGGCCTGCGAGTCCGCCTGGCACATCGTTCACACACGTCAGGTCGAGCTGACTCCGGCCATCCTCCTGCGCATGGCGGCCAGGGTCTCCTGCTGGACCTCCGCGGACTGCTCAAGGAACCGCTGGGTCTCAGTGCTCATGAGGCCCGGGGGCGCCTGAGCCGGCCGCTTCAGGTTGCCGGGCTCGACAACCCCGGCGACCAAGACCGCAGGGTTCGATGGGGCAGACCCCGCCTCCTTGGCCTGGGCCACCAGGTGCTCATACATCTCCACCTCGTCGCCTCGTTCGACCAGGGCTCGCCAGACCGGGTCCGCATCCTCGGGGAGCCCGTCCAGGAACGCCTGGCGCGTACGGGGGTTAGCGGCCTTCCAGGCGATGGTCCCCTCGGGGATTCCCCGACGGGCCGCGGTGGCCCGCTCCTTGGCATCTCGGCTCATGGCCGCGTAGAGCTTGGTCTTGTCACCCAGGCCCCCGTCGTACATCTGGCCGTCCGGGTGGAGCACCGAGTAGAAGCCGAAGTGGAAGTGCTTGGCCCGGCCGACCTTCTCCTCGGTCACCAGCAGGGCGTCCTTCCACTTCTTCAGCAGACGGCGGACCGGGCTCTCGGCCAGGCCTGTGAGGGCCATGACGTCCTTCTGGGTGAGCACGACGTTCTGTCCGGCGAAGAGGACCGCGAGACGCCAGGCGTGCTTGCCGTACTGCTCGTCGGTCCAGGAGTCGTTGGCCGGGTCCAAGATCGTCAGGAGTGTCCAGGACTCCCCTCGGATCCGTCCCCACTCGGTGAGAGAGCTGATCTTCTCCTGGGCCAGGACGAGCTGGATCTCCAGTCGCTCAGAGTTTTTCAGGTGTGACTCTCCGATACCGGTCGCCTTCCGCCCATTACCTCTCTGAGGGGCCCCATCCTCCAGAAGCTCCAGGGTCCAGGACCCAGAGGGGATGAAGTAGTCAGAGAGGTACTGGGCGGCAAACGACCGGTATCCCGAGGGGCCCAGAGGAGACCAGGACCTCCCGACCAGAGAGTTGAACCGGAGCTGCATGTCCTCGCGCTCCTCCTCGATCACCGAGGAGCGGCCCCGGGTGGCCGTGTAGAGGAATTTAAAAACGGAGGTGCCCCCAGTGGGACCGGCGATCTTCTGGACGGTCTCCTTGTGCATGTCGGTCCAGCGAGCGATGCCCCGGGTGCCGGACAGGAACGAGTGGATCTCCACGGCCCAGGAGATCGTGGCCTCGTTGAGGGCCTTGGGCTCCAGGAGGAGGCGCTCACGAATCTCATTGAGGCGGACGCCGGAGACCTTCTCCGGGGATTCCCGGTGAGCGGTTCGTCCCGAGACGGCCTGGCCGATAGAATCGGCGTCAGAGTTCATGTGGTTGTTCCCAATCTGCTTGGAGGCGTGGGGACAGCCGGTTCGGATGAGGGTGGGAGCCCTCCCGGACCAACCTGGCTTCGTTTTTAAAAAGGAAGCCGTCTGACGCGGCCCCTGGTTCCTAGGCCGGGGGCTTCGTCGCGTCTGCGACCAAGGATACGCACGCGCGTGACCCGCCCGCCAACCTCTGAATACTCCAGGAATTCTTGTAGAGGGCACTGCTCCAAGAAAAGTCCGAGAGAAGTCATAAAGCCAACGAGTATGCCCTCAGGGCTCCTTTAAGGGTGCTCAGACCCACCACGGAGTGGTAATGTGAATACATCGCCACCGAGGCGATATCGACTCTTCAGGAGGCACCCCGCACGGGGGAATGCCTCCTGTGCTGGATGCCCCTTGGAGTACTCCCGCACAACAGAGTCGAAAGGGAACGCCGATGGCCACCATCGCTCCCCCGGTCAGCAATGAGCTGATCCTCACGGAGTCCCGCACCATGCGGATGCAGACGATCGAGCGCACGGACGTGCTCGACAAGGTCAAGGCCCTGTCGATGTTGCCGGACAGTCTGCACGTCACGACCGAGATGGCCGCCGCGTACTACGAGGTGGACACCCAGGCGATCCACAGTCTCGTCCGCCGCAATCGCGATGAGCTGACGCAAAACGGCATGCGAACCATCCAGGGTGCCGAGCTCCGTGCCTTCAAGACGGAGACAGGTGGTCAGGGTGACCACCTGTTCAACGGGGTCCGATCGTTGCGGCTGTTCACCCGCAGGGCCCTGCTGAACGTCGGCCAGCTCCTGACCGAGTCCGAGGTTGCCCGCCGGGTCCGCCAGTACCTGCTGAACACCGAGCAGGTCGTCCGACAGGAGATCCAGCCGCGTCAGGCCATAGCGGCCCGCCGCATGACGCCCACGCTCTTCCGCCAGGTCTACTTCAGCGACGTTCCCGAGAACGCCTTCTGGGAGCACCTGTACACCCACGGCTACCTGCTGGACCAGCGCAATCAGCGCAGGGACGCATTCGGGAACCTCACCAAGGACGGGTACCGCCACGGCCACCCGAGGGCGGGCAAGGGCGACAAGTTCTTCCAGCTCCCCGAGGACATGTGGGTCGACCCCAACGGACGTCCGCGTGGCCGTGCCGTCGTCCGGCCCGACCGGGTCAGGGAGTTGGTCCAGCAGCTCATCAGCGAGGGCCTGCGGGCGAACCCCTCCATCTCCTGGTTCCCGAGCCCGAGCCGGCCCGTCCTGTCGTCGACCGAGGTCATCGACGGCCACGTGATCGAGTTCCGGCGGGGCGCCTGATGGAGAACACCGCCCTGCGCCCGATCGACCCCGCGCTCGACCAGGTCCTCCGGGACACCGAGCTGGTCCTCTCGGCCCGGATCGTCTGGGCCCACCTGCGCAACCGCCCCTCCGGCCAGCGCAAGGCCACCATCGTTCGCGCCCTCGGGGTGGACAAGGCCGTGGTCTATCGCGCGGTCAAGGCCCTCACCGAGCGCGGCCTGATCGCCGAGGAGGACGGCGTCTGGACCGCCGTCGCCCCGGAGGGGGAGGGCCGATGACCGCCTTGGACGACTACTTCGTGGGCTACGGCCCGGAACAGATCGCGAACGTCGAGATACACGAACGCCCCGACGGGTCCGCCGTGATCGAGGAGATCACCTACAAGCCCGTCCGGATCTTCGAGTACCAGCCCGACCGCTCCCTGAAGGAGCTGTTCGGCGAGGACGCCGACCGCGCGCTGGAGGCCTTCTGGGCCGAGTACGAGCGCCTTGCCGATGAGGAGAACGACTGATGACGATCGAGATCAACATCAACGACTTGATCCGGACCCGGATGACCGAGATCGCCGAGGCGGCCTGGCGCAACCACCGCGTCCTGCCCACCGCCGACGGCGAAGGTCGCGTCCTCCAGATCGGTTCGGCCGCGACCGTGGAGCGGTGGGTCTGCGGAGCCGATCACGGATCCGGAGTCTGCGGAGAGGCACTGCTGACCCATCGACAGGCCGCCGAGCTGCTGGGGATGTTCAACGTGGATGAGCCGGTCTTGGATCCGCAGCTCCCCGTGACCGATGTCGATCTGCTCGACGAGGGTGTGGGCGGCTTCACCTGCGGCTCGCTCTACCACCTCAGCGACGTTCGCCGCGAGTTCGAGAAGGCCCAGGGCTGATGACCAAGAACCCCCAGATGATCGACTTCGTCAACTACGGCCTCCACCTCATCGCCCTCGGCATCGTCACGGGCCTGGTCGTCGCGGTCGTTCGCCGGATCCGGAGGGCCCGATGACTGGGGCCGCGTGCGCAGTGTGCAACCGGACCTCCGAGACGCACACCTGCGTCGTCTGCCAGAGCCGGATCCGCGGGCTCATCGCCGCGATCCCCGAGCAATGGACCTACCTCCACATGAGCCGCGAGCGAGAGCAGAGGGGCGGCGACGGCAGGTCTTCCACCCGCCTCCACGCCCCTGTCCCGGGCCGGGAGGACACCTTGAACCTGCTGGGCCCATACGCCCGTCAGAACGTCACTAACGCCGAGGACCAGGTGGGTCCGGTGCCCGTCCTGGCGGTGCTGGAGGCCTGGGCTCAGGTGGTCACCGAGGAGCGCCGCCTGGCGCCCGTCAGGGTCCACGTCAGTTCCCTGACGGACCGGTTGCTGACGCACCTCGGCTGGATCGTCGAGCAGCCCTGGGTCGCCGACTTCGAGCTGGAGCTGCGCGAGCTGATGAGGGCCGTCAAGACCGTCACCCGCACCGAGCCCCGACGGTTGCCCCTGCCGGTGCCGTGCCCGAGCTGCGACATGCTGACGCTCGTCAGAGAGGACTGGTCCGGCTGGGCTGCCGAGTGCGTGATGTGCGTCGTGAAGCTCGACGCCCAGGACTACGGTGCCCTCGTTCGTCAGGCCGCCCAGGCCCTCGGCACGCCGCAGGAGGCCTGACGCTCGTGCACCACCGCGAGAGCCCCGCGCCCACGAAGGCCGCGGGGCCTTCCCCTTGTCCGGAGACCGTCCAGCCGCCTCTGGTCCGGCTCGCCACCTCAGCCGGCCGTCCCGCCGTCCTTGCCGCAGCCCTGGCGCTCAGCGCTCCGGGCGAGTACCGCCTGGCCGTCTTGGCCGGGTGGGACTGGCGGTTCGCCCTGATCATGCCTGCGAGCCTGAGCCTGTACGCCGCTGTGGCCGCCGCCATCGCCGGGAGCCTCTCCCGGCGGAGTCCCGAGAGGCGCCAGGCGAACGTCGGCGCGATCATCGCCCTCGCCCTGGCCATGGCCGCCCAGATCTGCGAGCACCTGATCAGTGGCGGCTACCTCCAGAAGAGCGCCTGGATCGTGGTCATCGTCTCGGCCACTCCCCCGGCGGTGGCTGCCCACGTACTGCACCTGACCGCCACCGTGCGTAGACCTGAGGTGCCGTCCACCACCAAGGCGGAGCCGTCAAAGCCGTCGGTGAACGTCGTCAGGACCGGTGCTCCTCTGTGGAAGCCCGCAGTGGCCAAGTGGGCCCCCGCTCTCCAGCCGCCTGCCGCCAAGCCCGTCAGCGCTGCCCCGAAGCCCCGCCCGGAGGTCGTGACGGCCCGCGTCAATACGGAGCCGGAGAAGTCCGCCCAGAACCCGCAGAAGCCCACGGCGGACGATGTCGTGAGGAAGTTGTACGACCGACTGGGAGGAAAGCGCCCGGGAACCCGTCACATCCGTCAGGCCCTCGCTGACGCCAACCTCCCGAACTCCGACGGCTCGTGCCGACAGGCCCGGCTGAGGGTCGAGCAGCGGGAGCCAGGGTTGAAAACTCTGCCGCCCGCCTGAACTCCATGAGCCCCCCGTGCTCCGACACGCCCCGTAGCAGGGATGCCACACAACGTCCTACAGTCCCGAAGGAGCTGTCGTAGAGGGGGACGCATGGCACAGAGGAAGTACGACAACGCCACACTCGCCGGGCTGATGACCCTGTGCAGGGGCTACTGCTACTGGCCCGGATGTACGAGCCGCGTCATCACGATGGTCAACGGTGTGCCCAAACTGAACGCGGAGATCGCCCACATCCGGGCCATCAACCCTGGCGGGAAACGGTTCGACGCCACATGGTCCGTGCCGGAGCGCAACAGCTTCAAGAACCTGCTGCTGCTGTGCGTCCCCCACCACACCACCATCGACGGCGCCAGCAGCGACGACTACCCAGTGAAGCTCCTCGAACGCTGGAAGGCTGACCGCGAGGGCGAGGCCGTGGAGGCGCTGGAGGGCCTGACCGGGCTGACCGAAACCCGTCTGGGTGAGATGTTGGCCGAAGCCCAGGGACAGTTTCTCGATCAGGTCCGCCCGGCACTGGCCGAGTTCTCCAAGACCGCCCCGGAGTTGGCCGGCCTCCTCAACACCCTGCTGGATGAACTGGCAGATCCCCGCATCCACGGCTTCGGCATTAGTCCCGACGCTATCGAGCTGTTCAGCGACTCTGCACGGTCGTTGGGCAGCTTCGAGGACAACGTCCATGTCCTCGCCCACGCCGCCGACAAGCTCGGCGGCCTGGAGGACAAGGCCAAGGGACTGATGATGGCTGCGAGGCGGCTGGAGGACGCTGCGTCGGCGATCCAAAGCGCCATCGCCGACATGCCACGGGGCCGCTGGTAGACACCCGCCGGATCCGCTGATCCGTGGGCAGATGACCTAGGCCGCCGTTATGCTGGATCCACACTCTAGGGCAACTATGGTTGCCCTAGGAGAAGAGACGGGCCGCCCCCGAAGGGGCGGCCCCGAACGGACGCCGGACTCAGCCCGACAGGTAGGCCGCCAACTGGATGGCAAGATCCAGAAGCGCCACGTACAACGCCAGCCAGGCCGGGTCCGGCGGTTCGCTTTCCCATCCCGACACGGGATTCCTCCTCTCGACAGCCGATGACACTGTGGGTGCCGAGCCACCTGCACGCCCGGCCGGCCGGGGCGCAGAGGAGTGGAGCGTGGAAAACGTCCGTGGCCATACTCTAGGACCGAACGGTGATCAGAATGGGCGGCTGTGCAAAACCAGCCACCCCACCGCGAGAGAAATGCGTGTTCTTGTCGCCGACACCTTCGTCATGACGGCCACCACGTGCGTCGATGCGCCGCCGGAAGGGCTGGCGCCCGTACTTGATCCGTAGGCGCCGGGTCTGCCCCTGGCGGGAACGTCTGTGTAGGAACAGAGGTAGGCCTGCGCGAGGTCGTCATCCACGCCTGGTCGTGGCTCAACTACAAGCCCGTCTACTCCGACGTCATGACGCCCGCCAGAAGCAGCACTTGCTTTCCCTAACGAACGACCGCATAATCGAACACGGCAGGACTCGTGTGTCCTCGTGCAGGCCCCGACGCCATTTGCAGACCGGGGCCTTTCGCATGTGCGGGAGGGCTTCAATGGAGGACGAACTCTGGCTGACGATCCGAGAGGCCGCCGACCTGACGGGCGTCAGCCCGCAGACGGTCTACAGCTGGATCCGCCGAGGACATCTCGAAGTCGAAGGCCTCGATCACCGAGGCCAGAAGCTCCTCCGACACATCGCCGTCGCCCGAGCCGAGAAGGCCACCAGGGCGAAGGCCAAGCGCGTACTAATCCCGGCGGCCTGACAGTTACGACTCCTCGGCCTCCTTGGCGTTGTCGATCCCCACGTGAATCTCACCGGGCTTGTACACGCGCACCTCGGAGTCGCCGTCGAAGAGGACTTCGAACCACCAGATCGGCTTGCCTCGTTCCCGGCCCCAACTCCGGTTCTTGATCACGCCGTCCCGGATCTCCCGGGTCGGACTATCGCGATCGTACATCCGGACCCGCATCCCCGGACGCCACTCGTCACCCCAACGCTTCTCCATACGGCGAGGAGATCACGTCCGAGGACGGATCGTGAAGCCCTGTGACGCCCGTCAGGACCTGACCGGTCACCCGCCACCACACGCGCATGAGGGGGTGAGCCGGCCGTGGCCCGAACCTTCACCGCCGAGGACGAGGAGCGGCTCCGTCAGCTCCACGCTGACGGGCTGTCCAGGAACGAGATCCACCGTCAGACGGGGTGGGCTCTGGGGACCATCTCGAACCACGCGCGGCGCCTCGGGCTCGCCTTCGACCGGGAGGCCGTCAGGGCCGCCACTGACGCCCGTCAGATCGACCTGAAGGCCCAGCGCCAGGAGCTCCAGCAGGAGTTGCTGGAGCTGGCCCGGGAGCAGATGGCACGGGCCCGGAGCCGGTACCTCCTGACGGGCATGACCCAGACCGGAGAGATCGCCGCCCAGTGGCTGGACCTTCCCCCGGCCAAGGAGTCCAAGGACCTGACGACTTCCGCGATGAGCGCTCTGGCCCGGTTCGATCAGAAGGCCAAGGACGACGCGGAGCACGACAAGGACGAACAGCTCTCGGCCATCGACCGGTTCCTGAGCGCGGCCATGGGCGAGAAGCCCCAGCAGGACGAGTAGGCCGTGGACCTCCAGCCGCTCACCCCGAAGCAGCGCCTGGCCGTCCAGATCAGCCGCCAGCACCAGATCTCGATCTACGAGGGCTCGGTCCGGTCCGCCAAGACCATCACGTCCCTGATCGACTGGCTGGACTTCGTACGCAACGGGCCCCGCGGGAACCTGCTGATGGCCGGGAAGACCACCAGGACCCTGCGCCAGAACGTGATCGACGTGCTGGTGGAGATGCTCGGGCCCCAGCTTTGCGCGTACAACGAGGGCAAGGGTGTCCTGACGCTGCTGGGCCGCCGGATCATCGTCGCGAGCGGCAACGACGAGAGCAGCAAGGACAAGATCCGCGGACTCTCCCTGGTCGGCGCGTACTGCGACGAGCTGTCCACGATGCCGGAGAGCTTCTTCTCGATGCTCACCTCCCGCATGTCGGACACCGACCCGCGTCTGATCGGGACGAGCAACCCGGACAGCGCCAACCACTGGTTGAAGAAGAATTACCTGGACAAGGCCCAGGTGCACCTGACCCGCACCGGCGAGGTACGGGACCTGAGCAGCGACCTGGACCTGGCCCGGCTGACCTTCGTCATCGACGACAACCCCACGCTGACGCCCACGTACGTGCAGCAGCGCAAGGCCGAGTACTCCGGCCTGCTGTACAAGCGCCTGATCCTCGGCGAGTGGTGCGTGGCCGAGGGCGCCGTCTTCTCGATGTTCGACGAGGACCTCCACGTCGTGGACGAGATGCCGTACATCACCGACTGGATCGGGACAGGCATCGACGTAGGTCACTCCGTGCCCTTTGCCGCTGTGCTCCTCGGGCTCGGGGAAGACGGCCGGCTGTACTTCACGGGCGAGCACCGGTACGACCCGAACGCCAAGGAGAACCAGGGCATCGGCAAGACCAACGCCCAGCTCTCGCCCGAGTACCTGAACTGGCTGAGGACGTACCGGAAGCCCCAGGGGTCCCGGTTCGGCCCTCAGACCGGTGTACGGCCCCGGTACCACGTCGTCGACTCGGCGGCCAAGGACTTCCGCCTCCAGCTCCACGCCGACCTGCGGCGGCTCGGGAGCCGGTACGGGAGCATCCAGCTCGCCGACAAGGACGTCATGCCCGGCATCAACTGGATGGCCTCCCTGCTCCAGCAGGGCGTCCTGAAGATCCACCGCTCGTGCACCGGGCTGATCGAGGAGATCTCCTCGTACGTCTGGGACCCCAAGGCCAGCGAGCAGGGTGAGGACGCGCCGATCAAGCGGAACGACCACTCGATCGACGCCGCCCGCTACGTGCTCTTCACGACCCGCAGCAGCTACCGCCGTCGCATACGGCTCGACTCGGGGGAGGTGGCTGCCGCATGACGGGACTCCCGTCCGAGGACATCGCCTGGCCCCCGGCCTCCTGCGAGAAGCCCTACCAGCGCTTCACCGAGTGGAACGCCTGGTGGTCGGGCTCGATCCACCAGCTCTCCAAGGTCTACTCGGGCCAGTTCGGCACCGCGGCCTCCGGTGCGGTCCTCGGGTCCGCCCGGTACGACGCTCCGTTCTGGTGGGGTGCCCCCATCGACCCCACCCAGGTGCCGATCCGTGAGCACGTCCCCCTCGCCGGGGACATCGCGGCCACGAGCGCCAACCTCCTCTTCGCCGATCCCCCGGCCCTGAAGGCCGAGGACGACACCACCCAGCAGCGCATCGACGACCTGATGCAGGAGGGACTGCACGCTCTCCTCCTGGAGGCCGCCGAGATCTCGGCGGCGTTCGGTGGGGTCTTCATCAAGGTCGACTGGGATCTGGATGTGGCGGACACCCCCGTCGCCCAGGCCATCCAGCCCGAGAAGGCCGTCCCGGAGTTCCAGTGGGGCCGGCTCAGAGCCTGCACCTTCTGGACCGAGGTCGCCATCGAGAGCGGCAAGGTGTACCGGCACCTGGAGCGGCACGAGCCCGGCGTGGTCTTCCACGGCCTCTACGAGGGCACGGGACAGCGCCTGGGCCACCGAGTGCCGCTGGAGACCCTCCCGGACACCGAGCCGTACGCCAGGGCCGTCAACGGGGACGGCGCGATCCCCACGGGCCTGCCCCGGCTCGCGTGCGTGTACGTGCCGAACATGCGGCCCTCTCGGTTCTTCAAGGAGCCCGCCCTCGGCCGCTCGGACTACGCGGGCGTCGAGAAGCTCATGGACTCGCTGGACATGACGCTCAGCGCGCTGATGCGGGACATCCAGCTCGGCAAGGCCCGGCTGATCGTGCCGCAGGACTTCCTGATGCAGGCACAGGACGAGCGGGGCAAGGGCGCCTGGTTCGACCTGGAGGCGTCGGTCTTCACGCCCCTGGACGTCCTGACGGACGCGGGCGGTCTCCGGCAGGAGATCACGATGGTCCAGCCGAACCTCCGGTACCAGGAGCACCTGGGCACGGCTGGCGACTTGATCCAGCAGGTCATCCGGGGGGCGGGCTACTCGGCCCAGACCTTCGGGCTCGCCCAGGAAGGCAGCAACGGCCAGAAGACCGCGACCGAGGTCAACGCCCGTGAGCGCGCGTCCCTGAGCACTCGGGGCAAGAAGATCCTCTACTGGATACCGCAGCTCAGGGAGCTGCTGGAAATCCTGCTCACGATCGACGCCCGGATCTTCCACTCCGGCGTCAAACCCCAGCGCATCGAGATCACGTTTCCGGACGCCGTCCAGACCGACCAACTCACGCTGGCCCAGACCGTCCAGGCGTTCAAGGCGGCCGGTGCCGCCTCCCTTCAGACGCTCGTCCGTCTCGCGGGCCTGGTGCCCGACGACCAGGTGGACGAGGAAGTCACCCGGATCCAGGGGGAAGCCCCCGAGCCAGCACAGCTCACCCAGCCCCCGGAGCAGGACTCCGAGGACGAGGGCGACACCGAAACACCCCCAGAGCGCGGCAGGACCGCGCCTCCTACGACCTAGCTCCAGGAGGGCTTCGTCATGCAGCACAGCACCACGCCGGACCTCGGCACCCCGTACATCTCCGTGCCGCCCGGCACGGTGCTCGGCCACCGCAAGGACGGCCGCCCGATCTACGCCATCGCCGGCGGGTCCGGTGAGGGCGAAGGCGGCTCCGAAGGCGGCCAAGGGAACGAGGGCGGCAACCAGGACACGGACCAGAGCTCGGCTGCCCAGCAGGGTGGCCAGAACGGCCAGGGAGACCAGGACGGCGAGAGCTGGCTGGACGACCTGCCCGACAAGGCGCGCAAGGAGATCCTGCGCCTGCGCCGGGAGGCAGCCGCCAACCGCGTGAAGGCCAAGAACGGCGGGACCGAGCAGAGCGAGCAGCTCCAGAAGGTGCTGAAGGCGCTCGGCCTGGAGACCGACGGCGACGACGCCGAACAGCTCAACGAGAAGCTCACGGCGGCCCAGGCGGACGCCAAGCAGCGCGCGGTGGAGCTGGCCGTCTACAAGGCCGCCACGAAGGCGGGAGCCGACCCGGACGCTCTGCTGGACAGCCGGGCCTTCCTGGCGACCGTGTCCGCTCTGGACCACACCGGGGACTCCTTCGACAGGGACGTCCTCCGGGAGGTCAGGGAGGCCGCGAAGACCCCCAAGTACCGCAGCGCCCCCACGCGCTCGGGAGGGAACTTCGGCGGCTCCGACTCCGACGGCGACCGTGTGGCCAAGGCCGCTCCCGGCAGGCCCCGACTCACCGCCTACTACGCGGAGAAGTAACCGCCCATCCCATCAGCCCCGGCACTGACCGGGGCTTTTGCATGTCCGAAGGAGGACGGCAGTGGCCGTTTCCCTGGCTGAGTCCGCGAAGCTCAGCACCAACCAGCTCGTGCGGGGCGTCATGGAGACGTTCCTCACGGACACCGAGTCGGTCGTCCTGGACCAGATCCAGTTCGAGGACGTCACCGGCAACGCCTGGGCGTACAACGAGGAGGCCACCCTCCCGGGTGTCGCCTTCCGTGACGTCAACGAGGCGTACACCGAGTCGACCGGCACGCTCAACACCAAGACCGAGACCTTGAAGATCTTCGGTGGCGACGCGGATGTGGACCGCTTCATCGAGCAGACCCGGGGCAACCTGGCGAGCCAGCGGGCCACCCAGACCGCGCTGAAGATCAAGGCGCTGCGTCTGGGCTTCCAGACCGCCTTCATCAACGGCGACTCCGCGGTGAATCCGAAGTCGTTCGACGGCCTCAAGAAGCGCCTCGTGGGTTCGCAGGTCATCGACGCCGCGACCAACGGTCTCCCGGTCTTCACGGCAGCCAACCCGGCCAGCTCGGCCCAGGACTTCTTCGACGCCCTGGACGCCCTGATCGCGGCCGTCCCCGGCGGGGCCAACGCCCTGTACATGAACGCCGCCACCAAGGCCCGCATCAAGTCGGCGGCCCGGCGCCTGAACGCCTGGGACCAGCAGCGGACCGAGTTCGGCAAGAGCATCGACACCTACAACGGCGTGGCCCTGCTCGACATGGGCAACGACGCCTCCGGCAACCCGATCCTGCCGCAGACCGAAACCCAGGGCACCGCGAACGACGCTTCCTCGATCTACGCCGTGCGCTGGTCGAGCGGTGAAGGCGACGTGGGTGTCCTCGGCCTGTGGAACGGCGGGCTCATGGTCGACGACCTCGGGATGCTCCAGTCCATGCCGGTCTACCGGACCCGCATCGAGCTGTACGGCTCGATCGCCGTCCTGGGCAAGGGTGCCGCCCGCCTCCGTGGCGTGCGCGTCGCCGCGTCCTGATCACTTCCAAGGAGGACTCGGTCATGGCCGAGAAGAACGACGGCCTCCGGCACCGCGAGGGGTGCCCGGCCAAGCGCGTGGAGACCTTCGAGGTCGACCGCCACAACCGCGACCACTCCGTGGACCAGGTGCCCGTCAAGCGGTGCGTGGACTGCGGCGTCCAGGAGGTGTCCCGCTGATGCGGACCTACCAGCGTCTGAAGTACATCGACGGCGTCCCGCAGGCCCAGGAGACCCGCAAGGTCACCGAGGAGTCCCCCGAGGATTACGAGCTGGCCCGCAAGGCCATGACGGGCGAGGACGGCTGGGTCCTCAGCGAGGACACCAACTCCATGGCCCCCGACGGCCGGATGCCCAAGCGCATCCGCGACATGGCCGAGGAACCCGAGCCGGCCAAGGGCACGCCCAAGCAGTAGGAGGGGCCATGGCGTACGCGACGGAGGCAGAGCTCGCCGCGTTCCTGGCCCCCGACACCCCGCCGGCTCACGCCCGCAGGCTGCTCGACACGGCCTCGGACCAGATCGACGAGCTGATCCGGCTCGCCGTGTACGAGGTCGACGCCGAGGGCGACCCGGTGTCTGTCAAGGTCGCCGACGCCCTGACGAAGGCGACGATCTACCAGGCGCACTACCTGATGACGACAGGGGACGAGACGGGGGCCAACGCCAACGTCTCGTCCATGTCGCAGGGTGGTCTGAGCATCGCGCGCTCCTTCGGCTCCGGAGGTCCCGGCAGGACCCCCAGGTACTCGGAGAACGCCATCGGGGTGCTGAGGCGTCAAGGGCTCCTCCCGGTCCGTCCTCGCACGCGCTGAGGGGGTGCCGTGGCGCTCCTCCTCACTCCCCACACGATCACCGTGGTGAAGGCCCCCGAGGGCTTCGACGCCGAGGGGAACAGCAGCACCGACTGGTCCGGTGCTCAGCGGACGACCGTCCAGGGCCAGGTGGAGCCCGCGGCCTCCTCGGAGAACCGCGACAACCGGGATCAGGTCGCTACGACCTACCTGGTGAGGCTCGCGCCGGGCACTGCGGTGGGCCCCAGGGACCGCCTGGAGTGGAACGGCATGACCCTGGAGGTCACCGGCGATCCGCTCCCCTGGTCGGGCCTGGCGCTGCTGGACCACCTCCAGCTCACCGCCGTACGCATCCGGGGGTGAGCCGTGGACGGCATCACCGGCATCCAGCTCGATGAGCAGGCCATCAAGGCCCTCGCGGATCACCCGGCGGTCCAGAAGGCCGTCCAGGACACCGCAGAGCGCGGGCGGGACTTCGCCCGCTCCATCGCCCCCGTGGACACCGGGCGGTACCGGGACTCGATCGAGGTCCGCAAGGACGGCGACGGGGCGGAGATCGTCTCGGACGTCGACTACGCGGCTCACGTCGAGTACGGCACCCGGCACATGGAGGGCCAGCACATCTTCGGCCGGACGCTCGACCACCTGAAGAGCGGCGGCAAGGCATGACGAGAGGAACAACATGTCCGTCCAGGTGAAGGTCTCCTTCCCCCACAAGGACTGGCAGGGCAACCACCACGAACCGGGCGAGGTCTACGCCTGCTCCGAGCAGGAGGCCGACACCCGCGTCCGGGACGGCTTTGTCCGTCGCGTGGACGGGGAGGCCCAGCCGGCCCCCAAGGCCGAGTCCAAGCCCGCCAAGACCGAGCAGTCCCGCAAGGCCGCCGAGGACAAGGCCCCTTCCGCGTAGGAGGTCGCCATGGCCCTCAGCGGCGTGAAGGTCTTCCCGGACGCGGAGCTGATGGCCAGGAACTTCCTCGCCGAGTTCTTCGGCGACGAGGCGCATCTGTGCACCGTGCTGCCGGAGGACGCCCAGTTCGACGAGCTGATCCAGGACAGGCCCGTGATCCGCGTGATGCGGATCGGCGGCTCCTGGCGCTTCCGCAGGTCCCTGGACGAACCGATGGTCGACATCGACGTCTGGGCCAGCTCCCTGGCCTCCGCCCGCTCCACCGCCAATCGGACCCGTGCGGCCCTGGCGGACATGGCAGGAGACCAGCGCGACGGCGGGCTGTGCACGCACACCGCCGAGATCTCCGGGCCCGGTAGACGCCCGGAGGACAACCCGAAGGTCTACCGCGTCGGCTTCAGCGCCGGGCTCCTCGTGCGCCCCGCGTGACCGACTGTCTCCCGGGCCTGACCCGGATCATCACCCCCTGAAGGAGGGACCCTCATGGCTGACGCCAATGACGGCGTCCGGGTCGGATACGCGGGCAAGGCGTACATCGGTGCCGTCGGCGCCACCGTGCCCACCGACCTGACGTCGGCCTGGGACGCGGACGAGTGGTTCGACCTCGGCAAGGTCTCCGAGGACGGCCTCACCGAGGCGACCGACCAGGCCCGCGCCGAGTTCAAGGCGTGGGGCTACGACGCCCCCGTGCGGACCCAGCTCACGTCCAAGACCACCACGTTCCAGCTCACGTTCATCCAGACCAGCAACCCGCACGTGGTCAGCCTGTACCACTCGGTGGCGCTGGACGACATGACCACCACGGGCACCGGGGACGCGGCGTACACCTCGTTCTCCACCGGTCAGAACACCGAGCCGGACGTCCGTGCCCTGGGCCTGGACATCGTGGACGGCGACTTCCACACGCGGATCATCATCCCGCGCTGCGAGGTCACCGAGCGCGGCAACAAGGTCTACAAGGGCGACACCCTGGTCTCCTACCAGATGACCTTCACGGCGCTCACCGCCTCGGACGGCACCTCCGTCCACTACAAGATCGGCGGCTTGGTCGTTCCGGCCCTGACCCCGTGATCTGAGCGGCTCCGCTCACCCCGCACGACGAACCACACCCACCTTCCTGGAGACACCCATGCCCGAGTACCGGGACGACGAGTACGACGAGCCGGAGCGCTTCGACGAGCCGGAGGACGAGGTCGACGACCTCGAACTGGACGACGACTTCAGCGGTGCCGACCTCGCCAAGCGCGAGGCGACCAGGAAGTCGTACCGCTTCCGTGGAGCCACGGGCACCGTGTACACGGTCCCCCACCCGGACCTGTGGCCGACCCGCTCGGAGATCTCTCTCACCCAGGGCGACCTGGCCGCGTGGGCCATGGACGTCTTCGACGGTGACGCCGACCTGGCCCAGTCCTTCCTGGACGAGCCCCGCTACGTCATGCGGCCCGCCATGGAGCGTGTGATCGAGATCCTCAACGAGACCTCGAAGGCGGGGCTGAACCGGGGGGAACGGCGAGCTTCCGCGCGCACGTCGAGGAGTACTCGGACGCGCTCGAAGCGTCGCTGATCTCCGAGTACGGCGCGGAGGGCGACCTCCTCAAGTTCTACCGGGGGGAGATGACCGTCCGGCGGTTGAAGGTCCTGATCGCCGGGCTTCCCTCGCACTCGCCGTACAAGGCGAAACTCAGGGGCATCACGGACGGCCAGCGCTGGGGCGACGAGACGTACCTCCTCGCCTACATCGCCGACATGCTCCAGGCCATCTACGGCGTGTCGTACGTCGGTGTCACGAACAAGCAGCCGCCGCAGATGACGCCGTATCCCCGCCCTGAGGCGGATCAGCGGGAGACGGCCGAGGAGGCCGAGGCCAACGCCAGGGCCGAGGACTACCTCGAACTGCTGTCGAGCGGAGCCCTGGAGGGCCAGCAGGTGCCCGGACAGATCAGCGGCACCGCAGCTCCGGGCCAGGTCCCCCGCAGCCTTCCCCGCGCCGAGCAGCCTCCGCAGGAAGCACGGCCACCAACTGAATAGGGGGCGGTCGTGACCACTCCTGTCGGCACTGTCTCCCTCCGGGTCTCTCCGGACGTCAGCCGCTTCGGGCAGGAGCTGTCCCAGCGCCTGCGGGCGAGCGGTGTCACGTCGGTGGCCGTCCCGATCGAGATCGACCGCGCCTCGGTCGCCCGTTTCCGGGCCGACGTGGCGAACCTGACCCGTCCGGTGACCCTGCCGGTGCTGGTCCAGCTCGAACGGACGGCCCAGGCGCAGTACCGCGCCCAGCTCGCCGCCCTGCTGCGGGACCAGCAGGTCAACGTCAACGTCAGCCTCCAGGGCGACCAGGAGGCCCAGGCCCGTCTGGCCCGCCTGGCAGAGGACCGCAGGGCGAACATCCGGGTCGACGTCGACCGTGGAGCGGCCAGCACGATCGACCGCATCACCTCGGCGGCCGGCTCAGCCCTCGGGATGGTCGGGAACCTCGGCTCCCGGCTCGCCATGCTCGGCTCCGCCGCTCCCCTGATCGGTGCGGTCGTCAACGTGGTGGCCGCCATCGCTCCGGCTGCTGCCGTGGCCCTCCCGGCCATCGCTGCCCTGGGCTCCGTCATCGGGGCCATCCGGCTCGGCACGGCGGGGCTCGGGGAGGCCTTCAAGGAGGCGTTCAACCCGGCGGCCTCAGCGGCTTCTGGAGCGGCCTCCGCCACCCGTCAGGTCGAGCAGGCCCAGCGGTCCCTGGCGGACGCCCAGCGGTCCGTCCAGGACGCCAAGCGCGGTGTCGCGGACGCTGAGCGGGCCGTTGGCGACGCCCAGCGTCGTGCGGCCGAGGAGGTGGCCCAGGCCCAGAAGGCGGTCCTGGACGCCGAGCGGGACCTGGCGGATGCCCAGCGCGACGCGAAGAGGGCCCAGGAGGACCTGACCGAGGCCCGTCGGGACGCCTCGCGCGAGCTGGAGGACATGAGGCTCCGGCTCTCGGGCGCCAAGCTCGACGAGAAGGAGGCCGTACTCCGGGTCAAGGAGGCCCAGGAGGAGCTGAACAAGACCCTCCTGGACCCGCGATCGAGCGAGATCGACCGGGAGCGTGCTCGTCTCCGTCTGGCCGAGGCCCAGCAAGGGCTGAAGGAACAGCAGGTCGAGACCCGGCGGCTCCAGAAGGACACCGAGGCCGCGAACAAGGCCGGTGTCGAGGGCTCCGACAGGGTCTTGGCGGCCAAGGAACGGCTCGCCGAGGCCAACCAGAACGTCACCGACAAGGCTCAGGGCGTCAGGGACGCCGAGGCCGCGGTGGCCAAGGCTCAGGCCGACGGTGCCCGTCAGGTCGCCGACGCCCAGCGGGGTGTCGCCGACGCCCAGCGCCGGGTGCAGGACGCCCAAAGGGGGGTAGCCGACGCAGCTCGGGCCCTGGCGGACGCCCAGGCCAACTCTGCGGCACAGACGGCCAAGCTCACGGAGAACTTCTCCAAGCTCAGCCCGAACGCCCAGTCGTTCGTCAACGCGGTCAAGGGTCTGAAGCCCTCCTGGGACTCCATGCAGCTCGGGGTCCAGGACCGCCTGCTCGCCGGGATAGGCGGCCGGCTCACGGATGTGGGCTCCCGGGTCATCCCGATCCTGCGGGGCGGCCTGGAGGGCACTGCGGGCGTCCTGAACCGGATGGCCCAAGGCGCCCTGACGGCCGTCGACAACCTGGCCCGTACGGGGATGCTCAAGCAGATCTTCGACGGGGCCACCAAGTCCCTTTCGCCGCTGAGCCGGATCCCGGGCCAGTTCGTCACCGCCTTCGGCCAGGTGGCCGTCGCGGCCCAGCCCGCCTTCCAGCGCATCACGGAGGGCGCGGCCGGCGCGGCGGACAAGGTCTTCGACAAGCTCACCAAGGCGTTCGAGTCGGGCGCCATGGAGCAGGCCATCGACCAGGCGGTCACCCTGCTCGGCGACCTGATGGACGTCGCGGGGAACGTCTTTTCGATCCTCGGCGACATCTTCATGGCCGGGGAGGACACCGGCGGAGGGACCATCCAGGTCCTGAAGGAGATCACCGGGGCCATCTCGGAGATCACCTCAAGCCCCGAGGTCCAGGCCGGGCTGAAGGCGCTCTTCTCGGTGATGGGGACGCTCGCCACCACGGTGGCGCCGCTCCTCGGCACGGCCCTGAAGTTCATCGGTCAGATCTTCGAGCAGCTCGGTCCCCCGATCGAGACGATCGTGGTGGCCCTGGGCGACGCCCTGAAGCCCGTGATCGACGCTCTGGGCCCGGTCCTCGTGATCGTCGCTGAGCTCCTCGGCCAGGTCCTGGAGGCCGTCGCACCCCTGATCCCTGTGATCGGGGACCTGATCGCCCTGGCGCTGGAGCCGCTGAAGCCCATCGTCCAGGTGGTGGGCCGGCTGATCGAGGCCATAGCCCCGGTCGTGGTCATCCTGGCCGACGCACTGAGCCAGATCCTGACCCCGATCCTGGAGATCGTCGGCGACATCCTGGTGGAGATCGCCGAGACGGCAGCGACTCAGTTCCTGGCGATCCTGGAGCAGTTGCTCCCGGTCATCCCGGAGCTGATCCCGCCCCTGCTGGGGATCACCCAGTCCCTGGGTGACCTGCTGCTGGCCATCGCGCCGCTGCTGCCGCAGCTCCTCATGCTGGGCACGCAGCTCCTCCTGGTGCTGCTCCCGGCGATCCTGCCGCTCCTGCCGCCGATCCTCCAGCTCGTCGACCTCCTGGTGAAGCTGGCCGTCTGGACGATCAAGGAGACCGTCCTCCCGGCCATCCAGGGCCTGATCGATTTCGTGAAGGACATGGGGCGCAAGCTCCAGCCCTTCATCGACGCGGTCAAGCACGTCACCGAGTGGATCGCCGAAAAGTTCCAGTGGCTCTACGACAAGCTGGTCGGCGGGGACTCGATCATCCCGGGCCTGATCAGAAAGATCCGGGAATGGTTCGACACCGGCAAGCGGTGGATCAAGAACATCTGGGACGCCGTCTGGGAGAACACGATCGGGCGCGCCACTTCCGCCGCTCGCATCGTGGGCGACAAGGTGGCGGGCTTCGCCCGCGGGATCCGGGACCGGTTCAACGACGCCAAGCGCTGGACCACTGAGAAGTGGAACAGCCTCTGGTCCGGTGTTTCCGGGACCGTCACCTCGATGCGCAAGACCATCGAGGGCAAGGTCGCCGACTTCAAGAACGCGGTGGTCGGCTTCTTCTCGAAGGCGGTCAGCGGGGTCAAGACGGCCTGGGACAAGCTCCAGGACGTCGCCAAGAAGCCCGTGAAGTTCTTGATCCAGACGGTCTTCAACGAAGGCCTCCGCAAGGTCTGGAACAACACGGCGGCCAAGCTCCCGGGCATCGGCACGATCAGCGAGATGAAGCTCCCCAAGGGCTTCGCCTCGGGTGGCGTGCTCCCCGGCTACACGCCGGGACGGGACGTCCACCGGTTCGTCTCCCCCACGGGCGGCGTGCTGGACCTCTCCGGCGGCGAGGCCATCATGCGGCCCGAGGTCACCAAGGTGATGGGCCGCAGCGGGGTCAATGCTCTCAACGCCGCTGCCCGCCAGGGCGGCGTCGCGGGAGTTCAGGCCCTGCTGGCCAACGGCCTGCCGCACCGCGCCTTCTGGGGCGGCGGCATCTGGGACACGATCACCGACAACCCCGTCACGAACGCCGTGAAGGGCGCCGTCGGCAAGGGCGGCGATCTGCTGGGGAAGGGCGTCGACTGGGCTCGGGGCGGCGTGGCCGACCTGGCCGAGAAGGCGCTGAAGACCCTGCTCGGGGTCAAGTCCCTGACGGTCGACACCAAGAATCAGATCTGGTCCAAGCTCGTCGGCAACATCCCCGTGGTGCTGGCGGACAAGATCGTCGACTTCATCCGGGGCAAGGAGGCCGAGACCGGGGGCGGAGGCTCCTGGATCAAGCCCGTCAACGCCGCCTACGGCACGAAGTTCGGCGTCAAGGGCCACATGTGGTCCTCCGGGTATCACACGGGCCTGGACTTCCCGGCGGCCGTCGGTACGGCCATCAAGGCCGTGGCCGCAGGCCGGGTCTCCTCCCTCAGCCGGACGGGCCCGTACGGCAACCACCTCACCGTGGACCACGGCGGCGGCCTCACGTCGCTGTACGCCCACATGTCCGAGATCATCGCCAAGGCGAAGGACACGGTCGCGGCCGGCTCGCTGCTCGGCCGGGTGGGCGCCACCGGCAACACCACCGGCCCGCACCTCCACCTGGAGGCCCGGGTCAACGGCAAGCCGGTGGACCCGATGCCGTACCTCACCGGGGGCGGCAGTGCCCTGAACACACCCGGCTCGGGCGTCCAGCGGTGGGCCGGGGTGGTCCGTCAGGCCCTGGGCCTAGTCGGCCAGCCCTCGTCCCTGGTGCAGACGACCTTGCGCCGGATGAACCAGGAAAGCGGCGGCAATCCGCGGGCGGTCAACAAGTGGGACGCCAACTGGAAGGCTGGCCACCCCAGCGTCGGCCTCATGCAGGTCATCGGGCCCACCTTCCGGGCCTATGCGGGGCGCTTCAAGAACAAGGGACCGTTCCTCTACGGGACCTCGATCGACCCGCTCGCCAACGTCTACTCCTCCATGCGGTACGCCTTGGCGGCCTACGGGTCGCTCTCGAAGGCGTACAACCGCCCTGGCGGATACGACAACGGCGGATGGCTGCCGCCGGGGATCACCCCGGTGGTCAACGAGACCGGAGTCCCCGAGGCGATCCTCAACCCCGCTCAGTGGGACGCCATGATCACGCTCGCCGAGAAGGTGAAGCGCGATCAGGCAAGCGGCCACCAGATCACGGTGATCAACCCTCCGCAGCCCACCGGCGAGAAGCAGGTGGCGGACGTGCTGTACCGCATGGAACTGCTGGGGAGGTGACCGATGCCTCTGCTCGTCGGCGGCTCGAACACCCTCCCCACCGGCCCCTCCGTACGGGACGTCCGGGCCACCACGGTGACCTGGACGTCCTCCTCGGGGCGGATCACGTCGCTGTCCGACTTCGACGACCCGACCTCCGGTGCCTTCGTCATGCCTGGCGTGGCGGGCACCGGGCTGCCGGACTACGCCTTCTACTCGGACCAGTCCCCGGCCTTCGACGGCTCGATGGTCCGTGGGGTGCGAGCCGGCCAGCGCCAGATCACCATCCCCCTGCACCTGTGGGGGCCGGACAGGCCCTCGTGCCTGGCCCGCTTCCACCGGCTGGTGCAGGACCTCAACCCGGCGTTCGGGCCCGGGACGCTGGCCTTCACGGAGGCCGACGGCTCGACCCGGCGCATCTCGGCGTACTACTCGGACGGCCTCACCGTCCAGGACGACGACGACAGGACCGGTCGCCACTGGATGACGGCGGTCCTGACCTTCGTCGCCCCTTCGCCGTACTTTCTCGGCGAGGACAAGACGGTGACCTTCCACGTCGGTGGCGGCGCGAGCACGTTCCTGCCGATCCTGCCGTGGAGGGTCAAGGACTCCCAGGTCCTCGGCTCCGTGAAGGTCATCAACCTCGGTGAGGTCCCCACCTACCCGGTGTGGACGATCCGGGGCCCGGCCACGGCCGCGACGATCACGAACGTCACGACGGGCGAGAGCTTCGTCCTGACGCGGTCCATGACGTCCTCGGACACGGCCGTCATCGACACTCGCGAGGGCGTCAAGAGCGCCCTTCTGAACGGCTCGACCAATCTCTGGCCCAACCTGAACTCCACGGCCGTCCTGTGGCCGCTCAGCCCTGGCGAGAACAGCCTCAGCCTGACCGTCACGGGCGCCACGGAGGACAGCTCGGTCCAGCTCTCGTACACGTCCCGCTACCTCACCGCGTACTGAGGGGGTGGCGTGTACAGCCCGCTCGACCTCCAGGTGTACATCCGCAACTCCGGCCACCAGATCATCGGCCAGCTCGACGATTTCACCCAGGTCCAGTTGGTCATGCGGTACAACGCCGTCTCCAACTGGATCCTGAACATCTCGGCGACCGACCGGAACGCGGCCCTCCTGGCGCCCGGCTCGAATCCGAACGGCGGGCTGATCTTCAAGCTGTACGGGACCACTCTGCTCTCGGGCCCGATCCACGCCTTCGGGTACGCCACGAACGAGGACGGCACCCGGAAGCTCACCGCGGCGGGCCCGGACGACACCCAGTACCTGGCCAACGCGCTGGTCTGGCCCGACCCGGCCCACGCGATCGATTCCCAGGCCACGGCGTACTACGCGGTGACCAACTCGGCCTCGTCCACCGAGACCCTGATGAAGAACCTGGTCAACCTGAACCTGGGGCCCGGGGCCCTCACGGAGCGCCGCAAGAGCGGACTCACCGTGGAGCCCTCCGGCAACCGGGGCAAGACCGGGCAGTCCTTCAAGTACCGCTTCGAGACGGTCCTGGAGGCCCTCACCGAGATCGCGCGAGGAGCTCCGATCGGGAGCCCGCCGGGGTACCTCGGCTTCCGCATCCGGCAGAAGGACGCCTCCGCCGGGATCGAGTTCCAGGTCTACTCGACGACGAACCGCAGGGACACCGCGACCTTCTCCGAGGGCCGGGGCAACCTCGTCTCGTCCTCGTACCAGGTCACGGCACCCACCATGACGTACGCGGTCCTGGGGGCCGGACGGTCGGCCGTGGACGGTGCGACGAACGCGGCCGTCGTCGCCAAGGAACTGTTCGGCTACACCCGCGTCGACACCCAGCCCGTCTTCCCCGGGTACCGGGTGGAGGGCTTCGTGGACGTCGGCGAGATCGACCCCACGGCGGCCGACGCGCAGGCCCAGCTCGACGAGAAGGGCCAGGACGCCCTGTACACGGGCGCCACCTCCGTCAGCGTCTCGATGGATCCGCAGGACACGAACCAGCTGACCTTCGGCAAGGACTACTTCCTGGGTGACCAGGTCACGGTCGTCGTGCCGTACGCCGGAGTGGTCCAGGAGCAGGTCCGCGAGGCGGAGCTGACCTTCGACGCCACCGGCGGCCTCACCACCGAGATCACCGTAGGCACCGAGGCCACCACCTCCCACAAGACCTCCGGCGCCACGAAGCGGCTGAACACGCTCGCCGACATGATCAAGAAGCTCAACACCCGAAAGTGAGGTCGGTGTGGCCTTCACCTCCTTCCCCTTCAGCTCCTCGCCGCTGTCCACCGAGGCCCAGTACGCCCTGACGGCCAGCCGCTGGGGCAATGACGGGGTCCACACCGACGACCTCACGAGCACCGCGCTGAAGGTCACGGCGAACGGCACGAGCAGCGTCTCCATCGCGGCCGGCTCCGGCTTCGTGAACGGCGCGACCGTCATCAACGACGGCCCGTACTCGCTCCCGGTGGTCTCCAATTCCGGCGGTTCCTCGGCCCGGAAGGACCTCGTGGTCCTGCGGTACGACGCCTCGGCGGACGCCATCACCCCCATGTACAAGACCGGCGGCGCGAACGCCCCGAGCCTCACCAACAGCCCCGAGACGGGCGTGGTGGAGATCCCGCTCGCCGAGTGCACCGTGGCCGCCGGAGCCTCCGTGGTGGCCTCCGGAGCCGTCGTGGACCGCCGCTGGGGAGTCGGCCGCCCGGTCGCCTACGGGACGCCTGGAGCCCGCCGGCCGTCCCGCAAGGGCCAGCTCCTGGTGGAGGGCAACGACATCTACCTGGGCGACGGCACCGCGTGGAACTACGTGGGGACCGCAGGGTCCCAAGCGTGGAGCACGTACACCCCGGTCTGGACTGCCGGATCGACCACGATCAACTGGGGCTCCGGCTCCCAGAACGTCGGCCGCTACAAGCTCTTCGGCAAGACCTGCCACGTGAAGATCCAGATCATCCCGACGGGCAACCCGCCCGCGTACGACGACCCGATCCAGGTGACCCTTCCCTTCGCCGCACAGAGCATCATGCGCGAGGTCTTCAACGTCTGGTTCACCTCGGACAACGGTGAAGGCTCGGCCGTCGGCGCGGCGGTCATCTTCCCCACCGAGGGCACGTCCAGGATCTCCCGCATCCGGTTCCCGCTCAGCTCCGGGACCTCCGGCACGCCGGGCGCCGAGACGATCAACTCGGTGAACCTGCTCACCAACGAGCCCTTCAACATCCGCAACGGAGACTGCATCACGATCTCCGGCACATACGAGCTGGCCTGACCACCTCCGACGACGCACCCCCGAGGCGCTGCCTGCGGGGGCTTTTTCATGATCGAAAGGCAGCACGATGAGTCGACACCTCTTCGGGCTCTCGGCCGCCGACCTGGCCATGGAGAAGGTCGGGGACGAGGTCCGGCTCCGGGCCGGGGCCGTCGGCACGGTCTGGGACTCCCTGGTGGGCGGCACGCAGATCACCGATCTGACCGACCTCAGCGGCAACGCGATCACCCAGATCACCGCCGACACCGACGCGGCCGTGGGCTTCTACGGCCCCGATGGCGTCAGCACGGTCTACGCGGACTTCGGGTACTCCCGGCGGTTCCTGATGATGGCCGTCGACCTCGGCGACCAGATCGACGACCTGGGCCTGAACAAGCTCGACCTCACCGGCGGCACGATGCTGGGGCCGATCATCACGTCCGGCGTCCCCTCCGCTGCGGGCGAGGCCGTGAACAAGGCGTACACGGACGCCCAGGTCTCCTCCGGGGACGCGGCCACCCTGACCTCGGCCAAGGCCTACACGGACTCCCAGGCGGCCCTGAAGGTCTCCAAGGCGGGCGACACCATGACGGGGCCACTGACCCTGCCGGGGAACCCCACGAGCCCTCTGCACGCCGCGACGAAGCAGTACGTGGACTCGCTCGGAGGCGGCGGGGGCGGGGCCGTCGCCTCGGTCAACAGCCAGACGGGCGTCGTGAACCTGACGGCTGCGAACGTCGGAGCTCTCGCCACCACAGCCCGCGGTGCTGCCAACGGCGTGGCCTCGCTGGACGCGGGCACCAAGGTGCCGATGGCCCAGATCCCCGACCTGACGGCCTCCTACCTGGCCTTCGAGGACCAGTGGGGCAACCAGTGGGGACCGGCCGACCAGGGCCTGAAGGCCTGGAGCTACGACCCCTCGCTGGCGGGCTTCGCCTCGGCGCCCGTAGGCGGCTCGGTGTACCTGATCCGGGTCAAGCTGCGGAAGGCCGCCACGATCTCGAAGATCGTGATGATGACGGTGGCCGCCGGCTCGGGGCTCACCGCCAACCAGAACTACGCCGGGCTGTACACCGCGAGCGGCACCCGGGTGGGCGTCACGGCCAACCAGTCCAGCGCCTGGACCACGGCGAACAACACGCTCTCGATGAACCTGACCTCGTCCTACAGCGCGGCGGCCGGGGACTACTACGTGGCCTTCGTCTCCAACGGCTCGACCCGGCCCGGCTTCGTCTGCGCCACGACCCTCGGCGCCACGAGGACCCCGGGCAACGCCAACCTCTCCTCCGGCGGCTACCGGTACTGCATCGGCGCCACGGGCCAGACCTCGCTGCCCAGCAGCATCAGCATCGCCTCAGCCACCCCGGACGCCAATGCGTACTGGGTCGGCCTGGCCTGATCCGAAGGGAGCTGCCTCGTGGCGCTGCCCGCCAACTACACGACGGTGACGGTCTTCGGCCGGTACATCGACTTCACGGGCGCCCCCATGCAGGGCACCGTGACGTTCACTCCGAGCCAGAAGTACGTCACCAACCCGAGCGCGGACGTCCTGATCTTCTCGGCTCCGCTCGTGGCCACACTGGACGAGACCGGGTACTTCGAGATCGAGATCCCCGCGACCGACGACCCGGACGTCACCCCGCAGGGCTTCACCTGGACGGTCACCGAATCGTTCAACCGGAGGGCGGGACGGTCCTTCTCGATCGCGGTCCCCCAGGACACCCCGGAGCCGGGCATCGACCTGGTGACCGTGGGACCGGTCTTCCCGGCGGACGACATCAAGCCCACCGTCACCTCGGTAGACGGGGAGACCGGGACGGTCTCCCTGGAGGGCAAGTACGCCCCGCTGGACGAGGACGGCAAGATCCCGGCCGAGGCCATCCCCCCGATCTCCGCCGGGGTCGCCTCGGTCAACGGAGCTTCCGGTGTGGTCTCCCTGGGCGCTGACGACGTGGGGGCGCTGCCGATCACGGGCGGCACGATGCAGGGCCCCCTGGCCCTCCACGAGAACCCCACGGACCCGATGGAGGCCAGCACCAAGGCGTACGTCGACTCGGCTGTCAGCGGGCTTCTAAGCGTTTCCGGCGGAACCGTGACGGGCAACTTGGAGGTTGCTGGCCGGCTCACCACGGGTGGGCGTCCACTGCCTTTGATCGTGCCCTCCGGACGGCGCCCGGCGTACCGCAAGGCGACCTGGTCACAGCAGTTCCAGACCGGACACGGCTGGGCAGTCGGCGGAGGCGGGACGGCCAGCTCGAACGCCAACGACGGCACGGAGTTCGTACGGGGCACCCAGTCCGTCCGAGTGACCACGGCGGCGAATGGCGTCCAGTCCCAGGTCCGCAAGCTCGCCGGGACCGCCATCGACATGACCGGCAAGATGATCCGGATCGTCCTGAAGGTCGACGACGTCACCCACCTGAACCGCTTCGAGTTCCTGGTGGGCACCAGCAGCCTGGCGAACTACTACCGGTGGACCGTCCACACGCACAGCGCCTCGAACCCGAACTACGTCCAGTCCGGTGAGTGGGTCACGATCCACCTGAACTGGGCAGACGTGACCGCTGCGGGCGGTACGTACTCCATCAGCGCCAGCGGCATCCCGAATATCCGTTCCGGCTTCACGGACATGCAGTTCAATTGCTATGACGACGCGGCCGGAGCGGTGACGTACCGCCTCCAGGCCATTGAGCTGGTCCCGGACACCTCGGAGACCTTCCCCAACGGCGTTGTCTCGATCACCTTCGACGACTCGTACGCCTCGGTCTTCAGCCTGGCCAAGCCGAAGATGGACGCCCTCGGCTTCCAGGGCACGATGTTCAACATCGCCGAGGCCATCGGTTCCGGGCCCTCGTACCTCACGGTTCCCCAGATGCGGATCATGCAGGACTACTCCGGGTGGGAGCAGGGAGGCCACGCCTACGGCACGGCGGCCCATGCGGCCCGGTACACCACACTGACCGAGCAGGCTGTGGACGACGACTTCCGCAAGCTCCGCTCATGGATGGTCTCCAACGGCTTCACCTCGGAGCACTTCGCTTACCCCGGCGGGCAGTTCGGCAAGACGACGGACGGCGTCCCGGTGGACCAGATCGCGGCCCGGTACTTCACCACGGCTCGCTCGATCATCTCGGAGACCGTGGAGTCCTTCACCCCTGCCATGCCCCACCGCCTGAAGGCCGTCACCGGCATCAACGACGCCTTGGGCATCGGCGGAGTCACCGTCTCGTCCCTGACTGCCACGGGCGGCAAGCTCGACCGCTGCCTGAACAACGGGGACTGGTTGATCCTCTGCCTCCACAAGATCGTCACCGGGACGCCGACCGACTCCACAGAGATCGGCCAGGCGGGCTTCAACACGCTCATGGACGCGATCAACTCGCGCGGAATCCCCGTGGTCACGGTCTCCGAGGCCATGCGCTACTACACGTGAGGAGGGCGCGATGACCCTCCGGGACATCGACCTGAAGTACTCCGGCGGAGCCCTGAAGACCAGCAAGGCGCTGGTCACCGGCGGCCCGCTGACGGTGAACCAGACGAACAGCACCGCCAGCCTGCCCCTGGGCCGGGCGGGAGCGCTGAACACCGGGATCAACATCGCCTCCTCGTTCGCGGGCGGCGAGGACAACGGATCAGGCACGGACACCACCGGCCGGCTCAACCTGTACTCGTACCAGCGGGCCCAGAACGGCTCCTTCGGCGAGACGATCCGGCACTTCCTGATGCGCTCCGACTCCAAGGCGATGATCGCCTGGTACGGCCCCAAGGCCGGGTACAACGAGACCACCGAGGAGCCGGACGAGTCACAGGGCTGGAGTCCCTGGTGGTGGATCGGCGCGCACTGGGAGGCCAACGACAACGCCTCGATCCATGGCCACGGCTCCATCGAGGTCCCCGACTTGAGTGGTGCGCTCCAGACTCGTCTGGAGGTCCCGTTCATCGACCAGACGAACCCTCCGGCACCCGGCCAACCCATCGGCGTGGCCACCACGAACATCCGCACGAACCTCGCGGACTTCACCGTCAGGGCCTCCACGGGTGTCCTGCGGATCGGTGCGAGCAACGCCTACAACAAGGACATCCTGCTGTCCGCCAGCTCGGACCGGGACCCTGCGGGCGAGCGGTGGAAGATCCGCGCGAACAACGACACGGAGACTGGCAGCGGCAACGCGGGCACAAACTTCGAGATCCGGCGGCATGCCGACAACGGCAACGTCATCGAGACGGCCCTGTCCATCGAGCGCTCCACGGGCAACGTGGCCCTTGGGGGCTCTGCCGTCAGCTCGCCCGCTCGGCTCCTGCTCACGCCGCCGGCCAACAAGCACGGTGTGGCCGTTGTCCCGCCTGCCAGCCAGGGGAACAACTCGGCCTACGCGGCGGTCACCACCGCCACCACGGACCGAGTTCTGGACGTCCGGGTCTCCGGAGACGCCAACGCCCGCGTGGTCGTGTACACGGATGGCAAGCACGAGTGGGGCGACGGCACAAACTCCCGTGACGTCAACCTCTACCGGGGCTCCGCCGACGTCCTCCAGACCGACGACTCCCTGGTGGTCGGCGGCGCTCTCCGGGTTCCGACGGTCCAAGGCTCGGTGGCCTCCGGCGGCACCCTGACGCTCCGCTCCACGGCGCACGCCACCAAGGGCACGATCAACATCGGCGCCTCCCAGTGGAACGATGGCACGAACGTCCTGCTGCTGGGCAACACCACGGCGGCCCCGTCCTCCAACCCCACCGGTGGCGGCTACCTGTACGTCGAAGCCGGGGCCCTGAAGTACCGCGGCTCGTCCGGCACCGTCACCACCATCGCCCCGGCCTGATCCGCACCCCTGGAGCACGTCATGCAGATGACCCCTGAGCAGCTCTTGGAGGAGTACCGGGACACCGTCCTGGAGCTTCACCTCACCCGGCGCCGCCTGGCCGCTCTGGAGGCCGAGAACGCCTCCCTGAGGGCCCAGCTCGCGCCCAAGCCCGACGAGCCGGCCAGCTCCCCCGAGAGCTGACCTCAAGCCCCCGGCCCCGGGAGTTCCTGGGTGTGGTTCGCCCTGGGGCCGGGTCTCTCAAATTGATCGCCCTGTACTACAGGGGCGGTTACCGTCGCTCTATGAGTGATCCGCTGTCGCACGAAAGCCTGCTTGAAGGGGCGAGGAAGTTCGCACTCAGTGCCTGGCATGCACACAATCGTCACACTCAAGATCTCGAACTCTTCGTGCTCCACGCCGGCGTAAGCATCGAGCGGCTGGCCAAGGCAGCGCTTTCGAAGAGGAACCGTGTCCTCCTGATGGAGACGAACGCGAAGGAGGACATGCTCCTCCACTTCGTCGGTGTAGGCCCAGCGCTCAACACGCGAATCCGCACCATCAGCGCCTCCGTGGCGATCGGTCGCCTCCGGAAGCTGGGGGTCTTGCGACAGAAGGACGCCGACCTGGACGAACTGATCGAGTTGCGGAACGGCGTAGCCCATCTACATGCCGAAGCGGCTAAGAAGTTCGATCCAGTGGTCACTTTCGCGCGCACATCCGAGGAGCTTCTAAAGGATCTGGGGGTAACCCCAGCGGACTACTGGGGTCGCATGCAGTCCCTCGCCACCATCGCACTGAGCGAGGCGCAGAGCGAGCTGGAGCGATCCGTCCGGCTCCGGATTCGGGCGGCGAAGGAGCGCTTCGAGGAGAAGTTCCACGGGATGCCAGGGAAACCGCTCAGGTCTTACCGCGCGACGGCGCTGCCTCCGAAGCCACGCTTTCAACGAGACGTCGAAGGCCTGCACGTCTCACGGCCAGCCGAATGCCCTGCATGTGAGTGCCCGTCCGAAGTACTCACGACAATGGTCATGACACTTGAGACCGAATCTCACGTGAGGTTCGAGGCTCACACCTTCGCTTGCCAGCACTGCGGCCTCCAGCTCAAGGGACGGGAGGAGTTTCAGGCGGTGGGCATTAAACGCTTGTTCTCGCTGGAAATGAGCAGCGAGGACGTCGAAGCGTTGGGCCGCCTGATGCAGACTGACCCAGAGTTGGGACTGTCCGACCTCGAAGCTGGGGTCCTGGCCGCGTCACTCAATGCCCGCTTCGCCACAAACTTCGTCCACGTAACGGACTGACCCATCCCATCCCAAGCCCCGGCTCCTAGCCGGGGCTTTCGCATGCCCCCACCGCGCACGGATCTTCCTGCGCACACCCACGCAAGGAGAGCCCCGTGGTCCCTGACCTGATCAGAGTCCTGGCCGCAGCCGAGGAGGCGGGCGGAGGCCCCGATATCGGCAAGATCCTTGGCCAGTTCGCCCAGTACGGCGTCGTCGGGCTGGTCGTCGTCCTGTTGATCCTCGGCGTGATCGTGCCGAAGTACGTGATGACCGCGCTCACGGCCGACCGGGACAAGTGGCGTGAGGCGTTTGAGAAGGAGCGCGAGGCGCATCAGCTCACCAGGGAGCAGCTCGCCAAGGCCGAAGAGCGCGGGGACGTCGCGGTCGAGCAGGGCAGGACACTGACCGCGCTGCTCCAAGGACTCGGACACCAGCCCGACCTTCCCAGGAGCGCTTGACTATGTGGCCCTTCACCCGACAGACGCAGGTGTCTCCCGAGGCGGAGACCGCGAAGAGGGCCGCCGAGAAGTCCCTCCAGGAAGCGCTGGCCCACCACCCCGAGGTGGAGGCCAAGCTCACCGAGAGCCGCCGGGTGAAGGAGCAGCTCAAGGCCCATAACCGCGCCAACCAGTACAGCGACTGGATCGAGGGCATCGTCCTCGGCCGGCTCCACGGCGACGCCTGACGCAAGGAGGTCCCCGTGCTCTACACCCTGACCCTGTACGCCCTGCTGGGCGTGGGCCTGGCGGCCTCGATCGGCTTCCTTGTCCTCCACCGGCCCCGGCGCTTCTTCCGCACCGTGGAGATCAACGCCTCCTGGTGGGTCATCATCGTGGCCCTCTGGTACGCGCGGTCCCTGATTCTCGTGGGAATCCGCGGTGCCTCTCCCAGCGGCCCCTGGTGGGACGTCGCCCTCTCCCTCGGCCTCCTGGCGGCCATCGACGGCCTCCTCCTGGTCCGGTTCTTCTCGTACCTCCGGTACCGCCGGGACCACCCTGAGGACCCGCCCACGGCCTCCTGAGCCGTCCCCCAACCAGCCCCCTCCGGGCAACGCCTCACGGCACCGGAGGGGGCCTCTTCATGCCCGCACACCCCGAGGAACACCCATGAAGCTCGTCACCAGAGCCCAGCTCGGATGGCCCGCCTCTGCCGCTCCGGCCCAGGCGAAGACCGACGGCGTGAAGGTCCACTACGAGGGGACGGCCGTCTCCGAGGACCTGCTCACCGATCACGCCCTGTGCATCGCCGAGTGGAAGGCCATACGGAAGTCCCACCTGGCCAACAAGACCGAGAAGTACTCCGACGTGGCGTACAACTACGCCGCCTGCCCACACGGGTACCTCCTGGAGGGCCGGGGCATCGGCAAGCGCACCGGGGCCAACGGCAACCAGGCTCTGAACCAGGCCCACTACGCGATCGTGGCCCTGCTCGGCTCCTCGGGGCTCACCGAGCCCACGGACGCCATGCTGCACGCCATCCGGGACGGCATCGAACTGCTGCGCAAGCACGGCGCCGGAACCGAGATCAAGGGCCATCGCGACGGGTACGCCACCACCTGTCCCGGCGACGCCCTGTACGCCTGGGTCCAGAAGGGCGCTCCCCGTCCCGGGGGGACGCAGCCGGCCAACCCCCCGGCGAAGCAGTACGAGCCCTACCCCGGCGCCACCTTCTTCATGAAGGGCTCCCGCCCCGCCCTGGGGAAGTCCTCTCCCATCTTCACCGCCATGGGCAAGCGCCTCGTGGCCGTCGGCTGCGGGAAGTACAAGGTCGGTCCGGGCCCGGTGCTCGGTCAGGCGGACGTCGACTCGTACGAGGCGTTCCAAAGATCACTCGGGTTCACCGGATCGAGTGCCAAGTGGCCTCCCGGCCCTACCTCGTGGGCAAAGCTGAAGGTCCCGAAGGTCTGATTCTCGTACTCTGCTCCTGGTGCCTCTCTGGCAGGAGCCACAGATCGCCCCCGATCTCCCGCGCGGAGGTCGGGGGCGTTTTTCGTTTGGCGAGGTTTTGGTACAGGCGTGCGGTGTTGACCATGGCGACTCGATGGGTGACGGTCGTAGAAGTCTGTAGAAGCCAGAGGAATGGGGGAGATCCGTGACGCTACGGTTCATCGCGAAGGACCCGAACACCAACGGCGACAATTGCCCGACCGTGTGGGTGGACGAGGAGACGAAGGACCTGGTCATCCAGGGATGGAAGGCGGACGGTGAGACGGAGCGGGAGTGCCTGAAGACCGGGAACATCCCCGACACCGAAGCGGTCGTCCGGCTGCCTGCCCGCATGATGGCCGCGATCAGGGAGGCGTGTGATGTCGCAGACGGTTCCTCCGTTCGCTGACCTGCTGGCCCGCTGCCGTCATAGTGCGGTCCACCTGGAGACTCGCGACGTCTACGGCGTTCCGGAGGAGGACGAGGACTTCGCGGCCTGGCGAGCCGGCCACCGGCACACCCCGGAGAACCGGGAACAGTGGTGGAACTCCTTCCACTCCTGCGTCGCCGAAGCCGTGAGCCGGGGTGTCCATGTCCGCCGTGCCCGCATCGTCTCCGAGCCGCTGTCCGAGTACGTGCGCTACGAGTACTCCTGCACGTTCCAGAACGTGATGGCGGGCGAGGACGTCCGCTGGCTTCCACGCCGTCTGGCCTCCGACCTGCTGATCCCCGGCAACGACCTCTGGCTGTTCGACAACGACCTGATCCGGTTTGGCCTGTTCTCCGGCGACGGGGCCTTCGTCGAGCACACGCTCTGCGACGATCCTGACGTGATCAAGAACGTGTCCGAGGCGTTCGAGAACGTCTGGAGCCGCGCCATCCCGCACGACCGCTACACCGTTTGAGTCACGAGGCATGACCGAGTCGCCAACAGTCGCCGTTCAAGCTGCCCGACGCCAGCTTGCCACCCGTCTGCGGGAGATCCGCACGGAGGCGGGGCTGACGGCCACGGAGCTTGCCCGGCGGCTGGACTGGTACCCCTCGAAGGTCTCCCGCATCGAGAACGCCCGGACTCCCCCGGCGATAGCGGACATCAGGGCCTGGTGCGCGGCGTGCGGGGCCGACCGCGCCGTGGACGACCTGGTGGCCTCCGCCCAGTCCGCCGACTCCATGTACATGGAGTGGCGCCGCCTTCAGCGCACCGGACTGCGACACCTCCAGGAGTCCCGTGTCGAGCTGTACGAGCACACGCGCCTGTTTCGGGTGTACTGCTCCACCGTCATCCCCGGACTGCTCCAGACGCCCGCGTACGCCACTGCGCTCCTGGAGTCGATCGCGCGCTTCCACAACACACCGAACGACGTTGAGGAGGCTGTGGAGGCCCGGATGCAGCGGTCCCGGGTGCTCTTCACCGCGGGGAACCGCTTCTCGGTACTGGTGGAGGAGTCCGTGCTCCGGTACCGCATCGGCGATGCCGAGACGATGGCCGGGCAACTGGGCTATCTGCTCACGCTGATGTCCCTGCCCTCCGTCAGCCTCGGCGTGATCCCCTTCTCGGCACAACGTCCGATGTGGCCCTTGGAGACCTTCAACGTCTTCGACGACGCCCGGGTCCATGTGGAACTGCTCTCGGCAGCGGTCAAGATCACGGCCCCGAGTGAGGTGGAACAGTACGTCAGGGCCTCCCAGATGCTGAGCCGTTCAGCCGTCTACGGCAGTCGTGCCCGTGACCTGATCACTGCGGCCATCACCCATCTCGGGTAGAGAGCATAGAAAACCATAGAAACTCGTTGAGGCCCGTCTGACGCCTTTCCTACGGTCTCTGCCAACCGACTTGTTCCCGGAGAATCCCGCCGCCCAGGCCGCCCCGTGACGCAAAGTCGGCGATTTCCTGACCGTTCGACGGCGAACGAGGTTCAGATGATCCTGCCAGCGAAGCCGCGCCACACCGGGCATCCCGGATACTCCGAGACCCTCCCGGGTCTGGAGGAGAGCGCCGAGGCCGCCCGCAAGCTCGTACGGACGGCTCTGGCTGCCTGGTACCTGGAGGAGCTGACGGACACCGCGCTACTGCTCGTCTCGGAGCTGGTGGCCAACGCGGTCAAGCACACGAACAGCCGTGTGATCCGGGTGGTCATCACCCGGCCCAGTGAGCGGTTCGTACGCATCGGTGTGGTCGACAAGGCCCGGGTGATGCCCGAGCTGGCCAGGCCGGGAGACGATCTCCTCGCGAGCGGCCGGGGGCTCCTCCTGGTCGATGCTCTTGCCGAGCGCTGGGGGACCGACCTGTTCCGCTGGGGCAAGCAAGTCTGGGCAGAGCTGGTCTGCGAGCCGGCCTGATGACCGAGCAGAAGCCCCCGTGGGTCGGCGACCAGGTCCATGACGCCGACCCTCTTGCCGACGAGGGGGACCTCCTCCCTCCTGACCAGGCCACCGGATGGCCGTAGAGAGGAGCGACAGATGGAGTCATTCGAGCGCGCCAAGCTGGATGCGCACTTCGCCAAGATCGTCTCCCAGTTCCCCACCGACCGGAGGGTCTCTTCCTTCCTGGTCACCCACCTGCTCCCCGAACGCCCGAGCTTTGTGCGTGCCGTGGCCTTGATGAGCGACCTCCGCGCGGTGCTGCCTAAGCCGAAGTCGGTCACGGCCGCCGCCCTGCGCGAGACCGAGCAGATCGCCCCGTGCGACACCCTCTCCCGCGAACTGTTCCGCGACCCAGACTCCGCGCTGGAGTACTTCGAAGCCCGAGCCGCCGGTGAGGACGTCGTCCTCCTGGATGTCGGCGGCTACTTCGCCTCTTCCCTGAACGAGGTCTGCGAGCGGTTCTCCGGCCGGATCGTCGGCGTGGTGGAGGACACCGAGAACGGGCACCGCCGCTACGAGGGCCTGAGCAAGATCCCCTGCCCGGTCGTCTCCGTGGCGCGCTCGCCGCTGAAGGACCCCGAGGACTTTCTCGTCGGGCAGTCCGTCGTCTTCTCCACCGAGGCCCTGATGAGGGGAAGAGGGGACATCCTCCACGGCCGCCCGGCCCTGGTCATCGGATTCGGGAAGCTCGGCTCGTCCATCGCGCGCCTGCTACACGCCAAGGGCGTCCAAGTCACGGTCTACGACATCGACCCCGTACGGCGCACCCAGGCCCTCTCCCAGGGCTTCGCCGTCGCCCGGGACCGTCACGACGCCCTGGCCCACTCCGGTCTGGTGCTGTGCGCCACCGGCGCCCTGTCCCTGCGGGGCGAGGACTTCCCGCACCTGCGCAACGGCGCCTACGTCGCCACGGTCACCTCATCCGAGGACGAGCTGGAACTGGCCGGGCTGCCGGAGGTGTACCACCGCGCCCAGGCTGGGGAGGGCGTCACCCGCTACCAGACCACCGGGCACTTCTTCTATCTCCTTAACGGGGGCAACGCCGTCAACTTCCTGCACGGCGCCTCCGTGGGGCCTTTCATCTTCCTGGTGCAGGCCGAGATCCTCGCCGGTATCAGAATGCTCACCCGCGCCGACCTCGAAGTCGGCATGCACGAGGTCGACGCATCCGACCGAGCCGCCATCGCGGCGACCTGGCTCTCCTACTTCAACAACAGGTGATCTCCATGCCCATCCCACGCGCCCACATCCGCTCCGTCCTGGACGCCTACCTCAACGAGCACCCGGAGGAGAAGGAGGACCTGGCCGTCGCCCTGACGCTCCTAAAGGACGGGGCCGACCTGACCAGCCGCAAGGAGTTCCGCGGCCACGCCACCGCCGGGGCCGTCCTGGTCGACCCCCACGGCCGGGTTCTCCACATCCACCACCGCGCCCTGAACAAGTGGCTCCTGCCCGGCGGCCACCTGGAGGAGTGCGACGATTCCCTCCAGGACGCCGCGCTGCGCGAGCTGACCGAGGAGACCAGCATCCAGGCCGACTCCGTGGCCGTGGCCCGCATCCTGCCCGTCCACATCGACATCCACCCGATCCCGGCCAACGACGCCAGGGGAGAGCCCGACCACCAGCACATCGACTTCCGGTTTGTCTTCCGCACCACGGCCGGTGACGTCTCCCTCCAGGAGGAAGAGGTCACCGACTTCGCCTGGCGTGAGATCGACGAGATCTCCGACGACACCCTCCGTCGGCGGGTCCGGGCGATCCTGGCGCCCCGCTGACCTCCCTCAGACCGCCCCGGACAATCGGCGACTCTCCCGCCCCGGTCGTCCGGGGCTTCGGTCTTCAGCATTGAGGAGTAGCCGTGGACAGCACCGCGTTCCCCTGGCTGAGCGCCCTCACGGACGAGGAGGCCTACGAGTTCCTGGATCAGGTGATCAGGGCCGCTCAGGACGCCGGGACCCACACCGCGTTCCTCCACGCGCTGGACGTCCTCGTGGCCCAGCACGCCCCCACCCCCACACTCCCTCACGGGGTCATGCCGTAGAGGCTCCCCCGTCCCCCGTGAGGTGAAGAGGCGCCCCGGCTCTCCTTCGGGAGGGTCGGGGCGCCACATGCTGAGAACGCGCAGCCCACGGCCGCACAGCCGTCTTGCCGCTCTGCCTCAGTCGTCGAAGTCGCCTTCTACGACGATATCGCCGCGCTCATCCAGCCACTGCCGCCTCCACTCGCCCTTCTCGATGTCAAAGTAGAAGTCGTCCTCGGTCAAGTGCTCCTCTTCAGGAGCGGCATCCGGGCGGGTGTAACGGGGGTCCACATCCCGCTGCCAGCGGTACGACCAGTCGATCTCGCTGGTGATCTGCCGGATGCTGTCGGACGGCAACACCTTTCGCGCCTCACGGATCGCCGCGTCAACGGCGACCTCGTACGCTTCATGCGCCCGCTTGTAGCGGACCGTCGACCCTTCGGTGGCGAGGTCGAAGTCGATGGTGATCTTCAGATGCTTCGGTACAGGCTTCTGCGCCATGGTCCCTCCCCTTGAGAACATGCAAGAGCGCCAGTATCGGTCCGGTAGGGGATCACCCACTGCGGAACGGGCGGAAAACCCTCAAGTGGATACGTTCGAGTGAACCCGTGGTGGGCGACCTTGAGCACGTCCACGCCGGCCAGCAGCGCCGCCATGGGCGATCTCGCCAGCGCCTGCTGGGACGGGGGTTCGAGGTCGCCGAGCAGCAGCAGGCGCAGCCCGGCCGAGCGGACCAGCATGCTGACACTGGCGTCGTTCGGCCCCTCCGGCCCGGCGTCCGGCCCCGGGCGGGGCGGCGGCCACACCACCTGCCAGGACAGCTCCCCGGTGCGCCGCTGTTCCCCGGCGACGGCCCGTGTCACACGGACGTGCCGGGCCGCCGCCTCCCTCCGCACGAACTCGGCCTGGTCCGCCGGCTCCTCGAGCCCCGTCGTCTCGATCGCGCCGACCTCGCGTCCGCGCAGCACACCGGGCAGCCCCGCCACGTGGTCGGCGTGGAAGTGGGTCAGTACGACGAGCGGGACACGGGTGATGCCGAGGGAGCGCAGGCAGTGGTCCACCAGCGCCGGGTCGGGGCCGGCGTCCACGACCACGCCGGTGTCCTCGCCCGCCGCGAGCACCATCGCGTCGCCCTGCCCCACGTCGCACATCACCAGCCGCCAGCCAGGCGGCGGCCAGCCCGTGATCACCCGGGTCAGCGGCGGCGGCCGCACGACCACCAGCATCAGCAGCACCGCGCAGGCGGCACACCACCAGGGACGCCTCAGCAGCAGCCGCCCGGCCGGCAGCACGAGGAGGATGACGGCGGCCAGCAGGGCCGCCCCGGCCCAACTGCCCGGCCAGTCCACGCCCGCGCCGGGCAGCGCCGCCCCGGCACGGGCGATGCCCGCGATCCATCCGGCGGGCCAACTCGCGCACCACGCCAGCGCCTCGGCCACCGGCAGCGCCGCGGGTGCGGCGGCCAGCGCCGCGAAGCCCAGCACCGTCGCCGGCGCGACCGCGAACTCCACGAGCAGATTGCACGGCACCGCCACCAGGCTCACCCGTGCCGACAGCACGGCGACGACCGGCGCGCACAGGGCCTGCGCGGCGGCCGCGGCGGCCAGCGCCTCGGCCGCCCGCGGCGGTACCCCGCGCCGTCGCAGGCCCGCGCTCCAGCGCGGCGCGAGCGTGAGCAGGGCGCCGGTGGCGACGACGGACAGCAGGAAGCCGTAGCTCCGGGACAGCCACGGGTCGTACAGCACCAGCAGCAGCACGGCCGTCGCGAGCGCCGGGACCAGCGATCTGCGGCGCCCGGTCGCGAGCGCGAGCAGCACGACGGCTCCGCAGGCCGCGGCCCGCAGCACGCTCGGGTCCGGCCGGCACACGACGACGAAGCCCAGGGTGAGCGCACCGCCGAGGACGGCCGTCGTGCGCAGGGAGATGCCGAGGCGGGGTGCGAGGCCGCGTCGCTCCGCGTGCTGCGCCAGGCCGGGAGGGCCCAGGAGCAGCGCGAGGATGATCGTCAGGTTGCTTCCGGAGACGGCCAGTGTGTGGGCGAGGTCGGTCTCCTTGAAGGCCTCGTCCAGCTCGGGAGTGATCCGCGAGGTGTCCCCCACCACCAGCCCCGGCAGCAGCGCCCGCGCGTCCGCGGGCAGGGGGTCGGTCGCCTCCCGCAGTCCGGCGCGCAACCGGCCCGCGAACCGCTGCGCCCCCGAGGGCTCACCCACCACCTCCGGCGCCGCCCGGCCCCGCACCCGCAGGACGGCCGCGACCCGGTCGCCCCCCACCAGCGCGGGCGCCAACCGGCCGCTGACCCGCAGCCGCGTGGAGGGCAGCAGCCCCAGCCAGGGTGACGGCCTCCGCCCCTCGGCGGAGGGGTGTGCCCCACTCGGCGCGCCGTCGGCGGACCGGCCGGCCGTGCGCATGTCGATGATCATCAGCACCGGCGTCCGGGTCCGTACGGTGCTCCCGTCCGCCTCCCGGACCCGCCGCACCTCGGCCTCGACCAGTACGGCGGTCGGGGCCATGTGATCGCCCCTGACCTTGGGCCGGGTCAACCGGGGGTCGGCGGTGACCTCGACCTCCGCGGTCACCGCCGCGTGCTGACGCGCCAGCCCGGGCACGGGGCCCCTGCGCAGATCCGCACCGTGCAGACCGGCCGAGCCGGCGGCCGCCGCGACGCAGAGCAGCACGGCCGCGCCTGCGGCACACGGCCACACGCGGATCCGATCCGGACCGCACCCGGGTCCTGCCTCCCCATCCGGACCGCACCCGGATCCGGCTTCCTGATCCGGACCGCACCCGGGTGCGGTCTCCCGCGCCGGGCGGCCCTGTGCACGGCGGTGCCGCAGCGACAGGAGGGCGCCGGCCGCCACCAGACAGACCGCCACGACGCCCACGACCCGGCCGGGGGACGCGTCGAGCATCAGCGCTGCCGTCGCCCAGGCCGCCAGCGCGGGCGGCACGAGCCGGAGGTCCGTCGGCCCCTCCTTCCCCGGACGAGCGGCCCCGGGCCGCTTCCCGGACGCGGCGTGCACCGGTCGCCTGGCGGTGGGCCCCCTGCGACCGGCGGCGGCCCCCGGCCCACGGGGCGCCTCCCGGCGAGGCGCCGCAGGTCGGTGCCTCATGGCCGTACCAGGTCACGCAGGTCGGAGAAGCGGCGGTCGCCGATGCCGTTGACCTCACGCAACTCCTCCACCGAGCGGAAGCCGCCGTGCCGCGTGCGGTAGTCGACGATGTGCTGCGCCAGCACGGGGCCGACGCCCGGCAGGGTGTCGAGCTGCTCCGGGGTGGCCGTGTTGAGGGAGACCGGGGCCGCGGGTCCGGCTCCCGCCGCCGCTCCGGCCGGTCCCCCGGCGGCCGGACCGCCCGCACCCGTCCCCGTGGCGGAAGCCGGGGCGCCGACGACGACCTGCTCACCGTCCACGAGGAAGCGGGCGCGGTTCAGGCCGTCGATGTCCGTACCGGGCCGCACCCCACCCGCCGCGCGCAGTGCGTCCGCGACCCGTGAACCGGCGGGCAGGCGGTGGATCCCCGGGTCACGCACCTTGCCGCTGACGTCCACCACGATCTCGGGTCCGGCCGTGCCCGGCGCCCGTGCCGCATCGGCCGCGGCGCCCGGCCCGTGCTCCGCCGCGCGCCGCCCGCTCGGTCCGTCCTCCCCGTGGGGCGTTGCCGCGCGCACCGTCTCGGGTGCCCGCACGGGCTGGGTCCGGCCGGTCCAGAAGTGCTGCACGGCGAAACCGGCGGCCACGACGAGCACCACGGCGAGGGCCAGCACGCTCCGAGGTTCCAGGCCGCACCTGGCCTGCAACCACACCGGCATCCGTTCCCGCAGCGCCATCCCGGCCCGTTCCCTCCAGGCCCCCGCCGGCACCGGGGCGGTCCCGGAATCCGCCCCGGCATCCACCCCGACCGCCGTCTCGGCGGGCACCGCATCCGGCGCTGCGACCGGGCCGCCCACCGACCGGGCCGTCCCGCCGCGGGCGCCCCCGACGCCCGTCCCGGTCCTCGCCTCGACGGGCACCTCCGGCTCCACATCCGGCTCCGCCACCGGGCCGCCGGCCGACCGGGCCACCCCTTCCCCGGCACCCCCGGCACGCCCTCCCCTTCCGGGCGGTCCGGCACCGGACTCCCGCCACCGCACGGCCCGTTCAGCCACCGTTCCGGCCTGCTCGGGGCCTTCACCGGCCCTCTCAGGGCCCTCCCCGGCGCTCTCGGAACCTTCCTTGGCCGGCTCGGCGCCCTCCCTGGCCCGATCGGCCCATTCCCCAGCCGGATCGACGCGCTCCCCGCTCCGATCGCCCCGTTCGGCGAAGAGTGTCTCGGCACGCCGTCGGAGTTCTTCCGCCGACGCGTGACGGTGCCGTGCGCGAGCGCGGACGGGATGCGGGTGATGGCGGACGCGGCCGTCGGACGCGGGTGCGCGGCCCGGGCCGCTCGTCGCGGTCGCTGTGCGTGAACGTGATCGAAGTGCCATGCGCCGAGGATGCGCCGCCTCGGCCCCTTCGCGATGATCTTGGTCAATTCCCGGGGAGAACCCCCCGGTTGTGGAAAACTCCGCCACCCACACGAGTGACGCAAGCCCTCGAGGGAGGCCTCAGCACGTCACCGAGCCACCACATCAGCGAGTCACCACGTCACGGCGTCACCGCCCCGAGACCACGACCGCCAGCAGCCCAGGCCCCGTGTGCGCCCCGATCACCGCCCCGACCTCGCTGACGTGCAGTTCGGTCAGCCCGGACACCCGCGCCCGCAACCGGTCCGCGAGGGCCGACGCCCGGTCCGGGGCGGCGAGATGGTGGACGGCGATGTCGACCTGGGCACCGCCCGCACGGTCGGCCGCGATCTCCTCCAGGCGGGCGATCGCCTTGGACGCCGTCCGCACCTTCTCCAGGGGTTCGATACGGCCACCGGCCAGCTGCAGCAGCGGTTTGACGGCGAGCGCGGAGCCGAGCAGCGCCTGCGCGGCGCCGATACGGCCGCCCCGGCGCAGGTAGTCGAGGGTGTCGACGTAGAAGTAGGCGGACGTGTCCGCGGCCCGCTTCTCCGCAGCCGTGACGGCGTCGTCCACCGTGCCGCCGCCCTCGGCCGCCTCCGCCGCGGCGACCGCGCAGAATCCGAGCGCCATCGCGATCATGCCAGTGTCCACCACCCGCACCGGCACCGGCGCCTCGCGCGCCGCGACGACCGCGGCGTCGTAGGTGCCCGACAGCTCGGCGGAGAGGTGGAGGGAGACGATGCCGGTGGCGCCGGACTCGGCGACCTTGCGGTAGGTCTCCGCGAACACTTCGGGACCGGGCCGCGAGGTGGTCACCGCACGCCGCTTCTGCAAAGCCTGCGCCAGGGCGCGGGTCGAGATCTCGGTGCCCTCCTCCAGCGCGCGATCGCCGAGGACCACGGTCAGGGGCACCGCGGTGATGCCGTGGCGCTCCATCGTCCGGGCCGGCAGGTAGGCCGTTGAATCGGTAACGATCGCGACATGGCGGGACATGAGCTGGAGGTTACCTGCCGTAGCGCCCGCGCGGCAGTCCGGCCCGCTCCGGCCGGGGCGCGCGCGACCGGATCAAGTGGTGCTCTCGGGACGGGGCTTCTTCTGCCAGGGGTACGTGGGACGGGCTGCCGGCGGGGTGATGGCGGGCCGCGCGGGCTCCTCCGCCGTGCTGTCCGACCGCGCGGCGTCCCGCCAGGTCTGTCCGGGCGTCGGACGGTCGGCGGCCGGTGCCTCGGGCCACGGCGCTGGTGTGGGCTGCGACTCCGGCGCGGTCCAGTGCCGAAGTGCCCCGGCCTCCATGTCGATCTGCGCGCTGAGCGCGTCCAGGTCGTCGTCCGCGAAGCGGCGTGCGCGGTCGCGGGCCGCCCAGCGCAGGGAGTCCGCCGCCCCGGTGATGCGCTCGGTGCGCTCGCGCAGGCCGGGCAGCCGCTCGGCGAGCGCGGTGCGGTCCGGTTCGGACTCCAGGCGCCTGAGCTCGCCGTCGAGTTCGTGCCCGTGCGCGCTGAGCCGCTCGAAGAGGGCGAGGGACTCCTTGAGCGACTCGTCCTCGGCCGCGCCCGCGTGCAGCGCGTCCTGCGTGGCACGCATCGACGTGCGCAGCTTCAGGCGCAGTTGGGCGATCTCGCCCCCGGGGCCGAACTGCGCCAGGGACTTGGCGCGCAGCGTGTGGTCCTCGACCGTGCGGCGGGCCTGCGTGAGGGTGCGGTCCACGCCGCGCTTGGCGGCACCGACCGCCTTCACCGTCGCGTAGGCGCCGAGCACGACGATGAGCACGAAGAGCAGGGCGAACACTGCGATCACTGCTTCCACGATGCTCCTCCTCCGGCCCTTCGGCCTGCCGCGCCACTTCTCAACGGTAAACGCAACGGGCAGGCCCGAAGTTCCAGAAAAACCCCGAACCTGCCCGTAGGGGATCACCCCGAGCCCACCGGGGTCACCGCGTACGCGACACGCCCGCGCCGACGCCGTACGCCTCCACGTACCCCGTACGCCCGAGTCCACGTACTCCCGAGCCCACGTACCCCGTACGCCCGAGCCGGACCCCCGCCCGAGCCGGGCTCGGGTCCGGACCCACGCCCGAACCTGACCCACACCCGAACCGGACCCGTACTCGCACCAAGCCCGTGCTCACACCGGGCCCAGCCCCGGACCCGGACCCGGCCCCGGACCCAGGCCCAGCCCCGGACCTACGCCGGAACGATGTTCACCAGCTTCGGCGCCCGCACGATCACCTTGCGGATCCCGGCCCCGTCCAGCGCGGCGACGACCTTGTCGTCGGCCAGCGCGACCTTCTCCAGCTCCTCCTCGGAGATGGACGGGGAGACCTCCAGCCGCGCCTTGACCTTGCCCTTGACCTGCACGACGCAGGTCACGGTCTCGTCGACCACGTACGCCGGGTCGGCGACCGGGAAGTCCTGGTGGACGACCGAGTCGGTGTGGCCCAGCTTGCGCCACAGCTCCTCGGCGATGTGCGGGGCCAGCGGGGCGATCAGCAGCACCAGCGGCTCGGCGACCGACCGCGGCACCGGGTTGCCCGACTTGGTCAGGTGGTTGTTCAGCTCGGTGATCTTGGCGATCGCGGTGTTGAACCGCATGCCCTCCAGGTCCCCGCGCACGCCGTCGATCGCCTTGTGCAGGGCGCGCAGCGTCTCCTCGTCCGGCTCGGCGTCGACGACGGTGACCTCGCCGGTGGTCTCGTCGACGACGTTGCGCCACAGCCGCTGCAGCAGCCGGAACTGGCCCACCACCGCGCGCGTGTCCCACGGCCGGGACACGTCCAGCGGGCCCATGGCCATCTCGTACAGGCGCAGCGTGTCGGCCCCGTACTCGGCGCAGATCTCGTCCGGAGTGACCGCGTTCTTCAGGGACTTGCCCATCTTGCCCAGCAGGCGGCTGACCTTCTCGCCCCGGTGGTAGTACGCGCCGTCGCGCTCCTCCACCTCGGCGGCCGGCACCGCGATGCCCCGGCTGTCGCGGTAGACGTAGGCCTGGATCATGCCCTGGTTGAACAGCTTGTGGAAGGGCTCCGCCGAGGAGATGTGGCCCAGGTCGTACAGCACCTTGGACCAGAAGCGCGCGTACAGCAGGTGCAGCACGGCGTGCTCGGCGCCGCCGACGTACAGGTCGACGCCGCCGTGCGGCCGGCCCTCGCCCGGGCCCATCCAGTACCGCTCGACCTCCGGGTCCACCAGCCTGTCGCCGTTGTGCGGGTCCAGGTAGCGCAGCTCGTACCAGCAGGAGCCGGCCCAGTTGGGCATGGTGTTGGTCTCGCGGCGGAACTTGCGGGGACCGCGCCCGTCGCCCAGGTCCAGGGTGACGTTGACCCACTCCTCGTTGCGCGACAGCGGCGTCTCGGGCTGGGTGTCGGCGTCGTCCGGGTCGAAGGTGCGCGGGCTGTAGTCCTCGACCTCCGGCAGCTCCAGCGGCAGCATCGACTCGGGCAGGGCGTGGGCGACGCCGTCCTCGTCGTAGACGATCGGGAAGGGCTCGCCCCAGTAGCGCTGGCGGCTGAACAGCCAGTCGCGCAGCCGGTAGTTGACGGTGCCCTCGCCGATGCCCCTGGACTCCAGCCACTCGGTGATGCGGGCCTTGGCCTCGACGACGCCCAGACCGTCCAGGGAGACCTCGTCACCGGTGGAGTTCACGATCTTCGCGTCGTACGACACGAAGGCGTCGTCCCACGTCGAGGGGTCGGTGCCGCGCCCGTCGGTCGGCTCGACGACACAGCGCATCGGCAGCTCGAAGGCGCGCGCGAAGGCGAAGTCACGGCTGTCGTGCGCCGGGACGGCCATGATCGCGCCGGTGCCGTAGCCCATCAGGACGTAGTCGGCGATGAAGACCGGGATCTTCTCGCCGGTGACCGGGTTGGTGGCGTACGCGCCCGTGAAGACGCCGGTCTTGTCCTTGGCCTCGGCCTGCCGCTCGACGTCGGACTTCGAGGCGGCCTGCGCGCGGTAGGCGGCGACGGCCTCGCCCGGGGTCGCGTGACCTGCGGTCCACGCCTCACGGGTGCCCTCCGGCCAGGCGGCCGGGGTGAACTTCTCGACCAGCGGGTGCTCGGGCGCCAGCACCATGTAGGTCGCGCCGAACAGGGTGTCCTGGCGCGTGGTGAAGATCGTGACGTGCTCGCCGTCGATCGGGAAGTCGACGCGGGCGCCCTCGGAGCGGCCGATCCAGTTGCGCTGCTGCAGCTTGATGGCCTCGGGCCAGTCCAGCTCGTCCAGGTCCTCCAGCAGCCGGTCGGCGTAGGCGGTGATGCGCATGTTCCACTGGCGCAGCTTGGCCTTGAAGACCGGGTAGTTGCCGCGCTCGGAGCGGCCGTCGGCGGTGACCTCCTCGTTGGCCAGCACGGTGCCCAGGCCGGGGCACCAGTTGACCGGCGCGTCCGAGGCGTAGGCCAGGCGGAACCCGCCCAGGACGTCGGCGCGCTCGGCCTCGCTCAGTTCGCCCCACGCACGCGTGTGCCCGGGCACGGGACGCTCACCGGACTCGAACTGCGCGACCAGCTCGGAGATCGGACGGGCCTTGCCGGCCTCCTCGTCGTACCAGGAGTTGAAGATCTGCAGGAAGATCCACTGGGTCCACTTGTAGTAGTCCGGGTCGATCGTGGCGAACGACCGGCGCCTGTCGTGGCCCAGGCCCAGCCGGCGCAGCTGGCTCCGCATGTTCTCGATGTTGGCCTCGGTGGACACGCGCGGGTGCGTGCCGGTCTGCACGGCGTACTGCTCGGCGGGCAGGCCGAAGGCGTCGAAGCCCAGGGTGTGCAGGACGTTGTGGCCGGTCATGCGCTGGAAGCGCGCGAAGACGTCGGTGGCGATGTAGCCCAGCGGGTGCCCGACGTGCAGGCCCGCACCGGAGGGGTACGGGAACATGTCCATGATGAACTTCTTGGGCTTGGCGACCCGCTCGGGGTCGCCCGCCAGGTCACCCTTCGGGTTGGGCGCCTCGTAGGTGCCCTCGGCGTCCCAGAAGTCCTGCCAGCGTGCCTCGATCTCGGCAGCCATGGCGGCCGTGTAGCGGTGCGGCGCCGCCACCTCGGCGGCGGCGGGGTTCGTCTCGCTCATGATCCTCAAAGCTCCATCGATCGTCTCTGCCGGCGGCTGTGACACTCAGGAAACGAAAAATCCCCTCGCACAGGAGGGGACGCCGCGCCGATTCCGACCACCCGTGACGCCGGGGGTCGGGACTGATCAGCGCGGCCCGCTAAGCAGAAGGCGCACGGCACGCATGGCGCTAGGGTACCGCAGGCCCTCGGCGCCCCGCGACGCGCTTCCGGCGGGGCGACGGGCCGACGAACCCTGAACCCAAGTCAAAGAATCTTGAACCCAAGTCAAAAATTACTCCGCGTAACATCCGCTAAGGGACATCACAACGACCAGATCGTCCTTTGGTAACGGCGCAATAACTCAAATCTCGTACTCCTCGGTATGACGCCGCTTAGAGTGCCGCTCCGGGACCGCTTTCCCGAACCGCTCGGAGTTGCCCCCATGAACCCTCGTCGCAGTAACAGCTCGCTCCCCAAACCAGGCCGCTCGGCCTACGGGGCGGCGACGGCTGCCGTCCTGCTGCTCATACCCGTGATCGTGCTGGTCGGAGGTGACAAGTTCCAGGAGTTCCTCAACTTCGGCGCGGGCGTGCTCTCCCTCGTCTCGCTGAGCTGCTCGGTCATCTGGGGCCTGTTCGCCCAGGACCGGATCTTCCTCAACGCGCGCCAGCGGATCATCGGGCAGGCGGTCCACCGGACGACCGCGGTCGCCTCGATCGCGTTCCTGCTGCTGCACATCACCACTAAGCTCGCGCTCGACCACACCGAGCCGATCGCCGCGCTGATCCCCTTCTCGCTCGGCTTCACCGGCAGCGAGGGGCTCATCGGCCTCGGCTCCCTGGCCGGCCTGCTCATGATCTTCGTGGGCATCACCGGCGCGCTGCGCAGCGCCTTCGCCTCCCCGGCCCCGGTCGCCGCCCGCTGGCGCGCCATGCACATGCTGGCCTACCCCGCCTGGTGCGCGGCGCTGATCCACGGCCTCTACGCGGGTCGCGCCGCGAAGCCGATCTTCGTCTTCCTGTACAGCCTGGCCCTGCTCGGGGTCATGACGGCCCTGGCGCTGCGCGCGGCGCCCCGTCCGGTCAAGCGCAGGGTCGCCGACCGGATCGCCGCCCTCCTCGGCACCGAGGAGCGCTCGGCCCGCGACGAGCTGGAGGAGAGCCGGTCCCGGGCGACCGAGTCCGCGCTGCCCGGCTACGAGGACCGGCGCGCCCGCACGAAGGCCTCCGGCCCGCTGTACGAGACGGCCGAGCGCGCCGTCGCCGCCCAGGAGGCCGTGAACGGCTTCGCGGCCGCCTACCGGGCCGTCTCGACGCCCGCCCGCCCGCAGCAGCCCTTCGCCGCCGGCCAGACGGCGCGCATGGACCTGCCGCTGGACATGCAGCCCACGCAGGCCGTCCCGCGCGTCGACGGCCCGGGCAGCACCTCGGGCAACTGGCCGATCCCGTCCCCGCCGCCCGTCGGCGAGGCCCCGCCGTCCGCCTACGACCCGCTCAACGACACCGGATACACCATCCCGGTCTATGACAATTCGGCCGCCTCCGGGTACGGCTCGAGTGATGTGTACGACACCGCTGAGACGAACGCCGCCTTCGGCACGTACAACCCGAGCGACACGTACAACAACAGCGGTCCCGCCACTGAAACACTGCCCGGTGCCTCCTACGACTTCGGCGCACCGGGTTCGGGCGAACCTTGGAACACGCCTTCCGGAGGCTTTAAGTGAACGAGGCCCTGCCCGACGTACCCGAAGTCCGCGTGGTCGGTCTTCCCCAGCTCACGTCGGGCTTCGACCTTGTCGAACGACTTGACCTGCCCATGCACCTGAAGGTGCACGGGCCGCTCGAACCGATGGGCGGCGAGCAGCTCGCGCAGCTCGCCGAACGCATCAACCTCAGGGGCCGCGGCGGCGCGGGCTTCCCCTTCCACAAGAAGCTGCGCTCGGTCGCCGAATCGGCGATCAAGCGCGGCGTCCGGCCGGTCGTCGTCGTCAACGGCAGCGAGGACGAACCGGCCTGCCGCAAGGACACGGTGCTGATCAACCGTGCCCCGCACCTCATCCTGGACGGCGCGCTGCTGTGCGCCGAGGCGCTGGGGGCCCGCACGCTCGTCGTGGGGGTCACCCGCGAGTCCACCCAGCGCTCCATGGAGGCCGCGCTCGCCGAGCGCGGCCTGAGCAACGGGCGCCGGTCGGCGCTGCGCGCACGGGTGCAGCGCAATCCGGTCCGCATGGTCACCGGGGCGGCCGCCTCCCTGATCCGCTCCATCGACGGCGGCCCGGCCGTCCCGCCGGGCCGCAAGATCAGCGCCTCCAAGAGCGGCGTCGGCGGCGCGCCGACCCTGCTGTCCAACGCGGAGACCTTCGCCCAGCTGGCGATCGCCGCCCGCATCGGCCCGGAGCGCTACGGCAACACCGGCCTGTACGACGAGCCGGGCACCGTCATGCTCACGGTCTCCGGCGCGGTCGCCCGCCCCATGGTGATCGAGGTCCCGACGGGTGTGCCGCTGCGCTACGTCCTGCAGCTGGCCGGCGCCCCGCCGGTGCCGCAGGGCGTGCTGACGGGCGGCTACCACGGCAAGTGGATCGACGCGGCGACCGTCAACGAGGCGATCGTCTCGCGCAACTCCCTGGACGCGGTGGGCGGTTCGCTCGGCGCCGGCGCGATCCTGCCGATCAGTCAGGAGACCTGCCCGCTGGGCGAGTCGCTGCGGGTGGCCCAGTGGCTGGCCGAGGAGAGCGCGGGCCAGTGCGGCCCCTGCTACCTGGGCCTGCCGGCCGCCGCACGCGGCTTGGAGGACATCCTCAACGGCGGCGGGCCGGCCGCGCTGGAGGCGCTCAAGCAGGTCGCCAAGAACGTGAAGCGGCGCGGCGCGTGCTCGCACCCGGACGGCTCGGCGATGTTCCTGGAGTCGACCATCAAGGCGTTCACCGACGACCTGGCCGCCCACGTCCTCGGAAACGGCTGCGGACGGCCCGTGGAGGGCGTTCTGCCGCTCTTCGAGGGGGGCAGGGCCCCGACGGGCGTCCCGGGCGGCGGAGCGGCCGAGGAGACCGGCCCCAGCCGCCAGAAGATCTACGTCGACTGGACGCTGTGCCGGGGCCACGGCCTGTGCGCCGACATCCTCCCGGAGGTCTTCCAGCTCGGCGCCGACGGCTTCCCGACCGTGGCGCAGGCCTCGGTGCCGCGCTACGCCGAGGCCAAGGCGCTGCGCGCGGTGCGCCGCTGCCCGGCGCTGGCCCTGCGCATCGAGGAGGACACGCGTGGCCAGGCGCCTTCCCGGAACCTCCCGGTCCTGTCCCAGGGCCGCGGCCGCCGCGCCCTGGGCCGCTGAGCACGCGGGACGGCGGCACGCCCCGAGCGGGGCGGCCCGCCGTCCCGCCGGCACGCCTCGCCCTCCACGCAACGAAAGAAGGCCATCCGATCGGATGGCCCTCTTTCGACTCTTGTGGAGCTAAGGAGAATTGAACTCCTGACCTCCTGCATGCCATGCAGGCGCTCTACCAACTGAGCTATAGCCCCTGGCGGTCACGCGGCGGAGCCGCGTATTCGACCTCGCCGCCCGGTTTCCCCGGCGGCGACGCCAACATTACACGGTCCACCGGGTCCAACACCAAATCGTTTCCGTTCTGTCCGGATGCGGCACCGATGTCGGATCTCGCCGGTCAGGCCGTGACGAACGAGTAGAAGCGCTTGAGGGTGCAGTGCTCCTCCAGGAGCCGGCCGTAGATCGGCTCGCCCTCCAGCTCGCGGTACGTCTCGATCGGGTCGCCTTTTATGATCAGCGCCCGCGCGCACTCCTCGCACCAGTACTGGTAGTCGGGATTGATCGGCTCCATGTCGCGGACGATCGGGGTCCCGCTGCCGCACCAGTCGCACTTCCGCCTGTGTGCACCCATCGGTCAGCTCCAGCTGTGGCCGCAGGCCGTGCACACGTAGGAGATCCCGCCGTTGTCGCCGAGGACCTGGGCGACGTGCGCGGAGCCGCAGGAGGGGCAGCTGAGGCGGGTCCGCTTCCCCCGTGTCAACGCTGCTCCGAGAAGGCGGTCGACCTCCTCGAGGATGCTCGCAGGCATCGCAACTCCCTCCCGTCGGGCCGCGCCCCCTTCCGGCCGTCTGATTCTGCCACGGCCGGGCCGATACGGTCAGCGACGCCGTGGTGCCGGTCCGGACACGGCGCACGCCGCGGCCCTCCCGGCCGGCGCGTCTCCGCACGCCGACGACGCCTCCACCGAGGTATACGCCTGCCGGGGCCCACCCGCTCAAGCGCGCGCAACGAAAAATCCCGCCCCCCTGGGAGGGGGACGGGATTCGACCGTGGAGCTAAGGAGAATTGAACTCCTGACCTCCTGCATGCCATGCAGGCGCTCTACCAACTGAGCTATAGCCCCTGGTGTTCTTCCCGCTCGGCGGGGCGAACAAGAAGAACTTTAGCCTGTGACCTGCCGGAAAGTGAAATCCGGGTCCCAGGGCCCCCGGCACCGGCTCAGTCGTCGTCGCCGAGCACCGGTTCGGGCAGGGTGCCGGCGTTGTGCTCCAGCAGGCGCCAGCCGCGGGCGCCCTCGCCGAGGACGGACCAGCAGCAGTTGGAGAGCCCGCCGAGGCTCTCCCAGTTGCGGGGCTCCAGGCCCAGCAGGCGGCCGATGGTGGTGCGGATGGTGCCGCCGTGGCTGACCACGACGAGCGTGCCGTCCTCGGCGAGCTTCTCGGCGTGCCGGAGTACCACGGGGGCGGCGCGGTCGGCGACCTCGGTCTCCAGCTCGCCGCCGCCGCGACGCACCGGCTCGCCGCGCTTCCAGGCGGCGTACTCCTCGCCGTGGCGGGCGAGGATCTCCTCGTGCGTCAGGCCCTGCCAGACGCCCGCGTAGGTCTCGCGCAGGCCCTCGTCGAGGGTCACGTCCAGACCGGTGAGCGCGGCGAGCTCGGCGGCCGTGCCGGCGGCCCGCTGGAGGTCGGAGGCGACGATCGCGTCCGGCTTGAGGGAGGCGAGCAGCCGGGCGGCGCGGCGGGCCTGGGCGACGCCGGTCTCGGTGAGCGGAACGTCCGTGGTGCCCTGGAAGCGGCGCTCCACGTTCCACGAGGTCTGGCCGTGGCGCCACAGGATGATGCGGCGGCCCCGGCGCGGCCCGCCGGCACCCGCCTCACCGGCGGCGCTCACCGCCACTCACCGCCCAGGTCCGCCGCCTCCTCCGCGGCCTGCAGCCTGGCGTGCTCCTCGGCCTTGCCGCGGGTGGCCCGGGCGTCCTCGGGGAGCTCAAGCTCGGGGCAGTCCTTCCACAGCCGCTCCAGGGCGTAGAAGACGCGTTCCTCGCTGTGCTGCACGTGGACGACGATGTCGACGTAGTCGAGCAGGACCCAGCGGGCCTCGCGGTCGCCCTCACGGCGTACCGGCTTGGTGCCGAGCTCCTTCAGGAGTCGTTCCTCGATCTCGTCGACGATCGACTTGACCTGGCGGTCGTTGGGCGCGGAGGCCAGCAGGAACGCGTCCGTGATGGACAGCACGTCGCTGACGTCGTAGGCGACGATGTCGTGCGCCAGCTTGTCGGCGGCCGCCTGGGCGGCGGTGTTGATGAGTTCGAGAGAGCGGTCGGTCGCGGTCACTACACGGCTTTCGGTCGGAGGTCACTTGCCATCAAGGGTCTCACGGACCGCCGGGAGCATCCCGGGTGATTCCCGGCGGTCCGCCGTGCCGTGCCGTCCGGCGGCCGGTCACGACGACGGCTCGTAGTCCTGGCCGAGGACCACCGAGACGTCCGCGTTCGCGGTCGCCTCGCCCTTCGTGACGGAGCCGGCGGGCAGGCCGAGGGTCTTGGCGACCTCGGTGGCGTTCTCCTTGTCGGCGGCGTCGGCGTAGGTGACCCGGGACGTCGCCTGCGCGGCGGCCGTGCCGCCCTCCAGGAAGGTGAAGCCGCCGTTGAGGAGCACCACGCGGGCCTTCTCCGTGGTGTCCCCCACACCGGTGGCGTTGCGGACGGAGACGCTGACGGCGGCGCCCTTGTCGGGGCTCTTGGCGGTGCCGCCGAGGACGTCCTTGACCACGCTGTCGCTCGCCTGGGCGCTGAGCGTGCCGTCGGCCTGGACCGGCAGCAGGGCGGTCGTGTGGTCGCCGCCCTTGGCGAGGTCGGCGAGCCGGGCGAGGAAGCCCGCGAGCTCCTTGTCCGTCAGGGGCGGCTCGATGATCTGGCCCAGCGTCTGGATGGTGGTCGTGGCGGCGTCCGGGTCGGAGGTCATCTTGCGCAGGACGCCCTGCATGACCTGCCCGAACCGCTCCAGCTGCGCGTTCTGGGCCTCGCCGGGGGCGCGGTAGGTGGCGTAGGCGACGGCCATCTTGCCGCTGAGGGTCTGGCTCTCGCCCCGGTTGACCAGGGGGGCCTCGCCCTTCTTCTCGGCCGCCGGGTCGGGAACGTCGGTGTTCGTGTCGATGTCGATGGTGCCGACGAGGTCGACGAGGTTCTGCAGGTAGGGGGTGTCCAGTCGCCAGGTGCCCTCGATGTCGGTGCCGAGGACCGTGTCCAGTGCCTGGCGGGTGCCTTCGGAGCCGTCGTCCTCGACCGACTGGGCGAGCGTGGTCGTGGAGCCGTCGTCGCCGGTCAGCGCGAGGGAGTTGGGCAGCAGGACGGTGGTGCCCTGCTTGGTGGTGGTGTTGTCGACGAGCAGCGCCGTCGAGGTGCCGCCCTTCTTGGTGTCGTGCAGGTGGACGACGATCACGTCGCGCTTCTGGGCGCCCGCGGAGGTGGTGGTGCCGGTCCCGGAGCCGGACGAGGACAGGCCCGGCAGCTTCCCGGCGTACCAGAGGTAGCCGACGCCGCCGGCCGCGGCCAGGGCCAGGACGACGGCCAGGGCGAGCACGCGCGCGCGGGCGCGGCGCCGGGCCTCCTCGCGGCGCTCGGTGCGGTTCTCGGTGAACTTGAGCCAGTCGATGACGTCCTCGGAGTCGTCGTCGGGCTCCTCGACGAAGGCGAACTGCTCGGTGCGGTACTCCCGGCCGTCCTCGGCCCGCTCCGCCGGCTCCGGGGCCTGGGGCTCCTCGGGCGGGCCGGCCTGCTGCGGGATGTGGGCGGTCTGTTCGGCGGTACGGGGCTGCGCGCCGCCGCCCGCGGCCTGCTGCCCGTAGGGGTCGTACGGCGTGGCGGCCCCGGCGCCCGGGTGGCCCCCGGTGCCGTACGGGTCGTACGGGTCGTAGCCGTCGTACGAGGGGGCGGGAGCCTGCAGGCCGGTGTCGTGGGGGGTGTACGGGTGCGCGGGCTGCTGCTGTCCCGTGGTGTACGGGTCGTAGGCGTAGCCCTGCTGCCCGTACTGTCCGTGCTGCCCGTCCTGCGTGTACTGCCCGTCCTGCGTGTACGGGTCGTGGGTCTGCGGCTGGGCCGGGATCTGGCGGTAGACAGGCCGGCCGTACTCGTCGTAGCCGACGAGCTCGTACTGGTCGCCCTCGTGGCCCGCGTCGTATCGGTCGTTCACCGGTGCCCCTCTCGGCTCACTCGCCGCGGTACAGCTGGCGCTTGTCGATGTAGCGCACGACTCCGTCCGGCACCAGGTACCAGATGGGGTCGCCCCCGGCGACTCTCGCACGGCAGTCCGTGGAGGAGATGGCGAGGGCCGGGACCTCGACGAACGAGACGCCGCCCTCGGGGAGGCCGGGATCGTCGAGGTGGTGGCCCGGGCGGGTGACCCCGACGAAGTGCGCGAGGGAGAACAGTTCCGCGCTGTCCCGCCAGGTGAGGATCTGGGCGAGGGCGTCGGCTCCGGTGATGAAGAACAGGTCGGTGTCCCGGTTGAGCGCGCGCAGGTCGCGCAGGGTGTCCACGGTGTAGGTGGGGCCGCCGCGGTCGATGTCGATGCGGCTCACCGAGAACTGCGGGTTCTCGGCGGTCGCGATGACCGTCATCAGGTAGCGGTCCTCGGCCGGGGAGACCTTGCGGTGGCTCTTCTGCCACGGCTGGCCGGTGGGCACGAACACCACCTCGTCGAGGCGGAACTGCGCGGCGACCTCGCTGGCCGCCACGAGGTGGCCGTGGTGGATCGGGTCGAAGGTGCCGCCCATGACGCCGAGACGGCGCCTGCCCTGGTGCGACGGGCCCTTCGCGGGGCCGTTTCCCGGGGCGTCGGCACGACGGGGCGCCGGGCGGCGTCCGGCGCCGGGCACCTGGTCCCGTGCCGTGTCGTCCGCCGGACCGGTAGGCATGTCCTGCTCTCCCATGCGTGCAGACCCTACCGGCCCGGTCCGAGGGCTCCGTCCTCCCCCGCGTCCTGCGCTCCGTCCGGCGGGAGGCGCCCCGTGCTTCCACGGGCGCTCCCGCGGAAGGGGGGCCGTGCGGGCTCAGCGGTCGCGGTTGAAGCGGGTGGTGACCCACAGCAGGAGCAGCAGGACGAACAGCGCGCCGCCGCCGGTCAGGTAGGGGCTGAGGCTCGCGTGGTTGCCGCCGTGCTCCCCGCCCTCGGCGGCGAGGGTGGTGGCCAGCTGGGCAGCGGTGCTGTGGAAGCTCATCTTCGGCAGGACCTATCGCGTGTCGGCGGGACAAAGACGTCGGCTCATCGTAAGCGGGCCGCCCGGGCGCGATCACGCCGACTCCGCCCTTGCGGCACACCGGATCGCGCCGGGTCCGCGGCGCGCGGGCCCGGCGGGGAACCTTCCCGCCGGCTCGGTCGTCCTTCCGTCCGTAGGCCCGCAACAGGAACCACGCGGTCAGCACACAGCCCACGACCACCACGAGCCGGAACGACCGGAACGACCGGAACGCCCCGGAGCAGGTTCCCCGCCCCTGCCGCCCGGCGGCGCTCGCGGCCCGGACGAGCCGGGCGGCCGGGGGCGGTGCTCCATCGCACGCGCTCCTTCGCCGTACTGCCCGTCCACGGTGTCTCCGCCTAGGCTGGACTCCGCCTCGGGACGCGAAGGCCCGTACAAGGGGCCGCAAAGGTCCATCCATACGCACATGGGGGAAGACATGGCCGACGGCCGAGAGCACGACGGACCCGAGCAGGTGCCGAGCAGACAGCGCAGGCGCTTCCCCGGGATCTCCTCGCGTGCGTACGAACATCCCGCCGACCGCTCGGCCCTGGTGGCCCTGCGCAAGCTGAGCGGTTTCGACACGGTCTTCAAGGCCCTCAGCGGGCTGCTGCCCGAGCGCAGTCTGCGGCTGCTGTTCCTGTCCGACTCGGTGCGCGTCTCGGACCGGCAGTTCGCCCACCTGAACGACATGCTGCGGGACGCCTGCTACATCCTGGACCTGGAGAAGGTCCCGCCGATGTACGTCACGCAGGACCCGCGGCCGAACGCGATGTGCATCGGCCTGGACGAGCCGATCATCGTCGTCACCACCGGGCTCGTCGAGCTGCTCGACGAGGAGGAGATGCGGGCGGTCGTCGGCCACGAGGTCGGGCACGCGCTGTCCGGGCACGCGGTGTACCGCACGATCCTGCTGTTCCTGACCAGCCTCGCCGTCCGGGTGGCCTGGATCCCGCTGGGCAACTTCGCGATCATGGCGATCGTGACCGCGCTGCGGGAGTGGTTCCGCAAGTCGGAGCTGTCGGCGGACCGCGCCGGCCTCCTCGTCGGCCAGGACCTGCAGGCCTCCATGCGGGGCCTGATGAAGATCGCGGGCGGCAACCACCTGCACGAGATGAACGTCGACGCGTTCCTGGAGCAGGCCGAGGAGTACGAGTCCGGGGGGGACCTGCGGGACTCCGTGCTGAAGATCCTCAACGTGCTGCCGCGCTCCCACCCCTTCACCACCGTGCGGGCGGCCGAGCTGAAGGAGTGGGCCGGGTCCCGCGACTACCAGCGGCTCATGGACGGCCACTACCCGCGGCGGGACGAGGACAAGGACACCTCGGTACGGGACTCGTTCCGGGAGTCGGCGTCGGCCTACGCCAGCCAGGTGAAGAGCTCCAAGGACCCGCTGATGAAGCTGGTCAGCGATCTCACCGGCGGCGCGGGCGACCTGGGCGACCGGATGCGGCGCGGCTTCGGCGGCTTCACCGGCTCCGCGCCGAAGCCGCCGGGGGGCCCGGAGACGCCGGGGGCGCCGGGCACGTCGGACGCGCCGGGGGACCGGCCGCCGCGCGGGGACGTGTGACGGGTCCGCGAGGACGACCGGGCCGGCCCCGTCGCCGGCCGGCCTCCCGGCCCCGGGTCCGGTGCCGGAGGGACCCGCGTCTACACCTTCGGCTGCGCGCTCGTCGCCAGTGAGCCGCACAGGGCCGTCGCGCCGTCCGTGGCGTACGGGTCCGTGCCGGCCGGGGCGCCCGCCTCGGCCGTCTGGCCGGCGAGGAGGGGGCGCAGGCGGTTGGCGGAGTCCTCGGCGCAGGCCAGCGGGCCGGCCCGGACGTAGGAGACGACGAGCCGGGCCTGGTGCAGGCGCAGGTCCTCGCGGTCGAAGCGGAACTGCAGCTCGCGGCGGACGGTGAACAGCGACGCCTCGGCGCCGTCGCCGGCGCCGGCCGGGCGCAGCGCGTAGACGAAGGTGTGGTCCGCGGTGACCTCGAGGGTGGCCGGGTCGGCCTCGGTGGCCCGCAGGGTGCCCTGGACGCGGATCTTCAGGTCGGCCAGCTCGGCGCGGGAGGAGTCGAAGCGGACGAGCCACCCCGTCGGCGCGTGCCGGCCGTCGGCGGCCGGATGCGTGAAGCTCCGGCCGAACTGGTCGAGCTGGTCGGGGTGGAGCAGCGCGCGCACCGGGCGGATCTGCCCGCCGGTGAGCACGGCCGGGTCGAGCGCGGACCGGACGATGTAGTCCTTGGCGGTGGTCAGGGCGGCGACGACCTGGCTGTCGGAGAAGTGCGCGGTGCGCCGGGAGGCGGGCAGCGGGATGCCCTCCGCGCCGGTCCGGAACTGCGCGGCGGGGCTGCTCGCGTACAGCCGCTCCACGTCGGCGGTGCCGGGGACCTCGCCCTGCGGGGCGAGCGGGACGACGGTCATCCGCAGCGGCTCGGCGGGCTTCTGGGCGACGGGGGTCTGGTAGGGGTGGCGTACGCCCATGTAGATCGCGGTGCCGAAGGCCAGGGCGATCAGCAGGACCAGCACGAGCGCCTGCCGGGGCAGGCCGCGGCGCAGGGGCGGGCGACGGCGTACGGCGGGGGCGTGGTCGGAGATGCGCTCCTGGGCGGAGTACTCCTGGAGCCGGGCAGCGCGGACGAACGATTCGTCGAAGACGACGGACCGGTACTCGTCCTCTCCACCTCCTGGGGCGCCCTCGGGTGTCCCCTCCGGTGGATCTCCAGGCCCTCCCATATCTTCAGGGTAGGTCGCCGGGAGCCCAGGTAAACGCCCTGCCGAACGCCAAGTTCTGACAGGTTCTCACCGGGGATCGCCGGTGTGCCGGCAGGCCGGCTCAGGGGCTGCGCGGGATCACCGAGACGGCCGGCCGGGAGGAGTCGGCGGAGGCGGAGGGGGCCGCCGCGCCGCCCTGCTCCGGACCGGTCGAGGCGGGCGGCGGAACCTGGTCCTGGCGGTGGGAGGAGGCGCCCCGGTAGACGGCCGCGAAGGCCAGGGCGACCATGCCGACGCCCATCACCAGGGCGAGGATCCATGCGACGGGGCGGTGCCAGCGGACCTGCTTGCCGTACGGTCCCGGGGCGCCCCCGTAGCGGTCCTCCAGGACGTCGGGATCGTCCGGGTCGTCGAGGGCGGCGTCGTGGCCGAAACCGCGGCGCCCGTCGCCGCCGTACCCGTCGTCGTACCGCTCGCCTCCGGGGCGGGCCCGGCGGGCCTCGGCCTCGGCTCTCGCCTGGGCGGCGGCCAGGAGGCGTTCGACGGCGGTCGGCTCGTGCACCACGGCCGCGCGTACGAAGGCCTCGTCGAAGACCACGGAGGCGAACTCTTCGTCCGACACCCCGCGGTCGTGGTCGTCGTCGGGCTTCCAGCCGTCAGGGAACGGCGTGCCCCCCATGTCCTCCGGCACGGATCCAGAGTAGACCTGGGGGGTCATTTTGGGCAGACGGTATGGAAATTCATCCACCTGCCGAGACGGCTCCCGGCCGGCCGCGCGCGGCAGGCACCCGGCCGCGGCGCCCCCGGCCCGCGCAGGCGCGCCCCGCCGCACACCTCAGCGCCGTACGTGCCCGTCCCCGGTCACGATGTACTTCGTGCTGGTCAGCTCCGGCAGCCCCATCGGCCCCCGGGCGTGCAGCTTCTGCGTGGAGATGCCGATCTCCGCGCCGAAGCCGAACTGGCCGCCGTCGGTGAAGCGGGTGGAGGCGTTCACCGCGACCGTGGTGGAGTCGACCAGCTGGGTGAAGCGGCGGGCCGCCTGCTGGGAGGTCGTGACGATGGCCTCGGTGTGGCCGGAGGTCCACAGGCGGATGTGCTCGACGGCCTTGTCGAGGGAGTCGACGACGGCGGCGGCGATGTCGTACGAGAGGTACTCGGTCTCCCAGTCCTCGGCGGTCGCCTCCACGACCGTCGCGCGGGAGTTCTTGGCGTACGCCATCACGCGCTCATCGGCGTGCACGGTGACGCCCGCGTCCGCGAGGGCGTCCAGGGCGCGCGGCAGGAACTCGGGGGCGATGTCCTGGTGGACCAGGAGGGTCTCGGCGGCGTTGCAGACGCCGACCCGCTGGGCCTTGGAGTTGATCAGGATCTCCACGGCCGTGTCGAGGTCGGCCCGGGCGTCGACGTAGACGTGGCAGTTGCCGGTGCCGGTCTCGATGACGGGCACGACGGACTCCTGCACGACGGTGTTGATCAGGGACGCGCCGCCGCGCGGGATGAGGACGTCGACCAGGCCGCGGGCGCGCATCAGCTCGCGCACGCTGTCGCGGCTCTCGCCGGGCACGAGCTGGACCGCGTCGGCGGGCAGGCCCGCCCCGCCCACGGCGTCCCGCAGCACGCGCACGAGCGCGGTGTTCGACCGGTACGCCGAGGAGGAGCCGCGCAGCAGGACCGCGTTGCCGGACTTCAGGCACAGGGCGGCGGCGTCGACCGTGACGTTCGGCCGGCCCTCGTAGATGATCCCGACGACGCCGAGCGGCACGCGGACCTGGCGCAGGTCGATGCCGTTGGGCAGCGTGGAGCCGCGTACGACCTCGCCCACCGGGTCGGGCAGGGCGACCACGTCCCGCACGTCGGAGGCGATGGCGCGCACCCGCTCCGGGGTGAGCGTGAGCCGGTCGACCATGCCCTCGCTCATGCCGTTCTCGCGGGCCTTGGCGACGTCCTGGGCGTTGGCCTCCACGATCTCGCTCGTGCGGACCTCCAGCGCGTCCGCGACGGCGAGCAGCGCGTCGTCCTTCTCGGCCCGCGGCAGCGGGGCGAGGGTCGCCGCGGCGGCCTTGGCGCGGTAGGCGGCCTGGGTGACCGGGGACATCGAGTCGTACGGCGAGAGCGTGGTCATGAGGGAAGGGTAGTGCGCCGCGGGGGCCCGTTCACCGCTCGTTCCACACCCCGAGACGTCCTCCGAGACGTTCCCGGGACGTTCCCGGGACGGATCGAGGGTGGGATCAGAAGGGGTGGACTCCGACCGGGGACGCCGGGGCCGGCCCGTAGCCCTCGGCGACGCGCTGGTGGTAGGTGGCGCGGTCGATGACCTCCAGGCCGACGATCTCCCAGGGCGGCAGCCCGGCGGTCTGCCGGTGCTCGCCCCACAGGCGCAGCGCGACGGCGGCCGCGTCGTGCAGGTCGCGGGCCTCCTCCCAGTAGCGGATCTCCGCGTGGTCGCCCGCGTACCTGCTGGTCAGGAGGAAGGGATGGTCGTGGGCGAGCTGCTCCAGGGCCCGGCGGACCTCGGTCAGCGGGGCCTCCCGCCCGGAGACGCTGAGGGTGACGTGCCACAGGCGCGGGGTGTCCTGCGGCTCATCGCCCCGGAACCGGGCCCCGGCGGCCACGCTCGTCAGGGGGCGCTGCTCGCCGGCCGCCCGGGAGCCGGCACCACCGAGGGACGCCGCCGTCCCTGGGCGCACTCGTCTCACGACGGCCTCCTTCACACAGCGGTGCTCGTGCGGTTCGTGTCCCTGGGACAAAGTTGAGCAGGCCGGGGGAGATCGCGGGGGCGGTTTTGCGGAACGTCCACCGCCGAGGGCGGACGTTTCAACTCATTGCGGATGCCCGCGCGGGTCCTTCACGGGTGCCCGCGGGCGCCCCGCGCCGGTCCGCTCACGGGTGCAGGACCACCAGGTCGTCCCGGTGCACGACCTCGCGCTCGTAGGCCGGCCCGAGCTCGCGGGCGAGGTCGTGGGTCGAACGGCCGATGAGCCGGGGGATCTCCTTGGCGTCGAAGTTGACGAGTCCGCGGGCCACCGCGCGCCCCTCCCCGTCCCGCAGCTCCACCGGGTCGCCGGCGCCGAACTCGCCCTCGACGGCGCAGATGCCGGCCGGCAGCAGCGACTTGCGGTGCTCCACGACCGCCCGTACGGCGCCGTCGTCCAGCGTGAGCGCGCCCTGCGGGGTGGAGGCGTGCTGGAGCCACAGCAGCCGGTCGGCGGACCGCTTGCCGGTGGGGTGGAAGTAGGTGCCGGTGTCCTGGCCGGCCAGCGCGTCGGCGGCGTGGACCGCGCTGGTCAGCACCACGGGGATGCCGGCGGCGGCCGCGATCCGGGCGGCCTCCACCTTGGTGACCATGCCGCCGGTGCCGACGCCGGCCTTGCCGGCGCTGCCGATCTCGACGTGCGCGAGATCCTCCGGCCGCCGCACCTCGGCGATCCGCGAGGTGCCCGGCCTGCCGGGGTCGCCGTCGTACACGCCGTCCACGTCGGACAGCAGCACCAGCAGGTCGGCGCGCACCAGGTGGGCGACGAGCGCGGCGAGGCGGTCGTTGTCGCCGAAGCGGATCTCGTCGGTGGCGACGGTGTCGTTCTCGTTGACGACCGGGAACGCGCCCATCGCGAGCAGCTTGTCCAGGGTGCGGGAGGCGTTGCGGTGGTGGGAGCGGCGGCTCATGTCGTCGGACGTGAGCAGCACCTGGCCGACGCGGACGCCGTAACGGGCGAAGGAGGCGGTGTAGCGGGCGACGAGCAGGCCCTGGCCGACGCTGGCGGCGGCCTGCTGGCGGGCGAGGTCCTTGGGACGGCGGCGCAGACCGAGCGGGGCGAGACCGGCGGCGATGGCACCGGAGGAGACCAGGACGATCTCCTTCTCCCCCGCGCCCTCGGCCGCCCCCGTCCCCCGCGCCTTGGCGAGGACGTCGACGAGCGCGTCGACCCGGTCGGCGTCCAGGCCGCCCGAGGCGGTGGTCAGCGACGAGGAGCCCACTTTGACGACGATCCTGCGCGCTTCGCTCACGGCCCGCCTTGCCCCTGCCACCTTGCCGTCCGTCCCCTCGCGTCGATTCGGTCGCCCACCGGGCAATCTACGCCAGACGGAGTGCGGGGCGTGCCACCGGTCCAGGCTGCGGACAGCGCGGACGCGCACGGAGCAGCCCCGGCCGGCCGGCGGCCCGGGCTTGCGGGCGGCGGCGTCCCCGTGCGAGGCGGACCCCGCCGGGTCCGGCGGGCGGGCGGCGGCGCAAAGAGCCCATGGCACCCCGCGGTCGGGCCCATAGCACCCCGCGGCCGTCCGGGCCTCCAGGGACACGCGCGTGTCGTCCGGAGGCCGCCGGGCGTTAACCCGGACGCCCCTCCCGCGACGGAACTGGAGTGACCGCAGTGCCCCTGCCCCCGCCCCGCCGCCGGCAGCCGCCGGCAGGCCGCCCGGACCCCGGCCGGCCGCGGCGCACGTCCGGCCGGCTCCGCCGGACCGTGCGCCTGCCCCGGCGTCCCACCGCCGCCAAGGCGCTCCTGGCGGCCGCCACGGCCGCCGCCTTCGGCGCGCAGGCCGTGGCGGCGCTGCTGCCCCACGTGCCGCTGCTGCTGGCCGCGACCGCCGCCTCCCTGGCCGCCGAGGGCGCCCTGTACCGCTGGCAGCGCGGGATGCTGGCGCTGTTCGCCAAGTCGCACGCGGACCTGACCGTGCGGCACGTCCTGCGGGACCTGCTGCTGGTCGTGGGCCTGCTGCGGCTCGGCGAGCAGCACCGGGAGCCGGTGTACGCCCCGCTGGTCGCCGGTCTGCTGGCCTTCTACGGGCTGCACTGCGCGATCCAGGCGGTGTCGGTGCTGGTGCGGCGCACCCGGACGCTGCCGGTGGTGACCCGGAACGTCGACGCCTCGGCGCTGCGGCTGTCCACCGCCCCGCCGGGTCCGCTGCGCCGCCCCGGCCACCGGCTGCTGCTGTTCGGCCTGCCGGCGACGGCCGGGCTGCTGGTCACGGCGGCGGGTGACGCTCCGCTGTACGGCGCCGCGGGCCTGGCCGTCTCCCTCCTCCTGGCGCTGACCGGCCTGGGCGTGCTGCTGCTCCGGCTGCTGCCGGGCCGCCGTCCGGCCGGCGAGCAGGAGGTGCTGGAGTGGTTCGACGCGTGGCTGGCCGCGTACCGGCCGACCGTCGGCCTGTACTTCTCCGGGGGCGCGTCCTCCGCGTACCAGGCGAACATGTGGCTGGAGCCGCTCGCGAAGCTCGACGCCCGGCCGGTGATCGTGCTGCGGGAGCGCTTCATGGTGCAGAGGATCGCCGCGACCGACATCCCGATCGTCTGCCTGCCGAAGGTGTCCACGCTGATGCGGCTGGAGCACTCCACGCTCCAGGTCCTCATCCACCCGTCGAACTCCGGCAAGACCTCGCAGGTGCTGCGCATCCCCACGATCAAGCACGCCTTCGTCAACCACGGGGAGAGCGACAAGCTGTCCTCGTGCAACCCGTACGCGAAGGCGTACGACGAGGTGTGGGTGGCCGGCCCGGCGGCGCGCGAACGCTACGCGCTGGCCGACGTGGGCGTCGAGGACAAGGACGTGGTGGAGATCGGCCGCCCGCAACTGGACGCCGTGGTCCCGTACGCGGGGCCGCCCACCGGGCCGTACACGACGGTCCTGTACGCGCCGACCTGGGAGGGCTGGGACGGCAATCCCGGCAACACCTCGGTGATCGAGGCCGGGGAGAACCTCGTCCGCGCGCTGCTCGCGGACCCGGGCGTGCGGCTGCTGTACAAGCCGCACCCGCTGACGGGGTCGGTGGATCCGCGGGCGGGCGCGGCCGACCGGCGCATCCGGGAGCTGATCCGGGCGGCGAACCGGCGGCGGCCGGGGTCCCGGCCCGCCGCCGGCGCCGGACTGGCACGCCTCACGGCGGAGCTGGACCGGCTGACCACCGCGGTCTTCCGGCCCGGCGCCGACCAGGTCGAGCGGATGCTGGTGCAGTCGGCGCCGGAGCCGGGGCGGGCCGAGGCGGTGGCGCGGGCCACGGCCGCCTGGGAGGAGGCGTACTGGGCCTCCCTGCCGGAGGGGGAGCACCAGGTCGTCACGGACGTCCGGCCCTCGCTGTTCTCCTGCTTCGACCAGGCCGACCTGCTGGTCAGCGACGTGTCGAGCGTGATCAGCGACTTCCTGGCGAGCGGGAAGCCGTACGCGGTGGCGAACACCAGCGGCTTGCCGGAGGACGCGTTCCGCAGGGCCTTCCCGACGGTGGCGGCGGCGACCGTGCTGACGCCGGACGCGGCCGGGGTGCCGCGCCTGCTGGAGACGGTCCGGCACCCGGAGCGGGACGAACTGGCCGGGGCACGGGCCGAGTTGAAGCTGCGGCTGCTGGGCCCGGCCGATCCGCCGTCCCAGGACCGGTTCGACGCGGCCGTACAGGCCCTGCGCGCGGCGGCCCGTGAGCACCGGGCGCGCGTGGCGGAACGGCTGGCGGCGGAGCTCCCGGCCCAGCGGCGGGCCACCGGCCGGGACCGCGTGCCCGCGCAAAAGCCCGGGACCGCCCCGTAGCCCCCACCCCGGGTGGCGGTCCGGTGGTCCCGTGCTCCGGGGCCAGCGGACCGCCCCGCAGGCGCCCCGTGGTCCGCCGGGCCGCGGCACCGGCCGCCCGGCGGACCGCGCGGCACCGGCCGCCAGCGGGCCACGGAGCGCCGGGCGGGCCCGTCAGGCCGTCGTGGCCGTGCCGCCCGGGGTCGGCCGCTTCAGGGAGTCCAGGACGCGGCGGGCCCTGCGGGCCGCGCGGCGCAGGAAGAAGTCGGCGCCGCCCTCGCGGTAGCCGGGGAAGACGCGGGCCTCGCGGGGCTCGGCGAGGTAGACGGAGTCGGGGATGCCCGCCGCGCGGTCGCGGAAGTGCGGGTAGACCAGGTAGAGGCGACGGCCCCGCTTCTCCAGCAGGGCCGGTGCCTGCTTCTTGGCCTTGACGAACTTCACGACGTCCAGGAGGAGGTCGGGGCGCTGTGCGGCGACCAGGTGCAGGCGCAGGCGCTCCTCGACCTTGAGGTGGCGGGCGACGCCCTCGGTCCAGTAGGCGTCCATCAGCGGCTTGGCCAGCTCGAACTTGTGACGCCGCGTCTCCTCGCCGTCCTTGAGGTACGTGGGCCCGAACTGCGGGAGCAGCGTGATGAGGAAGGGGCGCACCATGAGCTGGTCGCGCCGGGGGCCGGCGGGGACGTGCTCGGCGATGAGGTTCATCAGGGCGCGCGCGGAGTCGAAGCGCAGCGTGTAACCGCCGCTCTTGGTGACGTGCTTGCCGTCGTCGCGGCCCACCAGGTAGTAGCAGGTGTAGTCGGCGATCACGGAGACGCCGTCCGCCCGCAGGTACGCCTCCATCGTGAACAGCGCGTCCTCGCCGGTGAACAGCGACTCGTCGAAGCGCATGCCGTGCCGGGTCAGCAGCTCGCGGCGGAACAGCTTCTGCGCGCTGAGGGTGAACTTGATGTTGGAGGAGAAGACGTCCGTGCGCTCCAGCGTCCGGCCCCACATCGACTTGGGCGCCGAGCGGTTGACGCCCTCGACCCGGCCGAGCACCACGTCCGTGCCGGCACGGTCGGCCATGGCGACCATCCGCTCCAGGGCCTCGGGGCCCAGCCGGTCGTCGGCGTCGAGGAAGAACACGTACCGTCCGGCCGCCTTGCCGAGGCCGACGTTGCGCGGGCCGCTGGGGCCGCCCGAGTTGTCCTGCCGGACGACGGTCACCGGCATGGGCGCGCGCTCGGCGAAATCCTCCAGGTACTCCCCTGTCCCGTCCGTCGACCCGTCGTCGACGGCTATGACCTCGATGCGTTCCGGGTCGATGGTCTGTGCCTCGACGGACGCCAGGCACTCGACCAGATACGGCATCGCTTCGTACGCCCCGATGATCACACTGACATCAGGCTGCGTCACGTTTCCCCCTCGTCAACGGATATTTCCCCCGGTATCTCCTTATGCGCTACCTGTTAGACGGATGCTCCGGGCAAGCGGTTGCCCCGAGCCCTCCTTTCCGTGATCCATCTCACACGGTGTCAGGTGGGCGCACGGCGGGTGTCCCCGGCGGGGGCGCCCATGCGCACGGGCGGGGACACCGAAAGGGCCCGGCCCCCGAGGAGTTGTCCTCGGGGGCCGAGCCCTGTGCGTACCCGGGGCGGGGTCAGCCCGCGTTCACGCCGTCCGTGTCGCCGGCCGACGCCGCCCGCTGCCCGGGCAGGGCGTCCGCCAGTTCGACGTCCGGGCCTCCGGCCACGATCCGCGTGACCTGGCCGGCGTTGCGCGTCTCGGCCTTCAGGGCGAGGTTCGCGACCGCGGTGTTGAACTGGTCGATGGACTTCGGCTCGTCCGGGCCCAGCAGGTACCGCTTGAGCTCCTTGCGGTCCCCGGCCAGCGGGTCGGAGGCGGGGTCGCGGACCGCGGCGAGCAGCTCGCCCAGCTCGGCCGCGCTGTTGGACAGGATGACCGCGGCGCGCACGGCCGTGTTCTGCCGCTTGAACTCCTCGACGCCGAGCTCCGCGGAGTCGGTGACCGCGTACGGCTTGCCGCTGGCGATGAAGTCGGAGACCACGCTGGAGATGTCGGAGACCATCGCGTCGGAGACGTTGAAGCAGTCGTACAGGCGCGGCTGGGCGCCCGTGATGACGCGGTGCTCCCAGGTGGGGAAGGAACGCCAGTAGGCGGTGTTCCACTCGGCGCGCAGCCGGGCGATCTCCTCGTGCCGGGCCACGTCGACGATGCCGTCGCGGGTGGCCTCGGCCTCGTCGCCCTTGCCGGAGCCGGTGCCGGCCAGCTCGGCGATCCGGGCCTCGATGCGCGCCAGCTCGGCCTCGGCCTGCGCCTGGGCGGCGGCGTCGGCGGTGAAGCGCGGGTCGGCGGCGCGCTCGGCGGCGGCCTTCTCGACCAGGGCGGTGATGCGCTGGTGGGCGGCCTTGGCGTCCTTGCTGCGGGTGCCGGTGAACGGGTGCGGCTTGTACAGGACGCGCACCGGCGGGTCGGCCGTCACCAGGCGGCGGACGATGTTCTCGCCGGCCAGCAGGATGGAGGTGTTGCCCGGGTTGTCGTCCCAGCCCTCCCAGGTGGGGGCGTACAGGACCGTGGGGATGCGCCCGTCGGGGACGCCCTGCCAGGTCTGGATGGGGGCCAGCTGCGGGCGGCCGACCTCGACGATGTCGTCGTCGCGGACGCCGACGTCGGCGATGGCGTAGCGGTCGCGGCCCGCGCGGCCGGCGGTCCACACCTCGTCGTACACCTTGCTGAACGGGTTGACGCTGGCGAGCTTGTCGCTGTCGCCGTGGCCGATGAAGACGTGCTTCATGGTGGGCACGCGCAGCAGGTGGATGTTCTTGCCGACGTTCGCCGCGTACAGCGCGACCCGCACCGTGGACAGGTCCATGTTCATCAGGTGCACCCCTCCGGGCACGCAGACGACGGGGACCGTGGTGGGCGCCAGGTTGTTCAGGATGACGCGCTCGCGCAGGATGATCAGCGGCCTGGAGTCCAGCTGCTCCATGGTCTCCAGCCACATGTTGACCTGGTAGGCGGAGTCCCGGGAGCCGGAGAAGTACAGGACGGTCTCCGGCTGGTACTCGCGCAGCCAGTCGTCGACGGCGGCCAGGACCGTCTCGGCCTTCGGCGGGGTCTTCCCGCCGCGCACGTAGGGCAGGAGCGCCAGGACGTAGCCGGTGCTCAGGACGAGCGTGACGCCGATGCCGACGAATCCGGCGACGGCCGACTCGGTGGCCGCGGAGACCATGATGCCGACGACCGCCGCGAGGTCGAGGTGCAGCATCTTCTCGGCGGAGCGGTGCAGCAGCCGGCGCGGCGGGGCGTCCGGGATGCGGATGCGCGACTTGAGGTCCACGTTCCGAGTGGCGACCGGCATCCGGCGGCGGTTGCGGATCAGGGTGACCAGCGCGCCGTGCGGGGCCTGCAGGCCGTAGAAGGCGATGAAGCAGGCGATGGCCCCGTAGGAGATCAGGTCGTCCGCGAGGGACAGCCGGGCCAGCAGCAGGATCAGCAGCAGCTGCCGGATCAGGAAGCGGATCGACAGACCGGCCCGCACCTTGCTCAGGCGGTTGATCAGGTAGCTGCCCTTGCGGTGCAGATAGTGGTCCGCCAGGTACGTCACGGCGGCCGCGGCCGCGAAGGCGGGGACGCTCGGGACGAGCGCGGCCAGCATGAGGGCGGGGAAGCCCGCCATCATGAGGACCGCCGCGGCCAGCTCGGCCGCGCTGCCCACCCGGGCGACGCGAATAGCGGTGGATATCACGGAGAAACCTGCTCTGGGAGGGGGAGTGCCGGTTTGTTCTTGAATGCGGCTGATCGGTGAATGTGCGAGGTGTACGGATTCAGGCCCCCGCGAACGCCCGGTGAACGGGTGTCCGCAGAGGCCTGAATTACGAAAGTCTATTGACCGTCAATTATTACACGCCGTCCTGACGGTCCAGCACGGAGGCCAGCGCCTGCTCGAAGCCGGACGCCCTGGCCGCGCCCGCCGTCGGGTCCTGCTGGCGGACGTCGATGACGTGGCCGGTCAGCTCGGACAGCAGCACGTCCAGCGAGGTGCGGGCCACGGCCTCGGAGGACAGCAGCGTGCCCGCGGGCTCCTGGCCGAAGGCCTTGGTGCGCATCGGGGTGGCGGTGCGCTCGGGGTTGATGCAGTTGACGCGGATGCCGTCGCCGGCCCACTCGTCGGACAGGGCCTGGGTGAGGTTCACCATCGCGGCCTTGGTCGAGGAGTACAGGCTGTACTCGGCGCGGCCCCGGGTGTAGCTGCTGGAGGTGTACAGCAGCAGCTGGCCCTTGGTCTCGGCCAGGTACTTGTACGAGGAGCGCGCGATCTGCACCGGTGCCAGGTAGTTGACCTTCAGCGCCTCCTCGATGGTGGCGTTGTCGGTCTCGGCGAGCTTCCCTATGCGCAGCACGCCGGCGGTGTTGACGACGTAGTCGATGCGGCCGGTCTCGGCGTACGCCTTGGACAGCGCGTCGTCGACCTCCTCCGGGTTCTCCACGTGCGTGCCGGTGGTGGAGCGGCCCAGCGCGTACACCGTGGCGCCGTAGGACTCGGCGAGCTCGGCGATGTCCTTGCCGATGCCGTAGGAACCGCCGAAGACGACCAGGGTCTTGCCGGTCAGCAGCTCGCGGTAGGCCTCCTCGCCCTTCTGCTCGGGGGCGGCGGTGGAGGCGAGCTGGAAGAGCTTGTCGGCGATGAAGACGTCGACGGGCTGGGTGACCTTCATGTTGTACTCGTCGCCCGCGACGACGTGGATCGGCACGTCCGGCAGGTACTTGAGCACGACCGAGCAGTCGTCCGTGGCCTGGAAGTTGGGGTCGTTCGCGGCGACCTCGTAGGCGCGGCGGATCGTGGACAGCTTGAAGGCCTGCGGGGTCTGGCCGCGGCGCAGGCGGGAGCGGTCCGGGATCTCGGTGATGAACTCGCCGTCCTGGCCGTGGGTGCGCGTGACGATGATGGTGTCCGCGGACGGGATGGCCACGTCGACGGCCTCGTAGCGCTCCAGCGCGGCGACGCAGTCGTCGATGACGCGCTGCGACAGCAGGGGGCGCACGGCGTCGTGGAAGAGGACGTTGAGGTCCTCGCCCTCGGCCAGGCCCTCGCCGAGGGCGGCGATGGCGCGCTCGGTGGTCTCGTTCCGGGTCGAGCCGCCCTCGATGATCTTCTTGACCTTCGTGAACCCGGCCTTGGCGACGATCTTCTCGACGTCGGGCACGTAGCCCGGCGCCATCAGCACGATGACGTCGTCGATCGAGTCGGCCTTCTCGAAGGTGGTCAGGGTGTGCTCGATGACTGCCTTGCCGGCGATCTTCAGCAACTGCTTGGGGATCGACAGACCCACCCGCTGACCGGTGCCGCCGGCCAGGATCACTGCGGTGGTACGGGGCTTGGCTATGTGCTGGGACACAGGTGACCTACCTTGGGGCGACAGGGAACCTGGAAATGGTCCCACTTGTGGTTACCGCAGTGCAAGGTGAGCGACCGTCGCTGCATATGTGCGCGCAACCTGTCATTCACCTCGAACTCCCGGCGAGGGGCAAACGGTTCCGCGGACGCCTCGGCAAATGCTGTGAGTAAGTCCACAGCGCGCCGGGATTGCCGTGCGTGACGCTCCGGGGCCGGCGCCGCCGCGACGGGGTGCCGATCTTCACGTCCCGGGCGTGGGGCCGCACGTGTTCTTCATATGCGTGACCGCGCGCATGACCGCGCCGGTGCGGACGGGCCCGAATAGGGCCCGTCCGGCCGCCCATTGCCCCGGAATTCCTTATTAAGATTCCGCAGCATTTCGGTCTCGGCGAGGGTAAGGGAGCCATTCGCCGTGTCCGGGACCGGCCGCGGGGGATTCTCCGGCGGCCTTGGGGCGGAGCGCGACGGAGCCCGGGACCGCGAGGGGTCCCGGGCTCCGTCGGGCGTGCGCCGTCACACGAGTTCGACGCCGGGCCTGCCCGCCTCCACCCGCAGCCGGGCCAGCGTGCCGGCCGTGGCCTGCGGCTGCCGCACGGTGTCCACGATCCGCACCTGGGCGTCGATGCCGTCGTGCCGGACGTCCAGGAGGTGGTAGCCGCGGTGGGCGTCGATCAGCTTCCAGTGCGGGTTGTCCGGCATGCGCGGCTCCCACTCCCTGCGGAAGGCGGCCTGGTCCTGGTCGCCGTTGCTGGAGATGGAGGTGCCGACGAACTCGGCGCCGACGACGTCCGAGCCGGGGTCGGCGAAGTCCGCCTTCAGGTCGCTGATCATCGTCAGGTGGCGGTCGCCGCTGAGCACCACCGGGTTGCGCACGGACCTGAACCGCTCCAGGAACCGGTTGCGTTCGACCTGGTAGCCGTCCCAGGCGTCGTAGAACCACTGCTTGCCCTCGCCGGCCAGCAGGTCGGTCTCGGCCATCATGATCTGCGAGGCGATCAGGTTCCAGCGGGCGGGCGAGTCCTGCAGCCCGTCCAGCAGCCACTGCCTCTGCTCGGCGCCGAGCATGGTCAGGTCCGGGCTGTGCGCACCGGCCTGGCTGGTGGCCTGGTCGCTGCGGTACTGGCGGGTGTCCAGCACGTTGAGGCGGGCCAGGCGGCCGAACTCCAGGCGGCGGTACATCCGGATGTGCGGGCCGTCCGGGATCGCGGTGGCGCGCACCGGCATGTGCTCGTAGTACGCCTGGTAGGCGGCGGCCAGCCGGGCCGCGAACGCGTCGTGCGGCTGCCGGTCGGGGTCCTGCGGGATCTCGCCGGCGAAGTCGTTGTCGACCTCGTGATCGTCGAAGGTGACCACGAAGGGCGCGTTCGCGTGCATCGCCGCGAGGTCGGGGTCGGTGCGGTACTGGGCGTACCGGTTGCGGTACTGGACCAGGGTGAAGGGCTCGCCGGTGCCCTCGTGGCGGCGCAGGGCGGTGGCCGACGGCGTGGACTCGTAGATGTAGTCGCCGACGAACAGGACGATGTCCGGGTCCTGTTCCCGCATGTCGGCGTAGGGCGTGAAGTAGCCGTGCTGCCAGTTCTGGCAGGAGGCGAGCGCGACGCGCAGGGTGCCGCCGAGGCGGTGGGCGGAGGGCGCGGTGCGCGTGCGGCCGACGGGCGAGAGCTGCCCGTCGGCGCGGAAGCGGTACCAGTACGTGCGGCCCGGGCGCAGGCCGCGTACGTCCGCGTGGACGCTGTGCCCGTACTCGGGCCGGGCCTGGGCGGTGCCCCGGCGGACGACTCTTCTGAACCGGGCGTCCTCCGCGACCTGCCACTCCACCGGGACCACGCGGTCGGGCATGCCGCCGCCGTTCAGCGGGTCGGGGGCGAGCCGGGTCCACAGCACGACGCCGTCCGGCAGCGGGTCCCCGGAGGCGATGCCCAGGCTGAACACGCCGTCGGGCAGGGGGGTTTCGGCCGCGCGGGCGGCGGAGGGCAGCCACAACTGGGCGGAGGCCGCGGCGCCGAGCACCGCGGCTCCGGCGGTCAGAAAGCGGCGTCGGTCGGGCGATACGGCCCCGTTCACTCCGGTCATCGGCGAACTCCCTTGCGTCGCTGGCCCCTTGGACACTGGGAAGCTCATGCTCCCGGGCGGTCGGCCGGTTGAACACAGGAATTCGCGTACATGACAAATGGGCAGACAGCAGGAGACCCGTTGCGGCCCGGGAACATCAGGACGAACGCGGTCCTGCCGCAACGGGTCTCACGGGGCGTCGGCTCCCGCCCGCCGGGGGCCGCCGGGCGAGGTCAGTGGGCGAAGCCCAGACCGAGGCGCGCGCCGGCCCCCGCGGTGCCGAGGACGGTGTGGCCGAAGGCCGTGGTGGCGCCGGGCGTCACCACCGTCGCCGGGCCGGAGCGGAAGGTCCACACCGATCCGGAGCCGGTGTTCTCCCCCGGTGCCCCCACGGCGAGGTCGGCCCGCCCGTCCCGGTTCGCGTCGCCCAGGTGCGCCGACCTGCCGAAGAGGTCGCCCGTCTCGGCGGTGCCCGGCACGCCGGCGGTGTTCTGCGTGACCACCTGGGCGCCCGAGCCGGTCGGGCCGCCCCGGGCGCCCCGCAGGACCACGACCGCGCCCGCGTCGGCCACGCCGCCGAGGTCCTCGTGGGGCACGCCGGTCACGACGTCCTCGCGGCCGTCGCCGTCCACGTCGGCGACCTGGACGTCGGTGCCGAAGCCGTCGCCCTTCTCGGCCGTGCCGGGCACACCGGGGCTGTCCTGGTTGAGGAAGGTGGCCCTGGCGCCGTCGGGACCGCCCGGGGTGCCGGGGATCCAGCTGATCCGGCCGCCCTTGGGGCGCGGGGTGTCCAGGTCGCTGTCGTACCCGTCGACGGCGCGGCCGACCACGATGTCGTCGATGCCGTCGGCGTCGACGTCGCCGATGTCGAGGTTCTCGCCGCCCTGCAGACCGGCGCCGTCGGTGTCGCGCACGATGGTGTACGGGGCGAGTCCGTCCCGGGTGCCCAGCCAGTACAGGACGCGGCGGGCGTCGTACTCGTCGCCGTCGTTCCCGGTGGCGGCCACGTCGGTGACGCCGTCCCCGTCGACGTCGCCCGTGGCCAGGTCGAGGAGGCGGCTGTCGAAGGGGTCCTTCACCACCTGTCCGCCGTGCGCGGTGGAGCCGTCCCGGGCGAAGGGCCCGTTCAGCACCCGCAGGTCGTGCAGGTTCTCCACGGTCACCACGTCCGCGGCACCGTCCGCGTCGACGTCCCCGGCGGCCAGGTGGCCGTGGGCGCCGAGGCCGTCGTGGGCCGCGCCGGTGGCCAGCACCGCACCGCCCGACAGGCCCTTCGGACCGCCCCAGACGACCTCGACCAGCCCGGAGTCGGTGCCCCCGTCCGCGGTGTCCTCACGGCCCACGCCGACGACGAGGTCCGCGTACCCGTCGCGGTCCAGGTCGGCGACGGTCAGCGCGCTGCCGAACTCGTCGTCGGTCTCGGCGCTTCCGGGCACGCCCGCGGTGTTCTGGCTGAACACCTGCCTCGTCGCGGTGCGCAGCCCGTCGGCCGAGCCGTACAGGACGGCCACGTACCCGGCGCCCTTCCTGCCGTCGACGGTCGCGTTCGGCGCCGCCACGGCCAGGTCGGCGTAGCCGTCGCCGTCGAAGTCCTGGCGCACCCCCGCCCCGGCGGGCTGGGCCTGGGCCGTGGGCAGGGCGGTCGCGATGGCGGCGAGCAGGGCGGAGGCGACCACGACGGTACGCCGCGCTGCCCGTCGTACGGGTGTGGACACATCGGCTCCGGGACGTCGGAAGGGCGGTTGACCGCGGCGGGGCCGGGGCCCTCATCCGGACCCCGGATCCTCCTCCGCACGCCCGGTACGACTTCCCGCCCCAGGACTTGGTTGCCCTGGGGCGCTCCGTGGATCTCCCGGGCGTCCACCCGGGAGGGCGCGAAACCCCGGGAAGCCCTAGAACGGCTCGAAGTCGTCGAACTCCCGCTGCAGCTCGTCGCGTTCTGCCTGCCGGTCGCGCCGCCGCTGCGCGGCGGGCCGCACGCCGTCCAGCCGGTGGTCCTCACCGCGCCGCCCGAGCATCTCGGCGCCGGCCATGACGGACGGCTCCCAGTCGAAGACGACCGCGTTCTCCTCGGGCCCGATCGCGACACCGTCGCCGGACCGCGCCCCGGCCTTCATCAGCTCCTCCTCCACCCCGAGCCGGTTGAGCCGGTCCGCGAGGTACCCGACCGCCTCGTCGTTGTTGAAGTCGGTCTGCCGCACCCAGCGCTCGGGCTTCTCGCCGCGCACCCGGTACAGTCCGTCGTCCTCGCGCGTCACGGTGAAGCCCGCGTCGTCGACGGCCTTGGGCCGGATGACGATGCGCGTGGCCTCCTCCTTCGGCTTGGCGGCCCGCGCCCTGCCGACCAGTTCGGCCAGCGCGTACGACAGCTCCTTGAGCCCGATGTGCGCCACCGCCGACACCTCGAAGACCCGGTAGCCCCGCGCCTGGAGGTCCGGCCGCACCATCTCGGCGAGCTCCCGGCCGTCGGGCACGTCGACCTTGTTCAGCACGACGATCCGCGGACGGTCGTCCAGCCCGCCGTACTGCCGCAGCTCCTCCTCGATGACGTCGAGGTCGGACAGCGGATCGCGGTCGGACTCCAGCGTCGCCGTGTCCAGTACGTGCACGAGCACGCTGCACCGCTCGACGTGGCGCAGGAACTCCAGCCCCAGCCCCTTGCCCTGGCTGGCCCCGGGGATCAGCCCGGGCACGTCGGCGATCGTGTACACGGTCGAGCCGGCCGTCACCACGCCGAGGTTGGGGACGAGCGTCGTGAACGGGTAGTCGGCGATCTTCGGCTTGGCGGCGCTCAGCACCGAGATCAGCGAGGACTTGCCCGCGCTCGGATACCCCACCAGCGCCACGTCGGCGACGGTCTTCAACTCCAGGACGACGTCCCGGACGTCCCCCGGCTCGCCGAGCAGCGCGAACCCGGGCGCCTTGCGGCGCGCCGAGGCCAGCGCCGCGTTGCCGAGCCCGCCCCGGCCGCCCTGCGCGGCGACGTACGACGTGCCGTGCCCGACCAGGTCGGCGAGCACGTTGCCCGCCTTGTCGAGCACGACGGTGCCGTCCGGCACGGGCAGGACCAGGTCCTGGCCGTCCTTGCCGGAGCGGTGGCCGCCCTCGCCGGGCTTGCCGTTGGTGGCCTTGCGGTGCGGGGAGTGGTGGTAGTCGAGGAGGGTCGTCACGGACTGGTCGACGGTGAGGATCACGTCGCCGCCGCGCCCGCCGTTGCCGCCGTCGGGCCCGCCCAGCGGCTTGAACTTCTCACGGTGGACGGAGGCACAGCCGTGGCCCCCGTTACCCGCGGCGACGTGCAGCTCGACGCGGTCCACGAAGGTGGTCATGGTTCGGTGCCTCCAGAGACGTAAAAGGGTGTTTCCTGCTTAACACGCGAAAGGCGGACCTGCCTTCCCGACCGGGAAGTGAGGTCCGCCTCGCGAACGTTCGTGGTCGGCCCGGATCAGGCGACCGGAACGATGTTCACGACCTTGCGACCGCGGCTGGTGCCGAACTGCACCGCACCGGCCTGCAGCGCGAACAGCGTGTCGTCGCCGCCACGGCCGACGCCGGCGCCCGGGTGGAAGTGGGTGCCGCGCTGACGGACCAGGATCTCACCCGCGTTGACGACCTGACCGCCGAAGCGCTTCACGCCGAGCCGCTGGGCGTTCGAGTCGCGACCGTTCCGGGTGGACGATGCGCCCTTCTTGTGTGCCATCTCTCCTCAGTCCCTTACTTCGCAGCCGTGGGGATCGACGTGACCTTGATCGCCGTGTACTGCTGGCGGTGGCCCTGACGACGGCGGTAGCCGGTCTTGTTCTTGTAGCGCAGAATGTCGATCTTCTGGCCCTTGTGGTGGTCCACGACCTCGGCCTGGACCTTGATGCCGGCCAGCACCCACGGGTCGCTGGTCACGGAGTCGCCGTCAACGACGAGCAGGGTCGAGAGCTCGACCGTGTCGCCAACCTTGGCAGTGGAAATCTTGTCAACCTCAACGATGTCGCCGACAGCAACCTTGTGCTGGCGACCACCGCTGCGCACGATGGCGTACACGCGGACTCACTCTCTTCGCTCGGGAAACGGCACCCCCGCAGGCCAGCCACCCGCACAGCGGGCGGCCTCTCCGAAGCGCCCGGCGCTCCGGAGGATGAGGTTTACGGGGATGTGGCGCGTCAGGGGACACGCCGACCGACGGTCAAGGTTACGGGCCCGCGGCCGAAGGGGTCAAACCGGGCCGGGCCCCGCGGGCGTGCGGCCGGTCACGCCGGCCGCGGCCCGGGGCGCACGCGGAGTACCCGCGTGCGCCCCGGCGGGCGTCAGCCCTCGTCCGTGGCGGCCGAGACCGACGGTGCGCTCTGCTCCGCCGCCACGGTCTTCTTGGACGCCGTCTTCTTGACGGCGGCCGTCTTGGCGGTCTTGGCCGCCTTCTTGGCCGTCGTCTTCTTGGCGGCCGTCTTCTTCGCCGCCGTCTTCTTGGTGGCGGCCTTCTTCGCCGTGGCCTTCTTGGCGGTCTTGCGGGCCGCCTTCTTGGCCGGAGCCGCCTCCTCGGCGCTCTCCTCGGCGGGCGCCGCGGCGGCCTCCTCGGCGGGCGCCTCCTGCTCGACCGCCGGAGCGGCCGGCGCGGCCTCCTGCGCCGCGCCCTCCAGCCCAGCGCTCTCCTGCGCGGCCTTCTCCTCCGCCGGAGCCTCCTCCGCCGGAGCCGACGGGACGACCAGGACGGCCGCCTCCTCGGGCGCGGTGGGGGTGGTCGGCTTGCGCACGGCGCGGCGGCGCGGACGGGCCGGAGCCACGTCCTCAACCGGGGCGCCGGACGCCTCGGCTCGCTCCGCCGGGGCCTGTTCGGCCTGCGGCTGCGCGGCCGGGGCCGCGCTCTCGGCGACCGTGACCACGGCCGCCTCGGCGCCCGCCGGCGAACCGGCCGGAGCGGACACCTTGCGGGTCGCCCGACGCCGGGTACGGCCCTTCGGCGCGGCTTCCTGCGCGACCTCCTCCGCGGCCGGAGCCGCGGCGGGAGCGGCCTCGGCGGGCGCCTGGGGCGCGGGCGCCTCGACGACCGGGTCCTCGACGGCCGCCGGCTCGGCGTGCGCCTCGGCGGCCGGCTCCGGCCGCACCGGACGCGCGATCTCCTCCTCGGCCGTCACGTCCTGGGCCGTCGGCACCGCGGCCCCGGCCCGAGCCGGCTTCGCCGTCTCGCTCCTGGGCGCGCCCGCCGGGGCCGAGGCCCGCCGGCTCGCCCGGCGCCGCGAACGCCCGCGGCCCGCCGCGGCCTCCGCCTCGGCGGCGCTGCTGTACAGCTCCTCGTCGGGCGCGAAGTCGGGCGCCGGGAGCGCGACCGGCTCGGCCGCCTCCGCGACGACCTCGGCCTCGGTCTCCGCCTCGGCCTCCTGCTCGGCGGTCTCGACGGCGGCCACGGCCTCGTGCTCGTGCGGCTGCTCGGCGGCACCGGCCCGGGCGCGCTTCTTGCGCTTGCCGCCGCCACCGCCCGCGGAGCTCGGCTGCTCCATGTGGACGATGACACCGCGGCCGTTGCAGTGGACGCAGGTCTCGGAGAACGACTCCAGCAGGCCCTGGCCGACCCGCTTGCGGGTCATCTGCACCAGCCCCAGCGAGGTCACCTCGGCGACCTGGTGCTTCGTACGGTCCCGGCCCAGGCACTCCAGCAGGCGCCGCAGCACCAGGTCCCGGTTGGACTCCAGGACCATGTCGATGAAGTCGATGACGATGATGCCGCCGAGGTCGCGCAGCCGCAGCTGGCGCACGATCTCCTCGGCCGCCTCCAGGTTGTTCCTGGTGACCGTCTCCTCGAGGTTGCCGCCCTGACCGGTGAACTTGCCGGTGTTGACGTCGATGACGACCATCGCCTCGGTCCGGTCGATGACCAGCGAACCGCCGCTGGGCAGCCAGACCTTGCGGTCCAGCGCCTTGGCGAGCTGCTCGTCGATCCGGTACGTGGCGAAGACGTCGACCTCGCTCGTCCACTTCTGCAGCCGGCCGGCGAGGTCCGGCGCGACGTGCGAGACGTAGCCGTGGATGGTCTGCCAGGCGTCGTCGCCGCTGACGATGACCTTGGAGAAGTCCTCGTTGAAGATGTCGCGCACGACCCGGACGGTCATGTCCGGCTCGCCGTACAGCAGCGTCGGCGCGTTGCCGTTCCTGGCCTTCTTCTGGATCTCCTCCCACTGCGCCTGCAGCCGCTCCACGTCCCGGCGCAGCTCCTCCTCGCTCGCGCCCTCGGCGGCGGTGCGCACGATGACGCCCGCGTCCTCGGGGACGATCTTCTTGAGGATGGTCTTCAGCCGGGACCGCTCGGTGTCGGGCAGCTTGCGGCTGATGCCGGTCATCGACCCCTCGGGCACGTACACGAGGTAGCGGCCCGGGAGGGAGACCTGGCTGGTCAGACGGGCGCCCTTGTGCCCGATCGGGTCCTTGGTGACCTGGACGAGGACCGGCTGGCCCGACTTCAGGGCGGACTCGATGCGGCGCGGGCCGTTGGCCATGCCCAGCGCCTCGAAGTTCACCTCACCGGCGTACAGGACGGCGTTGCGTCCCTTGCCGATGTCGATGAAGGCGGCCTCCATCGACGGCAGCACGTTCTGCACCTTGCCGAGGTAGACGTTCCCGACGTACGAGACCGCCTGCTCCTTGTTGACGTAGTGCTCGACGAGCACGCCGTCCTCCAGGACGCCGATCTGGGTGCGGTCGCCGTTCTGCCGGACGACCATCACGCGCTCGACGGCCTCGCGGCGGGCCAGGAACTCGGCCTCGGTGATGATCGGGACGCGGCGGCGGCCCTGCTCACGGCCCTCGCGGCGACGCTGCTTCTTGGCCTCCAGGCGGGTCGAGCCCTTGATGGACTGCACCTCGTCGGACGGCTCGGCGGCCTTGCGCGGCTCGCGCACCTTGACGACGGTCCGCTCGGGGTCGTCGGTCGACGGCTCGGCGTCGGCAGCCGCGTCACCGGCGCGGCGGCGCCGGCGCCGGCGCCGGCGGCTGCTGCTGGAACCGGTCCCGCCGGCGGCCTGCTCGCGGTCCTCGGCCGACTCCTCGGCCTCGCCGTCCTCGGCGTCCTCCTCGGCGGTGTCCTCGGCGTCCTGGGCGGCCTGCCCGGCGGCGAGCCGCTCGAAGTCGCCGTCCGACTCGCCGTCCTCGGTGTCGGCCTCGGCGGACTCGCCGCGGCGACGGCGGCGCCCGCCACGGCGACGGCGGCGGCGCGACCCGGCCCCCTCGGTCTCCTCCTGGTCCTCGTCGTCACCGGCGTGGTCCTCGGCCGGCTCCTCGGTCTCCTCCTCGTCCGCCTCGTCCTCGGCGGGCTCGGCGGACTCGACGGGCTCGGCGGTCCGGGCCTCGGCCTCCTCGTCGTGGCCGGAGCCCCGGCGGCGGCGACGGCGGCGCGCCCCGGTGGGCTGCTCCTCCGGGAACTCCTCGGTCTCCTCCGTCTCCTCGACCTCGACGGCCTCCGCCGCGGCCTCGGCGGCGGCCCGCTCCGGGGTCTGGAACCTCGGCTCGGTGAACACCGGCGGCTGGAAGACCGCGACGGCGGGCCGCGACGGGCGCGGCACCTCGGGCTCGGCGGCCCGGGCGGCGGGCCGCGCGGGCTCGGCGAACCCGGTGGCGGCCCGGCGCACGACCCGGCGGCGACGGCGCGGAGCGGCCTCCTCGGCGGCGGGCGCCTCGGCGGGGGAAGCGGCCTGGCCGGGGGCGGACGTCTCGGGCGTCTCGGTCACGGGGGTGTTCGCCTCCTCGGCGGACGAGGAGGTCGCGGCGGCCTCGGCGGGCGCCGCGTCGGCACCGGCGTCGGCGCTCCCGGCCGACGCGGCCGGCTCGGCCACGCGCCGCGTGGTCCGGCGACGGGTACGACGCGGAGCGGCGTCCTCGCCGCTCTCGGCGGCCTGGCCCGTCCGCGCGGTCTCGGCGGTCTCGGCGGTCTCGCCGGACGCGACGGCTTCCGGCGCCTGGGCGGCGGTCACGGGGTCCTTCGCCTCGGTGCTCCCGGCCGCGGCCGGGGCCTCGGCGGACTCGGCCGGAGCGGGTGCGCCGGCGGGCGCGGCCACACGGCGCGTGGTCCGGCGACGGGTACGACGCGGAGCGTCGTCCTCGGCGGCCTCGGCAGCGGACTCGGCGTTCCCGGTCGCCGCGGCGGCCGCCGGGGTGCTCCCGTCGGCGGCCGGCGCCGCGGTCGGCGAGGACACGGTGCGTGTGGCACGGCGCCGGGCGCGTCGAGGAGCGGCGTCCTCGACGGCTTCGGGGGCCTCGGCGGCCTGCGCGGGCGCGGACGCCCCGGCCGGCTCCGACGCCCCGGCGGCGGCCGGAGCGGGCTCGGTCACCGGGACGACGGTCTCGGCCGCCTCCGCCGGCGCGGCGGGCGCGGCGGCGCGGCGGACCACACGACGACGCCGGCGACCGGCGGGCGCGGCCTCCTCGTCGGCCGCGGTACCGGCCTCCGCGGCGGCCTTCTCGGCCCGCGTCGCCCGGTCCTGCCGGTCCTGGTCTTCCTTCTCCTCGGCCGTCAGGGCCTCCGGAGCGGTCTCCTCGACCGGTGCGGCCGCCGCGGCGTCCTGCGCCGCCCCGGTCTCCTCGGTCTCCTCGGTGACGTCCGTCCCGACGGACTCCGCGGCCGGTATGGCCGGCGTCACGGTCTCCACCGGCGCGTCCGAGGTGGTGGCCGGCGGTCCCGCCGGACGGGACGCGGCACGCCGTCGCCTACGCGGCGGCAGGGTGTCGCTCGGGCTGATCGGTTCGGAACCCTCGGTGGGTTCGGTCGGTTCGAGCATGCGGGCGTTTCTCCCGTCAGGCTCCCGGGCGCCGCGCCTGGTCCGGCGATGCCGGTGACGTCCGCGGCTCGCGCGGTGCGCGGATGCCGCCGTCCGGGGCGCGGGCGCCGCACGGGAGCTCTCTGTGTCCTGTCTCGCCGGTTCCGTACGCCGAATGCGTACGGCCTGGCGAAAGTCTTCTGGTCGGTGCGCTGCCCGACCCAGGTGGCTCCCGAGGTCGAGGGCGGCGCTACGGCGCCCGTCCTACGCGGGACCTTCCTTACGCCGGCGCCGTCGCGGCGGCAGTGGCGCCGGCCGTGTGCGGCTCGGTCGCTGCTGCCTCGCGGTCGGGCGCGAGCGGGTCGGTCACCGTGCCGGTCTCTTCATCGAACAGCCCCTGCGCCAGCCTGGTCACCGCTGCGGGGACCGGCGGCGCCAGGTCGGCCACGGCGCTGAGACCGGACAGGACGTCGTCGGGTCGTACGGCAGGCGTCACGTGCCGAACAACCAGCCGCAGTATCGCACAGGGCTGGTCGGTCGGCCTATCAGCCCGCGAACTGTGCGTTTCCGCGCTGTCGAGGCTTTCCAGGCCCACGACGGCGGACCGGGCGTCGAAGGTGCGCACGCCGTTCTTGGTCAGACGCTGCACCTCGACCGTCTCGGCCGCGTTGAAGGCCCGCACCGCGCTCCGGGCCTGTGCCGGGTCCACGCCGTCCAGCCGCAGCTCCCAGACGGAGGCCGTCAGCCGGTCGGCGAGCCCCGGGGTCCGGGCCTCGACCGCCTCGATGACGTCGAGCCCGGCGGGCAGCGACTCGTCGAGGAGGACACGCAACTGCTCCGGGTCACGCGGCTCGGTGAGCGCGATCTCCAGATACTCCGCCTCACTGCCCGTGCCGGTGGGTGCGGCATTGGCGTACGACACCTTCGGGTGCGGTGTGAACCCCGCCGAGTAGGCCATCGGCACCTCGGCACGGCGCAGCGCACGCTCGAAGGCGCGCTGGAAGTCACGGTGGCTGGTGAACCGGAGGCGGCCGCGCTTGGTGTAGCGCAGTCGAATGCGCTGCACCGCGGGTGCGGGCGGCGGGCCTTCGGGCTGTCGCTTGCCCAGTGTCCTAGTCCTTCGTGAGAGCGGTCGTACTGCTACCAAGAGTACGTGTCTCGCGGCCGGTGGGTTCCCGCCGGCTCACGAGCCGTGGTTCTCGCGGTTCCCCGGACAGCAGCCGCCTAACGTCGGCGCGCGCCCTCCGCGCCGATTCCCGGGCGGAGGCCAGGGCCTGCCGGGCGGCCCGCCCCGCACCGCGCGCGGCCTCGGCGGCGGGCCGCAGGACCGTGTCCCCGATGAAGCGCCCCGCCGGGGCCAGCACACTGCGGTGGACCCACCGCGCCGGTTCCACGAGAACCCACCGGAAGAGGGTCGCGAGGAACCTCCCGACGGCGAGCGAGACGTGCCCCGCGATCCGCCAGGCGTGCCCGAGGGCGTCCCAGACCTCCCGGCCGATCACGGCGAGGACACGGCCGACGGGTGCGAGGACCCGGCGCCGGACGGCGAGCGCGGGCAGCACGAACAGGACCCGGGCGATCCAGTACAGGGCGCCACCGACACCGGTGACGATCGTGCCCACCAGCCACAGGAGCCCCCTCGCGCACCACACCGCGGCCCGCCCGGCCGGCGCGAGAACCCACTGGTACAGCCACACCGCGGGCACGACGACGAGGTACCGCAGAAGCCGGGCCACGGCCGTGGACACACCCGTGCCGACCGCCGCGAGCACGGCGCCCAGCCCCTTCAGCACCCACAGCGCCCCGTGCCCGGCCGGCGTGAGCACACGCGCGTACACCCACGCCGACGCGCTCCCGACACCCCGCCCGGCCCACGCCAGGGCATGCCCCAGCGGCGTCAGCACATACCGGTGGACCCGGACGAGGGGCACGACGACCAGCACGTTCCCGAGCCGGGCGAGTGCCCTGCCGACGGGCACGACGACGTAGCGCCACAGGCCCACGGACGGCCGGACGAAGAGCGCCCGCCCGAGCCGCGGCAGTGCCCGCCCCAGCGGCCCGAGCACCGCGTCGTTCAGCACCCGCCCCCCGAACACGAGCGCGTCCCACCCCATCCGCACCGGCACCACCAGCACGAGGACCACGATCCGCACCGGGACGCGGATCGCGACGGCCAGACGTCCCTCGGGCGACGCCTGGCGCGCCGGCGGTGCGGGCGGTCGGGACCGAGGGAGGGGCTCGGCGGCGGGCTTGTACAGGTCCATACCGGCATGGACGCACCGGTGCCCCGCGCGGATCCCGCACCGCGGGCACCGGACCTCACCTTTCGGTCAGGACCCGCGCGCGTACGGCGGACTTCGCTCCGCTTCGACGCCGTGGTCCCGGACGAGCTGCTCCAGACCCCGCGGACGCCGCTGAGCCCCCTCCGCGTCGAAGAGGGCTCCCACAGCCGCCGGAGGGTCTCGGGCCCACTCCGGCTCCGGGTGGATGTCCGAGGCTCCTCGGGGGCCCGGTGGAGAGGTACGAGGTCCGGTCTGCCGCGCCGGCTGCCGACGGCTCGAGGCCCCGGCGGCGGCCACCTCGCCCCCGCTCACCCCGCCAGGGCCCCGCTCACGCCCGGTCGGGCGACTCGCTCACCTCAGTGCGTGTGACCGCTCGGCGCCGGCGCCGCGTTCTTCACCGTCAGCGGCAGCAGCTTCTTGCCCGTCGGGCCGATCTGGATGTGGGTGTCCATCTGAGGACAGACCCCGCAGTCGAAGCACGGCGTCCACCGGCAGTCCTCGACCTCCGTCTCGTCGAGGGCGTCCTGCCAGTCCTCCCAGAGCCAGTCCTTGTCGAGGCCGGAGTCGAGGTGGTCCCAGGGCAGGACCTCCTCGTAGGTGCGCTCGCGGGTGGTGTACCAGTCGACGTCGACGCCGTAGGGCGCGAGCGCCTTGTCGGCGCACTGCATCCAGCGGTCGTAGGAGAAGTGCTCGCGCCAGCCGTCGAAGCGGCCGCCGTCCTCGTAGACGGCCCGGATGACCGCGCCGATCCGGCGGTCGCCGCGCGAGAGCAGGCCCTCGACGATGCCGGGCTTGCCGTCGTGGTAGCGGAAGCCGATGGAGCGGCCGTACTTCTTGTCGGCGCGGATCTTGTCGCGGAGCTTGGCCAGCCGGGCGTCGGTCTCCTCGGCGGACAGCTGCGGCGCCCACTGGAACGGGGTGTGCGGCTTGGGGACGAAACCGCCGATCGAGACCGTGCAGCGGATGTCGTTCGAGCCGGAGACCTCGCGGCCCTTCTGGATCACGCGGGTCGCCATGTCGGCGATCTGGAGGACGTCCTCGTCGGTCTCCGTCGGCAGGCCGCACATGAAGTACAGCTTCACCTGGCGCCAGCCGTTGCCGTAGGCGGTGGCGACCGTACGGATCAGGTCCTCTTCCGAGACCATCTTGTTGATGACCTTGCGGATGCGCTCGGAGCCGCCCTCGGGGGCGAAGGTCAGGCCGGAGCGGCGGCCGTTCCTCGTCAGCTCGTTGGCCAGGTCGATGTTGAAGGCGTCGACGCGGGTGGAGGGGAGCGACAGGCCGATCTTGTCGTCCTCGTAGCGGTCCGCCAGGCCCTTGGCGATGTCTCCGATCTCCGAGTGGTCCGCGGAGGAGAGGGACAGCAGGCCGACCTCTTCGAAGCCGGTCGCCTTGAGGCCCTTGTCGACCATCTCGCCGATGCCGGTGATCGAGCGCTCGCGCACCGGGCGGGTGATCATGCCGGCCTGGCAGAAGCGGCAGCCGCGGGTGCAGCCGCGGAAGATCTCCACCGACATGCGCTCGTGGACCGTCTCGGCGAGCGGGACCAGCGGCTGCTTGGGGTAGGGCCACTCGTCCAGGTCCATCACCGTGTGCTTCGACACGCGCCACGGGACGCCGGAGCGGTTGGGGACGACACGGGCGATGCGGCCGTCCGGGAGGTACTCGACGTCGTAGAAGCCGGGGACGTACACCCCGCCCGTCTTGGCCAGGCGGAGCAGGAGTTCCTCGCGGCCGCCGGGGCGGCCCTCCGCCTTCCAGGCGCGGATGATCGCCGTGACCTCCAGGACCGCCTGCTCGCCGTCGCCGATGACCGCGCAGTCGATGAAGTCCGCGATCGGCTCGGGGTTGAACGCGGCGTGGCCGCCGGCCATGACGATCGGGTCGTCGACCGTGCGGTCCCGGGCCTCCAGCGGGATGCCCGCGAGGTCCAGGGCCGTCAGCATGTTGGTGTAGCCGAGCTCGGTGGAGAAGCTCAGGCCCAGCACGTCGAAGGCCTTGACCGGGCGGTGGCTGTCCACCGTGAACTGGGGGACGCCGTGCTCCCGCATCAGCGCCTCCAGGTCCGGCCAGACGCTGTAGGTGCGCTCGGCGAGGACGCCCTCCTGCTCGTTGAGGACCTCGTAGAGGATCATGACGCCCTGGTTGGGCAGTCCGACCTCGTAGGCGTCGGGGTACATCAGGGCCCAGCGCACGTCACAGGAGTTCCAGTCCTTGACCGTGGAGTTGAGCTCTCCGCCGACGTACTGGATCGGCTTCTGCACATGCGGGAGCAGAGCTTCGAGCTGTGGGAACACAGACTCGGCGGCTTCGGCAGGCATCTCGCGGAACCTTCGTGTGCTGGCTGGGGTCCCCCCGGCCGGATGCTGGGGGCGGGTGACCATCTAGCCTAACGCGGCCGAAGAGGTCCCCCGTACGCCTCACCGGCGCGCCCCCGTCCGTACGCCCGTGTCCGGTGTCCGCCGCGGGCCGGACGCGGGCGGTACGGGGACGGGCGGCGCGGGGCCGTGCCCGGCCCCGCGCTCACGCCGACAGCGGCCGCTGCACCCTGATCGACTGCAGCAGTCCGACCGCTATCCACACCGCGAACATCGACGAACCGCCGTAGGACACGAACGGCAGCGGCAGGCCGGTGACCGGCATGATGCCGAGCGTCATGCCGATGTTCTCGAACGTCTGGAAGGCGAACCAGGCGACGATGCCGGCGGCGACGATCGTGCCGTACAGGTCGGTCGTGTCCCGGGCGATGCTGCAGGCCCGCCACAGCAGGACGCCGAGCAGGAGGATGATCAGTCCGCCGCCGACGAAGCCCAGTTCCTCGCCCGCGACCGTGAAGACGAAGTCGGTCTGCTGCTCGGGCACGAACTGGCCGGTGGTCTGCGAGCCGTGGAACAGCCCGGCCCCGGTCAGGCCGCCGGAACCGATGGCGATGCGGGCCTGGTTGGTGTTGTAGCCGACGCCCGCGGGGTCCAGCTCGGGGTTGGCGAAGGCGGCGAAGCGGTTGATCTGGTACTCGTCGAGCACGCCGAGCTGCCAGACGGTGATCGCGCCGATCAGGCCGGCGCCGATCAGGCCGAACACCCACCGGTTGGAGGCGCCGGAGGCGAGCAGCACGCCGAGGACGATGACCACCATGACCATGACCGAGCCGAGGTCGGGCATGAGCATCACGATCAGCATGGGCACGACCGCCAGGCCGAGGGCCTGCAGGACGGTGCGGTGGTCGGGGTACTGCTTGTCGCCCGCGTCGACCCGGGCCGCCAGCAGCATCGCCATGCCCAGGATGATCGTGACCTTCACGAACTCCGAGGGCTGGAGCGAGAAGCCGCCCCCGATCTGGATCCACGAGTGGGCGCCGTTGATGGTGGAGCCGAGCGGGGTGAGCACCAGCAGGATCAAGAGGACCGAGAGGCCGTAGAGGATCGGTACGGCGGTGCGCAGGGTGCGGTGGCCGAGCCAGACCGTGCCGATCATCAGGGCGAGTCCGATGCCGGTGTTCAGCAGGTGCCGGACCAGGAAGTAGTACGGGTCGCCCTGGTTGAGCTCGGTGCGGTTGCGGGTCGCCGAGTAGACCAGGAGCGAGCCGAGCAGCGACAGGGCCGTCGCCGACAGCAGGATCGGCCAGTCGAGCCTGCGGGCCACCGCGTCGCGGGCGAAGACCCGCGTCCAGCCGGAGCGCTCGGGGCCGTACCCGGAGACCTGGAAGCTGTTCACGCCGCCGGTCATGTCGTCGGCCTCCGGCTTCCCCGCCCGCGCCGTCGCCTGCGGGTGTCGCGGTTCTCCGGGGTCGGCGGGGCCGCCGTCGCCGGCTGCTGCGGGTCGCCCGGGGCGTTCTCGTCCTTCTTGGTGGCCTGCTGGTCCTTGGCCGGGTCCTTGGAGATCTTCGGGGCGGTGATGGTGCCGTCCGTCCTGACCTTGGGCAGGGTCTTCTGGGGGGTGGGCAGCAGGGCCTTCTTCTTGTCGATCTCGCCGTCCGGGGAGACGCCGTACAGCGCGTTGTAGATGTTGCGGACGGCCGGGCCCGAGGCGCCGGAGCCGGTACCGCCCTGGGAGATCGTCATGACGATCGCGTAGTCCTTGGTGTACGTGGCGAACCACGAGGTGGTCTGCTTGCCGTAGACCTCGGCCGTACCCGTCTTGGCGTGCATCGGGATCTTGTCCTGCGGCCAGCCGCCGAACCGCCAGGCGGCCGTACCGCGGGTGGCGACTCCCGCGAGGGCTTCGTCTATCTCGTCGCGCGTCTTCTGCGTCATCGGCAGCTTGCCGTGCGGCGTCGGCTTGATCGGCGTGACGTGCTTGCCGTCGGCGCTGATGACGGCCTTGCCGACGGTGGGGGTGTAGAGGGTGCCGCCGTTGGAGATGGCCGCGTAGATGGTGGCCATCTGGATGGGGGTGACGAGGGTGTCGCCCTGGCCGATGGAGTAGTTGACGGAGTCACCGGCGCGCAGGCGGTTGCCCTCGAGGCAGTTCTCGTAGGCGATGCGCTGGGCGTAGTCGCCGTCCTTCTTGCCGGTCCTGCACCAGGCGTCCTTGTTGGCCTTCCAGTAGTTCTGCTTCCACTGGCGGTCGGGGACGCGGCCGGTGACCTCGTTGGGCAGGTCGATGCCGGTCTCCTTGCCGAGGCCGAACTGGTGGGCGGTCTTGTAGAACCAGTCCTTGGCGTTCTTCTTCGGCTTGGTGCCGCCGTCGCGCTTCCACTCCTCGTGGGAGAGGCGGTAGAAGACGGTGTCGCAGGAGACCTCCAGGGCCCGGCCGAGGCTGATCGGGCCGTGGTTCTGCGACTCGAAGTTCTTGAAGACCTGGCCGCCGATGGAGTACGAGCTGGAGCAGTTGTAGGGGCCGTCGAAGGAGTAGCCGGCGTTGACGGCGGCGGCCGTCGGGATGACCTTGAAGATCGAGCCGGGCGCCGACTGGCCCTGGATGGCGCGGTTGAGCAGCGGGTAGTTGGACTTCTTGCCGGTGAGCCTGGCGTAGTCCTTGGCGGAGATGCCGCCGACCCAGGCGTTCGGGTCGTACGTCGGGTTGGACGCCATGGCGACGACCCGCCCGGTCCTGGCCTCCATGACGACGACGGCGCCGGAGTCGGCCTTGTAGTTCGTGCCGGTGTTGCGGTCGTGCTCCAGGCGGGCCTTCTTCATCGCCTCGTTCAGCTCGTACTCGGCGATCCGCTGGACGCGGGCGTCGATGCTGGTGACGAGGTTGTCGCCGGGCCGGGCGGGGTCGGCCTCCGCCTGGCCGATGACCCGGCCGAGGTTGTCGACCTCGTAGCGGGTGACGCCGGCCTTGCCGCGCAGCCGCTTGTCGTACTGGCGTTCCAGGCCGGACCGGCCGACCTGGTCGGAGCGCAGGTAGGGCGAGTCGGTGTCCTTGGCCTGCTGGATCTCCTCGTCGGTGACGGGCGACAGGTAGCCGAGGACCTGGGCGGTGTTGGCCTTGCCTGGGCTCGGGTAGCGGCGCACGGCCTGCGGTTCGGCGGTGATGCCGGGGAAGTCCTCGGCGCGTTCACGGATCTGCAGGGCCTGCTTGGGGGTGGCCTCGTCGGTGATGGGGATCGGCTGGTAGGGCGAGCCGTTCCAGCACGGCTGGGGCGTCTTGGCGTCGCACAGCCGGACCTTCTCCATGACCTCCTCGGGGGTCATGCCCAGGACGCCGGCGAGCTTGGTGAGGACGGCCTTGCCGTCGTCCTTCATCTTCAGCAGGTCGGTGCGGGAGGCGGAGACGACGAGGCGGGTCTCGTTGTCGGCGAGGGCCACTCCGCGCGCGTCCAGGATCGAGCCACGGACGGCGGGCTGGACGACCTGCTGGACGTGGTTGCCGGAGGCCTCCTTCGCGTAGGCCTCGCCCTCGCGGATCTGCAGGTACCACAGGCGTCCGGCGAGGGTGCCCAGGAGGGAGAGGACGAGGATCTGGATGACGACGAGCCGGATCTGGACCCGTGGACTGCGCCCGGTCTCGGGAATGTTGGTCACTGCGACTGCCTCCCCCTCTCAGTGCGCGTACAGGTGTGCGGGTGCGGACGATGTGTTCGTGCGGACGAGTGGGGAACGGCCGGCTCGCGGTGCGGGGTTCCTCCCGCCCTCACCCGTTCCGGTGAACTTTCCTGCGGTCACAGCCGCTTGACCCCCTTGATGCGCCCGGCGCGCGCTCCCCGCGCCCGGGCCGCCTTCACCCGCAGGCCGTTGCGCTGGCCGCCGATCCTGAGTCCCGTGCCGCCGGCGAGCCAGCCGGAGGAGATGTCGGTGGTCTTGGCGGAGGTGGTCTCCGCGAGCGGGTCGTTCTCGGCGCGCCGGGCCAGCGCCATGATGCCCGGCACGACGAACGGGGCGAGCAGCAGGTCGTACAGGGCGGCCGTGAACAGCAGGCCGCCGAGGCCGACGTGGCGGGCGGCGGTGTCGCCGACGAGGGCGCCGACCCCGGCGTACAGCAGGGTCGAGCCGACGGCGGCGGCGACCACCACGACCATGGGGCCGGTGGCCGACTTCAGCTGGCCGTTCTCGGGTTTCGCCAGGCCCGCGAGGTAGCCGATGACGCACAGCACCAGCGCGTAGCGGCCGGCCGCGTGGTCGGCGGGCGGGGCGAAGTCGGCGAGCAGGCCGGCGCCGAAGCCGACGAGGGCGCCGCCGACGTGCCCGTACACCAGCGCGAGGCCGAGGACGGTGAGCAGCAGCAGGTCGGGCACGGCCCCCGGCAGGTGCAGGCGGGCCAGGACGCACACCTGGATCACCAGGGCGACGACGACCAGGGACGAGGAGAGCAGGATCCGGTTGACGCGCATGGGCTGACAGCTCCTACTGCTCTTGGGGGGACTGGCCGTCGGCGGGCTGGGACGGTCCGTCGGCGGGTGCCTCGGGGTCTTGGGCGCCCGGGGTCACGGTCACCGTCACGGTGGGCCTGGGGGCCGGCTGGGGCTTCTTCGGCAGCACCGTGTCGCGCGGGTCCTTCTCCGGGGCCTGGACGACGACGCCGACGATGTCGAGCCGGGTGAAACTGACGTACGGCGTGACGTACAGGGTGCGGGTCAGGTCGCCGCCGGAGGGGTCGACGCGGGAGACGACGCCGACGGGCACGCCGGGCACGAACGGCCGGTCGGCCTGCGAACCGAAGGTGACGAGCCGGTCGCCCTTCTTCACCTCGGCCTTGCCGTTGAGGAGTTCGACGCGCAGCGGGCGGTCGCCCTGCCCGGAGGCGAAGCCGAGTTCGTCGCTGCCCTCCATCCGGGTGCCGACGGTGAAGTCGGGGTCGCTGGCGAGCAGCACGGTCGCGGTGTCGGGCCCGACGGTCGTCACGCGGCCCACCAGCCCGTCGCCGTTGAGGACGGTCATGTCGCGCTTGATGCCGTCGTTGGCGCCGACGTCGATGGTGATGGTCCAGGAGAAGCCCTGCGCCGCTCCTATGGCGATGACCTCGGCGCCCTTGATGCCGTACCGGCCCTCGCCGGCGACCTTCAGCATCTTGTCGAGCTGCTTGAGGCGGCTGCGGCTGCGGTCGTCGCTGCCGAGCCTGGCCTTCAGAGCCGCGTTCTCCCTCTCCAGCCGGGCCAGCCGGTCGTGCCGCTCGCCGGAGTCGCGGATCGCGGAGACGGCGTTGCCGACCGGGTCGACCGCGCTGGACACCCCGTTCTCGATCGGCCCGAACACCGAGGCCGCGGCCCGCCGGGCACCGTCGACCGGTGAGTCCTCCCCACCGCGGATGTCCACCGTGATCAGCGCGAACGCGATGGCGATCAGCAGCACCAGGAGCAGCCGGCTCTCTCGTGTGTCCCTCACGTGCGGCGGCCGTGCCTTCCTCGTCGAGAACGGGTATGAGGTGTCGAAATGTTCAGCTAAGGGGGGCCGGGAGGACGCGGAGCGCGAAGCCCGTCGGGCGGAGCCTGTGCCTCCAGGTCAACGATCCGCCGTACGGGAGGAGATCGTCCCGTACGGCGGAGGCGAAGGGATGCGTCATCTGCGCGGCTGGGCGTCCAGCACCTGCTGGAGCGCCTCGAACTCCTCGACGCACTTGCCGGAGCCGAGCGCCACGCTGTCCAGCGGGTCCTCCGCGATGTGGATCGGCATGCCGGTCTCGCGCCGCAGCCGTTCGTCGAGCCCGCGCAGCAGCGCTCCGCCGCCGGTCAGAACGATGCCCCTGTCCATGATGTCGCCGGACAGCTCCGGCGGGCACTTGTCGAGGGTCGTCTTGACGGCGTCGACGATGGCGTTGACGGGCTCCTCGATCGCCTTGCGCACCTCGGCGGCGGAGATGACGACGGTCTTCGGCAGTCCGGAGACGAGGTCCCGGCCGCGGATTTCGGTGTGCTCGTCGGTGTCGAGGTCGTACGCCGAACCGATCGTGATCTTGATCTGTTCGGCCGTCCGCTCACCCAGCAGGAGGGAGTACTCCTTCTTGATGTGCTGGATGATCGCGTTGTCCAGTTCGTCGCCCGCCACGCGGATGGACTGGGCGGTGACGATGCCGCCGAGGGAGATGACCGCGACCTCCGTGGTGCCGCCGCCGATGTCGACCACCATGTTGCCCGTGGCCTCGTGGACCGGCAGGCCGGAGCCGATGGCCGCCGCCATGGGCTCCTCGATGATGTGCACCTGGCGGGCGCCGGCCTGGGACGACGCCTCGATGACGGCGCGGCGCTCGACGCCGGTGATGCCCGAGGGCACACAGACGACGACCCGCGGACGGGCCAGGTACCTCCGCTTGTGGATCTTCAGGATGAAGTAGCGGAGCATCCGCTCGGTGATCTCGAAGTCGGCGATGACGCCGTCCTTCAGCGGACGCACGGCAACGATGTTGCCGGGCGTGCGCCCGATCATCTTCTTCGCTTCGGCGCCGACCGCGAGGATGCCGCCGGTGTTGGTGTTGATCGCGACGACGGACGGCTCGTTGAGTACGATCCCGCGACCCCTGACGTACACCAGCGTGTTGGCGGTCCCGAGGTCGACAGCCATGTCACGGCCGATGAACGACATTGAGTTCCCCATCAGGATTCGTCTGGCCTACCCGCAAGCTTTTGAGGGCTTTTCAGGTCGGCGAGGTGGGTGCTGTGACGTGAAGGCTTCCATCGTAGACGCGCCTTCGCGAACACTGCGGGAGGGTCCTGGCCATTGTCATCAGATGCCGCACGCGTCCGCTTCTGGAGACGGGCGTTCGGGGACACTCGTTCCCTCGATCGCCACGGCATATGCCAGGAAGTCCGGGGACGTGCGCTGCCGTGTCCCCGGACCCGCCGTACGGCCCGGAACTAGGCGCGGCCGGGAAAGAAGATCTTGATCTCGCGCTCCGCCGACTCCTCCGAGTCGGAGGCGTGGATCAGGTTCTCGCGGACGATCACGCCGTAGTCGCCGCGGACGGAACCGGGGGGCGCGGCGATCGGGTCGGTCGGGCCGGCCAGCCGGCGCACCCCCTCGACGACCCGCTCGCCCTCCACGATCATCGCCACGACCGGGCCGGAGGACATGAACTGGACGAGCGGCTCATAGAAGGGCTTGCCCTTGTGCTCGCCGTAGTGCTGCTCCAGCGTGTCCTGGTCCAGGGTGCGCAGCTCCAGCGCGGTGATCTGCCAGCCGGCCTTGCGCTCGATGCGGCTGATGATCTCGCCGGTCAGGCCGCGACGGACGGCGTCGGGCTTGAGGAGGACGAGGGTGCGCTGGCTCACGGCGGGGCTCCTTGGATTCAAAGGTTGTGCGGCAGGACGAGATTACCGGGCGTGTCCCGGCCCCTGTCACGCAGCGTCAGGCTGGTCCGCCTGGGCGGCGAATCTGGCCTTCGCCTCGTCCACCTTCCTCCCGAAGTGCACCGACGCCCACCACAGCGCCGCGAAGATCGCCCCCAGGACGAACATCATCGGGACGACGACGCCGGAGGCGATCAGCGCGATCTGCAGGGCCCAGCCGAGGGCCACCCCGCCGGGCCGGGTGACCACACCGCACAGCACCACCGACAGGAACATCGCGATGCCGCACACCGTCCACACCGTGCTCATGGACAGGTCCGGGTCCTTCATCGCCACCAGTCCGGCGAAGCCGATGATGAAGAACTCGCCGATCAGGGTCGAGGAGCAGAGCGTACGCACGGGACAGTCAGCCCTTTCCGAGGAGCAGTCGGGCCTCGCCGACGGTGATGACGGAGCCGGTCACGAGGACGCCGCCGCCCGCGAACTCGCCCTCCTCCTCGGCGAGCGTGATCGCGGCCTCCAGCGCGTCCGGCAGCCGGGGCTCGACCTGCACGCGGTCCTCGCCGAACACCTCGACGGCGATCGCGGCCAGCTCGTCGACGTCCATCGCGCGGTGGCTGGAGTTCCGGGTGACCACGACCTCGGCGAAGACCGGCTCGAAGGCCTCCAGGAGCCCACGGACGTTCTTGTCGCCGCTCGCGCCGACGACCCCGATGAGTCGGCTGAACTGGAAGGCCTCCCCGACCGCCTCGGCGGTGGCCCGCGCGCCCGCCGGGTTGTGGGCGGCGTCCAGCACGACCGTGGGCGAGCGCCGTACGACCTCCAGGCGCCCGGGTGAGGCGACGGAGGCGAAGGCCTTGCGCACGGTCTCGGCGTCGAGCTGCCCGGCCCGCTGCGCACCGACCCCGAAGAACGCCTCGACGGCGGCGAGCGCGACGGCGGCGTTGTGCGCCTGGTAGGCGCCGTGCAGGGGAAGGTAGACGTCGGTGTACTCGCCGCCGAGCCCGCGCAGGGTCAGCAGCTGCCCGCCGACGGCGACCTGCCGCGAGACGACCCCGAACTCCAGCCCCTCGCGGGCCACCGTGGCCTCGGCGTCCGCGGCCTTCCTCAGGAGCACCTGCGCCGCGTCGACGGGCTGCTGGGCCAGGATCACGGTCGCGCCCCGCTTGATGATCCCGGCCTTCTCGGTCGCGATCTCGGCGGGCGTGGAGCCGAGCCGGTCGGTGTGGTCCAGGTCGATGGGCGTGACGACGGCGACGTCCCCGTCGATCACGTTGGTGGCGTCCCAGCTGCCGCCCATGCCGACCTCGACGACGGCCACGTCCACGGGCGCGTCGGCGAAGGCGGCGTACGCCATGCCGGTGAGCACCTCGAAGAAGGACAGCCGGTACTCCTGCCGGGAGTCGACCATCTCGACGTAGGGCTTGATGTCCTGGTACGTCTCGATGAACCGCTCGGCGGAGATCGGGGCGCCGTCGAGGCTGATCCGCTCGGTGACGGACTGCACGTGCGGCGAGGTGTACCGCCCGGTGCGCAGCTCGAAGGCGCCGAGCAGGGCCTCGATCATGCGGGCGGTGGAGGTCTTGCCGTTCGTCCCCGTGATGTGGAGGGACGGGTAGGACCGCTGCGGCTCGCCGAGGACGTCCATCAGCGCGGAGATCCGGCTGACGGAGGGCTCCAGCTTGGTCTCGCCCCAGCGGGTCGCGAGCTCCGCCTCGACCTCGCGCAGGGCCTTGTCCACCTCGGGGTCCTCGGGGCGCGCGGGCACGTCGGCCTGCGGCGGCCCGCCCTGCGTGCGCAGGGTGCGGCTGCCGGCCTCGATGACCGCGAGGTCGGGGTCACGGGTGGTCTCCTCGGCGATGATCTCGTCGAAGGAGTCGAGGGGGTCGGGCTGGTCGTCGGTGCCGGGGATGTCGCTCACGGAGCCAGTCTACGGAGCGGCGGTGACAAGGGTGGGGGTGGCGTGGGCGGTGGCGCGGAGTGCGGGGCGTCCGTGGCCGCCCGCGCAGTTCCCCGCCCCCTGAGGGACGTGAAGGCCCCCGGTGCCGGCAGGGCACCGGGGGCCTTCGCCCGCGTACGGGGTCCTACGCCTGCGGCAGCTTCTCCAGCTGCGCCTGGATCCGCGCGATGTCCTCCTCGGCCTTCGCGAGCCGCGTGCGGATCTTGTCCACGACCTGCTCCGGCGCCTTGGCGAGGAACGCCTCGTTGCCCAGCTTGGCCGTGGCCTGCGCCTTCTCCTTCTCGGCGGCGGCGAGGTCCTTGGCCAGGCGCTTGCGCTCGGCCGCGACGTCGATCGCGCCGGACAGGTCCAGCGCCACCTCGACGCCCGCCACCGGCAGCGTCGCCGTGGCCGTGAAGGCCTCGCCCTCCGGCTGGAGGCGCAGCAGCTGGCGGATGGCCGCCTCGTGCCGGGCCAGGGCCGTGTCCTGGAGGGCCAGCCGGGCCGGGACCCGCTGCCCGGGCTGCAGGCCCTGGTCGGCGCGGAAGCGGCGGACCTCGGTGATCAGCGACTGGAGGGTCTCGATCTCCCGCTCCGCGGCCGGGTCGCGGAAGCCGCTGTCGGCCGGCCAATCGGCGATGACGACCGACTCGCCGCCGGTCAGCGTGGTCCACAGCGTCTCCGTCACGAACGGGACGACCGGGTGGAGCAGGCGCAGGGTGACGTCGAGGACCTCGCCCAGGACGCGCTTGCTGACCTCGGCCGCCTCGCCGCCCTGCTGGAAGGTGGTCTTGGACAGCTCGACGTACCAGTCGAAGACCTCGTCCCAGGCGAAGTGGAACAGGGCGTCGGACAGCTTCGCGAACTGGTAGTCCTCGTAGTACGCATCGACCTCGGCGACCACGGAGTTCAGCCGGGACAGGATCCACCGGTCGGTGGGGGACATCCGCGACGCGTCCGGCAGCGGGCCGGCCACCGTGGCGCCGTTCATCAGCGCGAAGCGCGTGGCGTTCCAGACCTTGTTGGCGAAGTTGCGCGAGCCCTGGACCCAGTCCTCGCCGATCGGGACGTCGACGCCCGGGTTGGCGCCGCGCGCCAGCGTGAAGCGGAGCGCGTCCGAGCCGTACTTGTCCATCCAGTCCAGCGGGTCGACGACGTTCCCGAAGGACTTCGACATCTTCTTGCCGTTCTGGTCACGGACCATGCCGTGCAGGGCGATGGTGTGGAACGGCGGGGTGCCGTCCATCGCGTACAGGCCGAACATCATCATCCGGGCGACCCAGAAGAAGAGGATGTCGTAGCCGGTGACCAGGACGGAGTTCGGGTAGAACTTCGCCAGGCTCTCGGTCTGCTCGGGCCAGCCCAGCGTGGAGAACGGCCACAGGCCGGAGGAGAACCAGGTGTCCAGGACGTCGGAGTCCTGACGCCAGCCCTCGCCGCTCGGCGGCTGCTCGTCGGGGCCGACGCAGACGACCTCGCCGTTCGGGCCGTACCAGACCGGGATGCGGTGGCCCCACCACAGCTGGCGCGAGATGCACCAGTCGTGGAGGTTGTCGACCCAGTCGAAGTACCGCTTCTCCATCTCCTGCGGGTGGATCTTGACCTTGCCCTCGCGGACCGCGTCGCCGGCGGCCTTGGCGAGCGGGCCGACCTTGACCCACCACTGCATGGACAGGCGCGGCTCGATGGTGGTCTTGCAGCGCGAGCAGTGGCCGACGGAGTGGACGTAGGGCCGCTTCTCGGCGACGATCCGGCCCTCGGCGCGCAGCGCGGCGACGATGGCGGAGCGGGCCTCCAGCCGGTCCAGGCCCTGGAAGGGGCCGTGGGCGGTGATGACCGCGTGCTCGTCCATGATCGTCAGCGCCGGCAGGTCGTGGCGCTGGCCGATCTCGAAGTCGTTCGGGTCGTGGGCGGGGGTGACCTTGACGGCACCCGTCCCGAACTCGGGGTCGACGTGCGCGTCGGCGACGACCGGGATGCGGCGGCCGGTCAGCGGCAGCTCGATCTCGCGGCCGACGAGGTGCCGGTAGCGCTCGTCCTCGGGATGGACGGCGACGGCCGTGTCACCGAGCATCGTCTCGGCGCGGGTGGTGGCCACGACGATGGAGTCCTCGCCCTCGCCGTACCGGATGGAGACGAGCTCGCCGTCGTCGTCCTGGTACTCCACCTCGATGTCGGAGATGGCGGTCAGGCAGCGCGGGCACCAGTTGATGATGCGCTCGGCACGGTAGATCAGCTCGTCGTCGTAAAGGCGCTTGAAGATGGTCTGGACGGCCTTGGACAGGCCCTCGTCCATCGTGAAGCGCTCACGCGACCAGGCGACGCCGTCGCCGAGGCGGCGCATCTGCCCGGAGATCTGCCCGCCGGACTCGGCCTTCCACCGCCAGACCCGCTCGACGAACGCCTCACGGCCCAGGTCGTGCCGGGACTTGCCCTCCTTGCCGAGCTCGCGCTCGACGACGTTCTGCGTGGCGATGCCGGCGTGGTCCATGCCGGGCTGCCACAGCGTCTCGTACCCCTGCATGCGCTTGCGGCGCGTGAGGGCGTCGATGAGGGTGTGCTCGAAGGCGTGCCCCAGGTGGAGCGAGCCGGTGACGTTCGGCGGCGGGATGACGATGGTGTACGGCGGCTTGTCGCTCTTGGCGTCCGCCTCGAAGTAACCCCGTTCCACCCAGCGCTCGTACAGCTTCCCCTCTACCTCGGCCGGCGTGTACTGGGTCGGCAGTTCGGTCGTGGGCGCTGCTGGCGGCTGCTGAGTGTTCTCGGTCACGGGGGTCAGTTTAGAGGTGTCACGGCCCCGTCCCGAAACGCGTTTGCTTTGTAACGGTGCGACCCCCCGATGCCATGGACACGCTGTGTCTGGGCCAGGATGTCTGGAACACATAGGCATCTGGAGGGGAACCCAGAAATGAGCTACAACCAGCCGGGCCCGTACGGCGGGCAGCCCCAGCAGCCCGGGCCGTACGGCCAGCCGGGACCGTACGGCCAGCCGCCGCAGGCCCCCCAGCCCGGCTACGGCTACCCCCAGCAGGCCCCGCCCGCCCAGCCCGGCTACGGCTACCCGCAGCAGCCCCCGCAGGGCGTCCCGCCCCAGCAGCCTCCGTACGGCCAGCAGCCGCCCTACGGCCAGGCCCCCTACGGCGTGCCCCAGCCCCCGGCGCCGGGCGGCGGCAAGAAGAAGACCGGCCTGATCATCGGCGCGGTGGCGGTCGTGGCAGCGATCGGCGTGGGCGCGTTCCTCGTGCTCGGCGGGGGCGGCGGTGCGGGCGGTGGCCTGGAGGACGACGGCCCGCACAAGCTGTCGACGCCGCAGACGGTGCTCAGCGAGTACAAGCGGGTCGGCGAGGGCAACAAGAGCAGCGACTCCAGCACCTCGAAGGACATGGAGAAGAGCGGCGTCGAGAACGGCACGGCCGTCATCGGGCAGTGGTCGACGGCCGACTTCGGCGACTACGACCCGCAGAACCCCGACGCCGGCGACCTCCCCGACCAGTCCGAGCTGCTCACCGCCAAGGGCATGACCATGGTGGGCGGTTACGGCAAGATCGCCGACCCCCAGGCGACCCTGGACAAGTTCTTCGCCTCCATCCAGAAGGAGGTCAAGGAGAGCTCCTCGAGCTCCTCGGGCGGCATGCAGAACGCCCGGCTGGTCGGCGACCCCGAGGAAGTCAAGATCGACGGCGCGGTCGCCAAGTGCCAGTCGACCAAGAGCACCAACGCGCTGACCAAGAAGGAGTCGACCGACTGGTTCTGCGCCTGGGCCGACTACAGCACGGTCGCCATGGTGTCGCCCGGCGACAACACCGGCACGGGCGTCCCCAGGGACACCGCGGTCGACATCACCACCAAGCTCCGCCAGGAGATCCGGGTCGAGTCCTGACCCGGCACCCCCCGACGGCGAAGGGGCCCCGGTCCGTCGACCGGGGCCCCTTCCGTGTCCGTGTCACGCCGTCTTCTGCTCGCCCGGCCCGCGTCCGCGCGCGTCCCGCGGGATCAGCGTCGGGTTGACGTTCGACAGGACGACGTCGGCGGTGATCACGACCCGGGCCACGTCCTTGCGGGACGGGACCTCGTACATCACGCCCTGGAGGACCTCCTCCATGATGGCCCTCAGACCCCGCGCGCCGGTCTGGCGCAGGATGGCCTGGTCGGCGATGGCCTCCAGCGCCTCGCGCTCGAAGTCCAGCTCCACCCCGTCGAGTTCGAACAGCCGCTGGTACTGCTTGACCAGCGCGTTGCGCGGCTCGACCAGGATCTTCAGCAGGGCCTCGCGGTCGAGGTTGTGCACCGAGGTGATGACGGGGAGACGGCCGATGAACTCGGGGATCATGCCGAACTTGACCAGGTCCTCCGGCATGACCTCCTCGAACTGGTCCTTGGACTCCATCTCGCGCTTGGAGCGGATCTGCGCGCCGAAGCCGATGCCCTTGGCGCCCGCCCGGGCCTCGATGATCTTCTCCAGGCCGGCGAAGGCGCCGCCCACGATGAACAGGACGTTCGTCGTGTCGATCTGGATGAACTCCTGGTGGGGGTGCTTGCGGCCGCCCTGGGGCGGAACCGAGGCCGTGGTGCCCTCCAGGATCTTCAGCAGGGCCTGCTGGACGCCCTCGCCGCTCACGTCACGCGTGATCGAGGGGTTCTCGCTCTTGCGCGCGACCTTGTCGATCTCGTCGATGTAGATGATCCCGGTCTCGGCCTTCTTGACGTCGTAGTCGGCGGCCTGGATCAGCTTGAGCAGGATGTTCTCGACGTCCTCGCCGACGTACCCCGCCTCGGTGAGCGCCGTGGCGTCGGCGATGGCGAACGGGACGTTCAGCATGCGGGCCAGGGTCTGGGCGAGCAGCGTCTTGCCGGAGCCCGTGGGGCCCAGCAGCAGGATGTTGGACTTCGCCAGCTCGATGGCGTCGTCGCGGCCCTGGGCGCCGCCGTTCTCACCGGCCTGGACCCGTTTGTAGTGGTTGTACACCGCGACGGACAGGGCCTTCTTGGCGGCCTCCTGGCCGACCACGTAGCCCTCGAGGAACTCGTAGATCTCGCGGGGCTTGGGGAGTTCCTCCCAGCGCACCTCGCTGGTCTCCGCGAGTTCTTCCTCGATGATCTCGTTGCAGAGGTCGATGCACTCGTCGCAGATGTACACACCGGGCCCTGCGATGAGCTTCTTGACCTGCTTCTGGCTCTTCCCGCAGAACGAGCACTTGAGCAGATCGCCGCCGTCACCGATGCGTGCCACGGTGTGCTTCCCCTTCGCCTGGGAGACGCCTGGACGTCAACGTCCAGCGGCTCCTGGTGCTGCCTTATGTCCGACGGTACCTTGCCGGGCCCCCCGTTCGGGCCCCCCTTGGCACGGTTCGCTTTGACGTGGACCGTGCCAAACCGTGCCAAGGGGCGGCAGACGATACAGCCTCCCCCTTACCGCAGGGCGGCGTTGTCCATCTTGCGGGTGGTGATGATCTGGTCGATCAGGCCGTACTGCAGCGCGTCCTCGGCCGTGAGGATCTTGTCGCGCTCGATGTCCTCGCGGATCTTCTCGAGCGGCTGCGTGGAGTGCTTGGCCAGCATCTCCTCCAGCTGCGTGCGCATGCGGAGGATCTCGTTAGCGGCGATCTCCAGGTCGGAGACCTGGCCACGGCCGGTCTCGCTGTACGGCTGGTGGATCAGCACGCGGGCGTTGGGCAGCGCCATGCGCTTGCCCGGCGTGCCGGCGGCCAGCAGCACGGCCGCGGCGGAGGCCGCCTGGCCCATGCAGACCGTCTGGATGTCCGGCTTCACGTACTGCATCGTGTCGTAGATCGCCGTGAGCGCCGTGAAGGAGCCACCGGGGCTGTTGATGTAGACCGAGATGTCCCGGTCGGGGTCCATCGACTCCAGGCACAGCAGCTGCGCCATGACGTCGTTGGCGGAGGCGTCGTCGATCTGGACGCCGAGGAAGATCACGCGCTCCTCGAAGAGCTTCGCGTACGGGTCGTACTCGCGGATGCCCTGGGAGGTGCGCTCGACGAAGCGCGGGATGACGTAGCGGGACTCGGCCGCGGGGCCGGTGTACTCGGCGCGCGTGCGGTCGTAGAGGCCGCTGCCGGGGAAGTCGTTCACGGTGTCTCCTGAAAAGGGCTGGGGCGGTCGGCTGGGGCTGTCTGGGGTCGCTGGGCCCGTACGGAGCCCGAGGCGCCCCGCGGGGCGCTCCCGGGCTGGGACGGGACTCATCCCGGCCCCACGGGGCCTCGCAGGCCCCGTGGGGGCCTCTCTCAGGCCCCCGTACCGCCGCCGCCCGGCATGCCGGCGGCCGTGGCGATCACGTCGTCGATGAGGCCGTACTCCTTGGCCTCGAAGGCGTCGAACCAGCGGTCGCGGTCCGAGTCCCGGGTGATCTGCTCGACCGTCTGGCCCGTGTGCTGGGCGGTGAGCTCGGCCATGCGCTTCTTGGTGTGCAGCAGCCGCTCGGCGTGGATCTTGATGTCCGAGGCCGAGCCGGCCAGGCCGGCGGAGGGCTGGTGGATCAGGATCTCGGCGTTCGGCAGCGCGAAGCGCTTGCCGGGGGTGCCCGCGCTGAGCAGGAACTGGCCCATGGAGGCCGCCAGGCCCATGGCGATGGTCACCACGTCGTTCTTGATGTACTGCATGGTGTCGTAGATCGCCATGCCGGCCGTGATCGAACCGCCGGGGCTGTTGATGTACAGGTAAATGTCCTTGTCCGGGTCGGCGGCAAGGAGCAGCAGCTGTGCGGTGATCCGGTTTGCGATGTCGTCGTCGACCGGCTGGCCGAGGAAGATGATCCGCTCGTTGAGCAGCCGGCTGTAGACCTGGTCGCCGAGGCCACCACCGATGGAAGGCTCGCCGGCGGCGGAGGGCATCAGATTCGTCACGTATCCACCTGCTCGTCTTGCGACGGCGCCGGGCCGTCTCACGTGTTCTGCGTATTCATGGACCCTAACGCGGGGGCCCCTTCGGGGAATCCCGTAGCGGGGGGTGTTCGCCGGGGGCGTAGCGCCCGCCGGGAACGGCGACGGGCCCCGGGTCGCACGCGTACCCGGAGCCCGTCCCACGTATCGGTCCCGCCTGTCCGAGGTGCCGTGCGGCTCAGCCCTCGGTCTTCTCCCCGGCGGTCTCGGAGGCCTCGGCGCTCTCGCCCTCGGCGGCCTCGGACGCGGCCTCGTCCTCGTCGTCCTCGTCGTCCAGGTCGACGATCTCGCCGTTGGTGTCCTTGACCGTGGCCTTCTCGACCACGGCGGCCAGCGCCTTGCCGCGGGCGACCTCGCCGACCAGGAGCGGAACCTGGCCGCCCTCGACGACGGCCTGGGCGAACTGGTCGGGGGACATGCCGGAGGAGGCCGCGCGCCGCATGAGGTGCTCGGTGAGCTCCTCCTGGTTGACGTTGAGCTTCTCCTGCTTGACCAGCTCGTCGAGCACGAACTGGGTCTTGATGCCCTTGACCGCGGCCTCGCGGGTCTCGTTCTCGAACTCCTCGGCGGTCTTGCCCTGGAGCTCCAGGTACTTGTCGAGGGTGAGGCCCATCTGGCCGAGCTGGTGGTGCTCGAGGTTGTGCTTGCGGGTGTTGATCTCGTCCTCGAGGAGCTTCTCGGGGACCGGGACCTCGACCAGCTCCAGCAGCTTGTCCAGGACGCGCTCCTGGGCCTGCGTGGCCTGGTCGTAGCGCTTCATGTTCTCCAGGCGCTTGCGGCTGTCGGCCCTCAGCTCCTCGAGGGTGTCGAACTCGGAGGCGAGCTGCGCGAACTCGTCGTCCAGCTCGGGCAGTTCCCGCTTGGCGACCTGGGTGACCTTGACGGTGACCTCGGCCTCCTTGCCGGCCGCCGAGCCGCCCTTGAGCTCGGAGGTGAAGGTGGCCTCCTCGCCGGCGGACAGCCCCTTCACGGCGTCGTCGATGCCGTCCAGCAGCTCACCGGAGCCGATCGTGTAGGAGACGCCGTTGGCGATGCCGTCCTCGAGGACCTCGCCGTCGACCTTGGCCTGCAGGTCGATGGTGACGACGTCGCCGTCCTCGGCGGCGCGCTCGACCGGGGAGGTGGAGGCGAAGCGCTCGCGGAGCTGCTCGACCGACTTCTCGACGTCCTCGTCGGTGACCTCGACGGCGTCGACCTCGACCTCGATGCCGGAGTAGTCCGGGATCTCGATGGCCGGGCGGACGTCGACCTCAGCGGTGAAGTTCAGCGTCTCGCCGTCCTTCAGCTCCGTGATGTCGACCTCGGGCTGGCCCAGCGGGCTCAGCTCGGCCTCGTTGACCGCGTCGGTGTAGAACTTCGGCAGCGCGTCGTTGACGGCCTCCTCCAGCACGGCACCGCGGCCGAACCGCTGGTCGATGACCCGGGCCGGGACCTTGCCCTTGCGGAAGCCCTTCACCGTGACCTGCTGGTTGATCTTCTTGTACGCCGCGTCGAGGCTGTCCTTGAGCTCCTCGAAGGGCACCTCGACAGTGAGCCGAACCCGGGTCGGGTTCAGGGTCTCCACGGCGCTCTTCACGGTTCGGTCTCCTTGTGGCTGACTGCTTGGTTTCTGCCGGAGCCAGAGCGGCCCGGCGGACTGCGCCGCCCGGAGGACTGCAGACGCTGAGACATACGGGCGTGCAGCTTGCATAGTAACGGCAGCGACTACACCGCCCAAAAGGCGATCACCCGAGGCGGTCCCCGGGTGATCTCGGGGCGACCGGGGAGTCATCACGCCAGGTGATCGGGTGGCTGGTCGGGGTGGCGGGATTTGAACCCACGGCCTTCCGCTCCCAAAGCGGACGCGCTACCAAGCTGCGCCACACCCCGTCTGGTGCGAGACGTAGGGTACATGCCGCCGGGCGCCGGGGCCGCCGCAATTCCGCGGGCCGGTGAAGATCAGGTACCCGCGCGACGGGGCGTGCGGCGGAGGGGGACGACCCGCTACGATGCCTTCTGTGCCGCGGTCGCCCGACCTGCGGCGCACTGTGTGCGGGCGTAGCTCAATGGTAGAGCCCCAGTCTTCCAAACTGGCTACGCGGGTTCGATTCCCGTCGCCCGCTCGACGGCCCGGGGCCGGGCGGAGGAGACGATCCTCCGCCCGGCCCCGGGTGTTTTCCGGGGTGCCCGCCCCGGTCCTGCCCGCCCCGGTCCTGCCCGCCCCGGTCCTGCCCGCCCCGGTCCTGCCCGCCCCGGCCGTGCCCGTCCCGGTCCGCGCCGGCCGCGGACGTTCACGCCCGCGTACCCCCACCGTGTACACGCAGCGGACGCCGTGCGGGGCGTACGGCGCGTCGCTGGCCGGGACGAGCGCCGGCGGGGACGGATTCGGGCCCGGTGCGGCCGGGGTGGGCGGCCCCGGCCGCACCGGCGCTCGGGTTCGGGGCGGCCGGCCGCTCGGCGAGGCGGACGCGGGTGCCGGAGACGGCGGGCGGGCCGGGTCGTCCGACGCCGGGCCGGCCTCCCCGGGCGGCGCCCGGCGTCCGGGAGGATCGGGCGGGCGGGCGCCGCCGGGCAGGTGAAGCAGAGGGTGCCGTGGACGGGGTGCGCGCCGGCCGTCCCGGGCTGCCGACGGGGGCGGCGCACGGCGGGGCGCGTGGCACCGGGCGCGTCCGGCGGGCCCCGCCGCTCCCGGCGTCGAGGGGGCACAGAGCCGGCCCGGTCGCCGTCCGGGGGCGCGGCGCGCCAGCGTCCGGGTCCGCGGACGGGAGCGGTGGAGGTGCCGCCGGCCCGGCGGGCGGCGGCCGCCTCGCGACGGGAGGGGCGCGGAACTCGCCGCCGGCGGCCTGCTGCCCGCGCACGCCTTCGGGGCGAGGCGGCGGCCGGAGGCGGAGGGGCCGGGTGGACCACGCCCGTGCCGCCGGAGTCCGGGGCGGCCCTCGGCGCGGTGGCCGCCGGCCTCCGCCGGATCCGGCTCGCGCGGCGCCGTCCCCGTACGCCCTGCGTCACGCGCCGTCGATCGGGATGAGCGTGTCCACCCGCCGCGGGAGCCGGGCCGTGCGGTACGGCCGGAGCACCGGGAGACCCGGCGCGGCCGGGCCGTCGGGTCAGAAGCTGATCGAGTTGATCGTTTCCGCGATCGAGTTGAGGAAGCGGTTGATGGAGGGAGCCATACCGGTCGAGGCGAGGAAGAAGCCGAAGAGCACCGCGACGATCGCCGGGCCGGCCTTGAGGGACCCCCCTCTCAGGAGCACCACCAGGATGATCGCCAACAGCAGCACCACAGACAGTGAAATGGCCACAACTGATCACACCCTCGGTCGGTCCGCTCTCCCGGCCCGGGGACGCGACCCCGCGCACCCCGCCAGAACCATCGTGCCACCAACCGGGCCGCCCTATGCGGCAGGTGACGCACAGTCCGGGTCCGCCGTGCCGGGTACCACGCGCGCGTGCGCGCGGGCGGGTCCAACCGCCGCACTTCGCACAGCAATTCGGGGGAGCACTCACACGGGAATTCGACCGGATCGTTTCCGCTTCCACGCAACCCGTCCGCAGCTAATTCGAATTGCCCCCAACGGCATCCCAACGGCCCCGGGGACAGCCCGCGAAGAGCGCGGAAGCGGACATTCCACCGGAGTCGGCTGCTGGTCATATGCACGGTTTAGTCCGGATGAATCATGACAAACAAGGCGGACGTGACGCGCGCAGTCAGCGCTCCGGGGGTGTGTTGGCCATCACGTCGGCGCCGTGTCAACTTTCCCGAATCCGGGGTACCGGGAACGGATAACCAGGAATGACGTCGAGCGTTTTACGAATAGCCACAGCCGACGCTAGGGTGCCTCAGATGTTCCACGCTGCCTCGTCCCCCGCAAGCGCAGCGAGGTCCCGGACGCTCTCCCCGCGTTGCTGGTGGGAGGGCCTGTGACGAACTCGCTGCGACCGTACGGCCACCGCAGGACACCACTCCCCCCGGCACAGTCGCCGGCGGACGGGGTGCCGAGCCCGCGTGCGCCGCGAAGCCCGCAGTCCAAGCAGAACGGCAAGCAGCGCGACGCGTTCTTCGACAACGCCAAGTACCTGGCGATCGTGCTGGTGGCCATGGGCCACGCCTGGGAACCGCTCAAGGGCGACAGCCGGCTCCTGGAAGCCGTCTACCAGGTCGTCTACACGTTCCACATGCCGGCGTTCATCATCATCTCCGGCTTCTTCTCGCGCAGTTTCGACATGCGCCCCGACCGGCTCAAGCGCCTGATCACCGGCGTCGCCGTCCCCTACCTCGTCTTCGAGACCGCCTACCCGCTCTTCAAGCGTGTCATCGACGGCGACTCGCACCAGGAGATCAGCCTCCTCGACCCCTGGTACCTGACCTGGTTCCTGTGCGCGCTGTTCATCTGGCGGCTGACCACCCCCGTCTGGAAGCTGGTGCGCCATCCGCTTCCGCTCGCGCTCGGCCTTGCCATGGTGGCGTCCGCCGCCCCGGAGATCGGTGACGACCTCGACCTGCAGCGGGTGCTGCAGTTCCTGCCGTTCTTCGTGCTGGGCCTGTCGATGAGGCCCGAGCACTTCCACCGGGTGCGCCGGCGGTCGGTGCGCATCGCGTCGGTGCCCGTGTTCGCCCTCGCGCTGGCCGCCAGCTGGTGGGCGGTGCCGCGCATGAACACCGCGTGGTTCTACCACCGCGACGCCGCGCAGGAGCTGGGCGCGCCCTGGTGGACCGGACCGGTCATGGTGCTCGCGCTGTTCGGCTGTTCGCTGGTGCTGACCGCCTGCTTCTTCGCGTGGGTGCCGCGCCGCTCCATGTGGTTCACCGCGCTCGGCGCGGGCACGCTCTACGGCTACCTGCTGCACGGCTTCCTGGTGAAGGCCGGCGACTACCGGGGCTGGTTCGAGTCGGCGTGGTTCCACCACCCGCTCGGCCAGGTCGCCGTGACCGCCGCCGCGGCCGCCGCCGTGACGCTGCTGTGCACCAAGCCCGTCCAGCGGGTCTTCCGGTTCGCGATGGAGCCCAGGATGGAGTGGGCCTTCAAGCGGGACGCGGCCGAGCTGGCCCGGGAGCGGGAGCAGCGCGAGAAGCGCGAGGGCGCCGCGCGCGAGAAGGTCAGCGCCTAGACGCCTTCCGGGCCCCGGACATCCCCCAGACCGAGAAGTGCGCGCATCCGTGCGTACTTCTCGGTCAGTCGTGTGCGGGTGGCCCCGTCCAGGACCGCGAGACGGGCCGGGTCCGCGTTGTGCGCCAGGTCCGCCTCCTTCACCAGCAGCGCGCCGGGGGTGGCGAGGATGCGCGCCGCGTACGCCTCCGGCGGCTCCCCGGCCCGCCTGGTCACCGCCAGCACGATGTCCTTCGTACGACGGCTCAGCGCCGCCTCGCGCAGCCACCGCTCGCAGAGCACCCCGTCCTCGACGGCGTCGTGCAGCCAGGCCGCGGCGATCTGCGCCTCGTCGCCGCCGCGCGCCGCCACGCCCTCCGCCACGGCGCGCAGGTGCTCGGCGTACGGCCGTCCCGCCTTGTCGGTCCGCCCGGCGTGCGCGGCACGCGCGACGGCCTCGACCTCGGCGAGGGGCAGCGGGGTGCGGGGGGTCTCGGTCACTCCCCCAGTGTCCCCCGGCGGCGCCCCGCCCGGAGCGGGCTTGCGGGACCCGGCCGGCGCCGGGGCGGGGGGACGCGGCCGGGGCCGGTGGGGCGCGGTCAGCGGAGCGCCTGCGCCGTGGGGCCCTCCCGGCAGATCAGCAGCAGCGCCCTGTCGTCGTTGACGTCCTTCGCTACCGCCTCGATGAGGTGCCAGGCGGCGCCGTGGAAGCCGCCGGCGACGTAGCGGTCGGCTTCGCCGGTGAGGCGGTCGATGCCCTCGACGATGTCGCGGTCGGCCGTCTCCACCAGGCCGTCCGTGAACAGCATCAGCACGTCGCCCGGGCGGAGCGAGCCCTTCACGGGGTCGAACTGCGCGCCGTCGTACACACCGAGCAGCGGGCCCTCGGCCGCCTTCTCCTCCCAGCGGCCGCTGCCCGCGCTGAGCTGGAGACCGGGCGGGTGGCCGGCGGAGTAGAGCTCGTAGTCGCCGGAGTCCAGGTCCAGGACGAGGTGGATGGAGGTCGCGAAGCCCTCCTCCCAGTCCTGGCGCAGGAGGTAGCCGTTCGCGGCCGGGAGGAAGGCGTGCGGCGGCAGGGAGCCCAGGAGGCCGCCGAAGGCGCCGGACAGGAGCAGGGCGCGCGACCCCGCGTCCATGCCCTTGCCCGAGACGTCCGTGAGGACGACCTCCAGCGTGCGGCCGCCGTTGGTGCGGGCCGCGACCACGAAGTCGCCCGAGAAGGACTGGCCGCCCGCCGGCCGCAGGGCCATCTCCCGGTGCCAGCCGGCCGGCAGCTTCGGCAGCTTGCTCTGCACCCGGATGCGCTCGCGCAGGTCGAACAGCATGGTGCCGCCGCGCCGCCAGGGCACGCCGACCCGGCTGCGGAACTGGGCGAGCAGCAGGCCGAAGAAGCCGCAGGCCGCGACGACCAGGACCACCCCCGGAGTGACCCGGGAGGGGCCCTCGGTGTAGGGGCCGAGCCGCACGGACTCCACGATCAGCGCCGTGGCCGCCGCCGCGTACAGGCCCAGCAGGCTCGCCGGGCGCAGCAGCAGGCCGCCCGCGACGATCGGCAGGACCAGCGCGGCCGGCGAGAACCACACCGAGTTGGCGAGCGTCGCCACCGCCAGCAGCGGGATCATCAGGAGCAGGCCGGCCAGCGCCACCCAGTCCGAGCCGTCGCCGCGGAAGTAGTCCACGGCGGCCCGGCGCATGCCGACGCGGGCCCGGTGCCACTGCTTCCTCAACCGGGCCGTGAACGTCTCGGCCGCCGCGCGCCGTTCTCGTCCTGCTGCCATCAGTTCGGGACCCTATCCATCGGACCGGCCGCTTGGCACGGGAGGTCCTCCTTGTCCCCCGTCCGAGGACCGACTTCACAGTGAACTTCACCGCGGGCCGCTCCGCCGCCACTCGGCCAAATTCCCTCGCTCCTCCCGGACCGCCCTGATAGGCATGGTCCATGGCCCCTCACGCGACCGACCCCGCGACCGAGCTGCGAGTGCTGCAGCGGAACGAATGGGACAAGTGGTACGGAAACCTGGTCCGCGGCTTCGGCGGGGTCCCGGACCCGGCCGAGGAGCGCGAACTGTGGAACTCCCTGACCGAGTTCGGCCGTTCCCTCGCCGTCTGGGACGGGGAGGACTGCGTGGGCACGGCGGGGGCGTTCACGTTCCGGCTGACCGTGCCCGGCGGCGCGTCGGTGCCGGCCGCGGGCGTCACCATGGTGAGCGTGGCCGCCACGCACCGGCGGCGCGGGGTGCTGACGTCGATGATGCGGCGGCAGTTGGACGACGTGCGTTCCTGGGGCGAGCCGCTGGCCGTGCTGACGGCCTCCGAGCCGGCGATCTACGGCCGGTTCGGGTACGGCGCCGCCACCTTCCAGCTGAACGCCGAGATCGACACCGGCCGGGTGGGCCTGTCGGTGCCGGCCGGCACCGACGGCGTACGGCTGCGGTACGCCGCGCCCGCCGACGTCCTCGGCGCCTGCGAGGCGCTGTACGCGCGCCTGGTGCCGGCGCGGCCGGGGATGCTGCAGCGGCGGCCCGGGTGGGAGCGGCTGGCGCTGCTCGACCCGGAGGACGGCCGGGAGGGCGCGTCGCCGCTGCAGTGCGTCGTCGCCGAGCGGGACGGCGAGACGGTCGGGTACGCCCGGTTCCGGGTGAAGCCGGGCTGGGGCGTCAGCGGGCACGACGGCACGGTGGTCCTGAAGGACGCCGCCGCGCTGGATCCGGCGGCGGACGCGGCGCTGTGGCGGTTCCTGTTCGGCATCGACCTGACGACGACGCTCTCCGTGCGGGCGCGGCCGGTCGACGACGCCTGGCAGTACCTGGTCTCCGACATCCGGCGGTGCCTGCCCCGGACGCGGGACGCGCTGTACGTACGGCTGGTGGACGTGGGGGCCGCGCTGGAGGCGCGGACCTATCAGACGCCGGTGGACGTGGTGTTCGAGGTGGCGGACGACTTCTGCCCCTGGAACGCCGGGCGGTGGCGGCTGACCGGGGACGCGAAGGGGGCGTCCTGCGCGCGGACATCGGACGCGGCGGATCTCGCGCTGTCGGTGCGGGAGTTGGGGGCCGCGTACCTCGGGGGTGTGAGCCTGGCGGCGCTGGCGGCGGCCGGGCGGGTGCGGGAAGTGCGGCGGGGGGCGCTGGCGGAGGCCGCGGCGGGGTTCGGCAGTACGGTGGCGCCCTGGCTGCCGCACGGGTTCTGAGCCGCCGCCGGGCGCCGGGTCAGTCCCGCTGGCAGGCGGGGCACCAGAAGAGGTTGCGGGCGGCGAGGCCGGCGGTGCGGACCGGGCCGCCGCAGACGTGGCAGGGCAGGCCGGTCCTGCGGTAGACGTAGACCTCGCCGCCGTGGTCGTCGACGCGGGGCGGGCGGCCCATCGCCTCGGGGGTGTGCTCCGGGCGGACGGTGTCGATGCGGTTGGTGCGCACGCCCTCGCGCATGAGCCCGACGAGGTCGGCCCAGATCGACTCCCACTCGGCGGGGGTGATGTCCCTGCCCGGGCGGTAGGGGTCGATGCGGTGGCGGAAGAGGACCTCGGCCCGGTAGACGTTGCCGACGCCGGCGATGACCTTCTGGTCCATGAGCAGGGCGGCGATCGTCGTACGGCTGCGGGAGATCCGCGCGTAGGCCGTGTGCGGGTCGGCGTCCGGGCGGAGCGGGTCGGGGCCCAGGCGGTCGTGTACCGCGCGCTTCTCGGGGTCGGTGATCAGGGCGCAGGTGGCGGGGCCGCGCAGGTCGACGTAGGCGGTGGCGCCGGCGAGGCGGAGGCGGACGGTGTCCGTGGGCGGGGGCGCGGGGGCCGCGCCGAAGGTGACCTTGCCGAAGAGGCCCAGGTGGATGTGGACCCAGGACTCGGCGAAGCCGAGGAAGAGGTGCTTGCCGTGGGCGTCGGCGGTGCGCAGCGGGGTCCGGTCCAGGAGGGCGGCGGCGTCGGCGAACTTGCCCTGGGGGCTGGTGACGCGCACGGGGGCGCCGTCGGCGAAGGCGGCGGCGTAGTCCTGGGCCAGGCGGTGGATGGTGTGCCCCTCCGGCACGGGGTGCCCCTTTCCGGTGTGCGTCCTGCCCGCCCGAAGCGGTCGCCCGGGAGCCTGAGCCGCTCCCGGGCCGCGCCCTCCCCGCCGCGACGGTCCGGGGCGGTGGGGAGGCGGCGGGGCTACTGCTGGGGGTGGTGCGGCGGGATCGGGGGCAGGTCGCCGGTGGTCTCGTACCCGCTCAGCATGTCGATGCGGCGGACGTGGCGCTCGTCGCCCGAGAAGGGGGTGGCGAGGAAGGTCTCGACGAACCTGGTCGCCTCGTCCCGCGTGTGCATGCGCGCGCCCACCGCGACCACGTTGGCGTTGTTGTGCTGGCGGCCCAGCGCCGCCGTCTCCTCGCTCCAGGCCAGGGCCGCGCGGACGCCCTTGACCTTGTTCGCGGCGATCTGCTCGCCGTTGCCGGAGCCGCCGATCACGATGCCGAGGGCGTCGGGGTCCGCGGCCGTCCGCTCGGCGGCCCGCAGGCAGAAGGGCGGGTAGTCGTCCTGGGCGTCGTAGATGTGCGGCCCGCAGTCGACGGGGTCGTGACCCGCCTCTTTCAGCCACTCGACGAGGTGGTTCTTCAGTTCGTAGCCGGCATGGTCCGAGCCGAGGTACACGCGCATGGGACGAGTGTGACACGGCCGCGCCCGGGCGGGTGCGCGGGGTGTCGGCCCGGAAAAGTGTGAGGCACGCTACAGAACCTCAGGCAAACCTCAAGTAACAATATGGATTCAGAGGTTCACGAATTTCTTCGCCTCCGTTTCACTGGTCCAGCTCGTACACCGCTTGTACACCTCTCGTGCGGGCCCCCGTACCACCCCCGTACGGGAAACAGCTCCCCCGGCGCAAAGGAAACCTGTTCCATGACCTCGCAGCCGACTCTGAAGACAGCCGGAAGCGGCCAGGGAGGCCCCGGAGAACCCGGCGGCTCCCAGGGATCCGGCAGCCCCGGAGCGCACGGTTCCGGACTGCAGGCCGGACTCAAGAACCGTCATCTGTCGATGATCGCCATCGGCGGTGTCATCGGCGCCGGTCTCTTCGTCGGGTCCAGCTCCGGCATCGCCACCGCGGGACCCGGCATCCTGCTCTCGTACGCCCTCGTCGGCACGCTCGTGGTGCTGGTGATGCGGATGCTCGGCGAGATGTCCGCCGCCAACCCGACCTCCGGGTCGTTCTCCGCGCACGCCGACCGCGCGCTCGGCCCCTGGGCCGGGTTCACCATCGGCTGGCTGTACTGGTTCTTCTGGGTCGTGGTGCTCGCGGTGGAGGCCACCGCCGGCGCCGTGATCCTCGAGGGATGGGTCCCGGCCGTTCCGCAGTGGGCCTGGGCGCTCATCGTGATGGTGGTGCTGACCGCCACCAACCTCGTCTCCGTCGGGTCCTACGGCGAGTTCGAGTTCTGGTTCGCCGGGATCAAGGTCGTCGCCATCGCCGCGTTCATCGTCATCGGCGGGCTCGCCGTGTTCGGGGTGCTGCCCGGCGTCGACAGCGAGCAGGCGGGGCTGTCCAACCTCACCGAGCACGGCGGCTTCCTGCCCAACGGGCCCGGCGCCATCCTCACCGGCGTGCTGCTGGTCGTCTTCTCCTTCATGGGCAGCGAGATCGCGACCCTGGCGGCCGGCGAGTCCGAGGACCCGCAGCGGGCCGTGACCAAGTCGACCAACAGCATCATCTGGCGCATCGCCGTCTTCTACCTCGGGTCGATCCTCGTGGTCGTGTCGCTGCTGCCCTGGGACAGCAAGGAGATCACCGAGAAGGGCTCCTACGTCGCCGCGCTCGACACCCTCGGCATCGCGCACGCCGGTCAGATCATGAACTTCATCGTGCTGACCTCGGTGCTGTCCTGCCTCAACTCCGGCCTCTACACCGCCTCGCGCATGGCCTTCTCGCTCGGTGAGCGCGGTGACGCCCCGAAGGCGTTCGCCCGGACCACCGGCAGCGGCGTGCCGCGGACCGCGATCATCGCGTCGGTGGTCTTCGGCTTCGTGGCGGTCTTCTTCAACTACAAGTTCCCGGACTCCGTCTTCCTCTTCCTGGTCAACTCCAGCGGTGCGGTCGCCCTGTTCGTCTGGCTGGTGATCTGCTTCTCGCAGCTGCGGATGCGGAAGATCATCCAGGCGGAGGCGCCCGAGAAGCTGGTCGTGCGGATGTGGCTGTACCCGTACCTGACCTGGGCGACGGCCGCGCTGATCGTCTTCGTCCTCGGCTACATGCTCACCGACACCGAGCACGACGGGCGCAAGACGGTGCTGCTGTCGCTGCTCGTCGCGGCGATCGTGCTGGGCATCGCCTTCGTGAAGGAGAAGGTCGGCGGCCGCCGGGCGGTGGCGGGCGACGCCGCGGCCCGGGACGAGGTCCCGGCCGGCTGAGTCCGCGGCCGGCGCGAGGGGCCGGCGTGACGCGAGGGGCCCGTGGGGCGGTTTGCGGACCGGGGGCCCGGCGGGGGGGGGCTAGCCGCGGGGCGGGGGGCCGGGGGCGGGGGCGGGGGCGCGGGGGGGCGGGGGGGGGCGGGGGGGGGCGGGGGGGGCCCGGGGGGGGGGGGCCCCCCCCGGGGCCCCTGCGCGTGCGGGAAGCCCGGCGGGCGGGCCGGGGACGCCTCCGGGCGTGCGGGTGGCGCGTGCCCGGGCGGTCGTCGTCTTCGTGCGGACCGCCCGCACCGGGCCCGCCGGCCCCGTCCCGTGGCGCCGCCGCGGGAGAGCGGGCCGGTGCTCGCGCGCTCGCCTCGGGAGCCGCCGTACGGCGGGAGCCGCACCTTCCCCGGCGACCCGGCTTCCCGCACGCCTCCCACGGGGACAGCGCGGTGCCGGCCGAGCCGGACCTGACCAAGATCACCGAGGTGCCGTCCCGGACCGGAGACGGACGGCCCGCCGGGCGTCGTCCGGGTCGGCCACCCGGGCGGGGCGCCGCTCGCCCCGCGGGCGCCCGGCCGCGCGTGGACTTCGCGTCCGGGGCGGGCGGCCGGGCGGAAGGGCTGCACGACCCCGGGCGACCGGGCGGGTGGGCTGCACGACGCGAGGGGCCGGGCCGAAGGGCTGCACGACCCCGGGATGTGCCGAAGGCCCGCCGGGCTCAAGTCGCCCCGGCGAGCCTCCTGTGCGGCACCTGCCTGTCCTGGGCCGTCAGGTCACCGCTTGCCGACGAGCTTCCAGGCGGTGGGCAGTGCGCCCATCGCCAGGGCTGCCTTGAGGGCGTCGCCGATCAGGAACGGGGTGAGGCCGGCCGCGATCGCGGCGGAGGCGGACATGCCGGTGGCCAGGGCCAGGTACGGCACGCCGACGGCGTAGATGACCGCCTCGCCGAGCACCATGGCGCCCGCCGTGCGCCACACCGAGCGGTCGGCGCCGCGCCGGGCCAGGGCGCCCACCACGACGGAGGCCAGGATCATGCCGAAGACGTAGCCGAGGGAGGGGGCGGCGGCGCCGGAGGCACCGCCCGCGAACCACGGCACGCCCGCCATGCCGGCCAGCGCGTACAGCGCGAGCGAGAGGAAGCCGCGGCCCGCGCCGAGGGTGGTGCCGACCAGCAGGGCGGCGAAGGTCTGGCCGGTCACCGGCACCGGGGAGCCGGGCACCGGCACGGAGAGCTGGGCGGCGAGGCCGGTGAGCACGGCGCCGCCGAGCACGAGCGCGACGTCGCGGACGCGGGAGGAGGGGACCAGGTCGGCGAGGACCTGGCCGGTACGGGCGGGGGCGGCGGCAGCGCTGCTCATGGGGACTCCGCGGGTGATGAGGACATGTCGGGACACGGTGACGCTATCCCAGCGGGTTCGCACCGATCACCGTCAGCGCTCGACAAAGGCTCGAACGGGCGCTTGGTGAGCTTCGCACAAAGCGCGCGGACGACACGGGAAAGAGCGTGACGGTCGTCACGGAGGTGGCGTGGTGTGCGCTACACGGGGCGGGCCGGGGCCGTCTGTAGGGATTCGCCAAAGACGTCCCAGTGGATCGTGGCCGCCTCTCGCCCCTCGGCCGCCGTCCGGTGCGGGCGGGGCACGGCCCCGTCCGGCCCGCCGGTCCGGCCTCCGCGTAACCGGTCGGTCACGCTGCGAACGACCGCCGTCCGCATGCTGGGACACCTCTCCGTTCCGGCGGGGAGACGTCCCAGACTGTGGGCGTTTTTGTCCTCTACGCACTGGACGAGCCGCGCCCATGCCCAGCACCACCCCAGAGACCGAGACACCGGCGACACGGGACGGCGTCTCCCTGTCGCACGGCCTCAAGCAGCGCCACCTGTCGATGATCGCCCTCGGCGGGGTGATCGGCGCCGGCCTGTTCGTCGGCTCCGGCGCGGGCATCGCCGCCGCGGGACCGTCGATCGTCCTCGCCTACGCCCTCTCCGGCCTCCTGGTGATGCTGGTGATGCGGATGCTGGGCGAGATGTCGGCCGCGTATCCGTCGTCCGGTTCGTTCTCCGCGCACGCGGAGCGGGCGATCGGGCCCTGGGCGGGCTTCACCGCGGGCTGGTCGTTCTGGGTGCTGCTGTGCACGGCGGTCGGCCTGGAGGGCATCGGCGCCGCGAAGATCGTGACCGGCTGGCTGCCGGGCACGCCCGAGTGGGCGTGGGTGGCGCTGTTCATGGTGGTCTTCTGCGGCGCGAACCTCGCCGCCGTGAAGAACTTCGGCGAGTTCGAGTTCTGGTTCGCCGCGCTGAAGGTCGGCGCGATCACGCTGTTCCTGGTGCTCGGCGTGCTGGCGGTCGCGGGCCTCCTGCCCGGCACGGACTCCCCGGGCGCCTCGCACCTCACCGACTTCCTGCCCAACGGCGGCGAGGGCCTGGTCATCGGCCTGCTCGCCTCGGTGTTCGCCTACGGCGGCCTGGAGACGGTCACCATCGCGGCGGCCGAGTCGGAGGACCCGGTCAAGGGCGTGGCGAGCGCGGTGCGGACGGCGATGTGGCGCATCGCGGTGTTCTACGTCGGGTCGATGGCGGTCATCGTCACCCTCGTCCCGTGGGACTCCGCGGCGGTCGTCGAGAAGGGCCCGTACGTGGCCGCCCTGGACGAGCTCGGCATCCCGGGCGCCGGGCAGCTGATGAACGTCGTCGTGCTGGTGGCGCTGCTGTCGGCGATGAACGCCAACGTCTACGGCGCCTCGCGCATCGCGTACTCGCTGGTGGAGCGCGGGCAGGGCCCGAAGGCGCTGGGCCGGGTCTCGGGCGGGGTGCCGCGGGTCGCCGTCCTCGCCTCCTGCGTCTTCGGCTTCCTGTGCGTGCTGCTGAGCTACTGGCGTCCGAACGACGTCTTCTCCTGGCTGCTGAACATGATCGGCGCGGTGATCCTGGTCGTCTGGATCTTCATCGCCGTCTCGCAGCTCAGGCTGCGCCGCCGCCTGGAACGGGAGGCGCCCGGGAAGCTGGTCGTGCGGATGTGGGCGTTCCCGTGGCTGACGTGGGTGGCGCTGGCCGGCATGGCCGGTGTCTTCGTCCTGATGGCCCGGGAGCCGGACACCCGCGTGCAGCTGTACTCGACGGGCGGCATGACGCTGTTCCTGGCGGCGGTCGGTTACGGGTGGCAGAGGGTGCGCGCCGGTCGCTGACCCGTCCCCGCCCGGCCGGAGCCCCCGCGTGACACACGCGGGGGCTTCTTCGTGCCCGCCCCGGATCCGTGCGCACCTCGGGCACCCGTCGGCACTCTCCTGCTGCTAACGTGCAGTTGCAAGCCTTTTGCAATAAGAGGTTCGGAGGGGACCCGCCATGCCCGTCTACACGCTGCCCGACCTGCCCTACGACTACTCCGCGCTCGCTCCCGTGATCAGCCCCGAGATCATCGAGCTGCACCACGACAAGCACCACGCGGCCTACGTGAAGGGCGCCAACGACACGCTGGAGCAGCTGGCCGAGGCGCGGGACAAGGAGCAGTGGGGCTCGATCAACGGCCTGGAGAAGAACCTGGCGTTCCACCTGTCCGGGCACATCCTGCACTCGATCTACTGGCAGAACATGACCGGTCCGAAGGACGGCGGCGGTGAGCCCCTGGAGCAGGACGGCGTGGGCGAGCTGGCCGACGCGATCACCGAGTCCTTCGGCTCGTTCGCGCGCTTCAAGGCGCAGCTGTCCAAGGCCGCGGCCACCACGCAGGGCTCCGGCTGGGGCGTGCTCGCCCACGAGCCGCTCAGCGGGCGGCTGATCGTGGAGCAGGTCTACGACCACCAGGGCAACGTCGGCCAGGGCTCGACGCCGATCCTGGTCTTCGACGCCTGGGAGCACGCCTTCTACCTGCAGTACCGCAACCAGAAGGTGGACTTCATCGAGGCGATGTGGCAGGTCGTCAACTGGCAGGACGTGGCACGCCGCTACCAGGCCGCCAAGTCCCGCGCGGACGTGCTGCTGCTCGCGCCGTAACGGCGCTCCGCCCGTCCCGCCCCGTGATCGTCTTCTCACCCTTCACGCAGGCGGGCGCAGAACGGAGGACCCCCGCGAGGACGTGACGCGCGGGGGTCCTTCGCGGTTGCGGCGGACCCGGCCGGCGCCCTGCTCCCCGCGGGTGCCCGCGGGGCTAGGGTCTGTCGTCGAACTCCCGCCTGCCCCGCGACGCCCTGCACGCACTCTCGCCGCACCGGGCGCAGACCCGAGTACATATCCAGTACGAGGGCCCGCGCCCGGCACGCCGAGAGCACGCACCCGACGCCGCGGGGCCCGCCCTCCGGGCGGACGACGGGAGTTCGACGACAGACCCTAGGGCAGGTCCGGCCCGCACGGCACGTTGAGCGACAGGAGCGCCGCGGATCCCGCGCGCTCCAGGCGCAGTTCGCTGACGGCCGCGTTGCGCAGCCGCGGGAAGACCCTGCGGTATTCCCGGACGGGGATCGACAGCAGCGTGCACAGCACCAGCCGCAGCAGGGTGTTGTGGGCGACGACGAGGACCCGCCCGCCGGGGTGCGCGGAGGCGATGCGGCGCAGGGCGGCGGTGCCCCGGGCGGCGGCCCGGGTCGGGTCCTCGGCCCGCGGGAAGGGGTGTGCCACCGGGTCGGCGCGGAAGGCCGCCGCCCGCCGCGGGTCCTCGGCGGCGAACTCGGCGAGGGTCCGGCCCTCCAGCACCCCGAAGTCGCATTCGCGCAGGCCGGGTTCGCGGTGCGCGGTGAGCCCGAGGGCGCGGCAGGCGGGTTCGGCGGTGGCGGCCGCCCGGGACAGCGGCGAGGTCCAGACGGCGTCGACGGGGTGGGCGGCGGCCCAGCGGCCCAGCGCCTCGGCCTGGGCGCGGCCGGCGTCGGTGAGGGCGATGTCGCTGACCCCGGCGTAGCGGTTCTCGGCGTGCCAGACGGTCTGCCCGTGCCGGGCCAGCAGGAGGGTCGTGGTCATGGTCCCGCAGTATCCCGGTCCAGACGGGCGCGCGCGTGCGCGGCGACGGGCCCCGGGAGCCAGCCGTGTGCCTCCAGGGCGTCGAGGAGGCGGGCGTACGGTTCGGCGAAGCGGGCCGTGCGGTCGGGGCGGGGGGCGAGGACGGCACGCGTGCGGACCATGCGCCGGGCCGCGCCGGCCAGGGTCGGGGCCGCGCCCGTGCCGTGGGCGGCCAGCGCGGCCATGCCCAGTGCCGGTTCGGTCTGTTCGGGGACGTGCGCCGGGCGGCCGAGGATGTCGGCGCGCAGCTGGTTCCAGTACGCGCTGCGGGCGGCGCCGCCGGTGAAGGCGAGCGGGCCGTCCAGGGGGGCGCCGAGGTGGTGCAGGTAGTCCAGGCACAGGCGTTCGGCGAGGCCGACGCCCTGGAGCAGGGCGGCCCACCGGTCGGCGTCGTCCGCGGGTTCGCCGAGCAGGAGGGGCGTGGCGTCCGGGGCCAGGAACGGGAACCGCTCCCCCGGCGACACCAGCGGGTAGGCGACCGCGCCGGACGGCTCGTACGCCGCCGCCCGCGCGTCCATGGCGGCCGGGTCGGCCCGCGGGAAGGCCGCCGCCAGTGCCCCCGCGCCCACGCCCGACGCCCCGCCCGGCAGCCAGGTGCCGTCCGGGGCACGGTGGTTGTAGACCACGCCGCCGGGGTCGCGGACCGGGTCGCGGGCGGCGCCCTTGAGTACCAGCGTGGTGCCGAGCACCGAGTTCCAGGAGCCGGGCCGCAGCGCGCCCGAGGCGATCTGGGCCGCGCAGCCGTCGGTCATCCCGGCGACGACCGGCGTGCCGGCGGGGATGCCGGTGGCGTCGGCGGCGGCCGGGCCGACCTCGCCGAGCCGGGTGCCGGGGCGTACGACGGGGGGCAGCAGGCCGTCGGGGACGCCCAGTCCGGCGAGGGCGGCCTCGGGCCAGGCGTCGCGGTGCAGGTCGTAGCCGGTCTTGAGGGCGTGGCTGGAGTCGGCGGGGGGCAGCGCGCCGGTGAGGCGGGCGACGACCAGGTCGGGCTGGTGGACGAGGCGCAGGCGGGCGGTGCGCGCCCGGCCGCCCGTCCCGGCGGCGCGGGACCCGCCGCCGTACTCCCCGAGCAGCCACAGCGCCTTCGGCAGTGCCCAGGTGTCCTGCACCGTGAGCCCGGCCTCCCGCGCCCGGGCCGCCTGGGCCGCCGCACGCCCGTCGTCGTACATCAGGGCGGGGCTCACCGGGCGGCCCGTGCGGTCCGTCAGCAGCACGGTCCCGGACGTGCCGCACACCGCGAGCCCCGCGATCCGTGCGCCGGCGACCCGGCGGAGCGCGCAGCGGGACGCCGCGCACAGCGCCGTCCACCACTGGTCCGGGTCCTGCTCGTGCCGCGGCCCGTCCCGGCGGCCGGACAGCGGTGCCGAGCCGGCGCCGAGGACCGCCCCGCCGGCGGTGACGGCCAGCACGCGCACGCTCTGCGTGCCCAGGTCGATCCCCAGCCACGCCTCGCCGTCGTCCGGCATCGGGCCTCCCCTGTCTCGCACACCGGCCTGTTAACTTCTCACTCTGCATCGATATTTTCCGGTGCGCGAGGGATTGACGGCCAACTTCCCCCGTTACACCCTTCGTTGACGAGTCGATTCGACGTGTTAACCCCGACGGGACCGACGGAGGTCACGGATGGACACGCACGCGCACGACCGCCGGCGCTTCCTCGCCCTGACCGCCGCGGCAGCCGCCGCCCCGCTGCTGACCGCCTGCGGCGCCGGATTCGGCGGGGGCGGCGACACGAGCGACGGCTCGGCCGCCGACGACGTCACCGGCTCCTTCGACTGGAAGCGCGAGAAGGGCACCACCGTCAAGGCGCTGCTGAACAAGCACCCGTACACGGACGCGCTCCTCGCCGACCTGAAGTCGTTCACCGAGAAGACCGGTATCGAGGTCGAGTACGACGTCTTCCCCGAGGACAACTACTTCGACAAGCTCACCGTGGACCTGTCCAGCGGGCGCGCCTCCTACGACGTGTTCATGCTCGGGGCGTACATGGTCTGGCAGTACGGCCCGCCGGGCTGGCTGGAGGACCTGGGCCCCTGGATGCGCAACCCCTCGGCCACGGCCGGCGACTGGGACCGGGCCGACTTCTTCCCGAACCTGCTCCAGGCCGGCCAGTGGTCGCTGAAGGCGGGCGCGCCGCTCGGGCGGGGCGGCCAGTACGCGCTGCCCTGGGGCTGGGAGACGAACGTCGTCGCCTACAACACCGAGGTGTTCGGCAAGCTCGGGCTGAAACCCGCCGAGACCTTCGACGAGCTGGCCGAACTCGCCGCGGTCGTCAAGCGCAAGGCGCCGGGCGCCGGATTCGACGGCATGTACGGGATCGCCGTACGGGGGTCGCGGAGCTGGGCCACCATCCACCCCGGCTTCATGACGATGTACGCCCGCAACGGGCTGAAGGACTTCACGGTCGACGGCGAGAAGCTCACACCGGCCATGAACAGCCCCGAGGCCGTCGCCTTCACCGAGGACTGGGCGCGGATGGTCAGGCGGGGCGGGCCGCCGTCCTGGACGTCGTACACCTGGTACCAGTGCTCCAGCGACCTCGGCGCGAAGAAGGCCGGGATGATGTTCGACGCGGACACGGCCGCCTATTTCCAGGCGGTGAAGGGTGCCAGCCCGGCCTCGGGGAAGATCGCCTTCCATCCAGGGCCGAAGGGGCCGGACGGGTCGCTCGCCACCAACATGTGGATCTGGTCGCTCGGCATGAACGCCAGGAGCAGGCGCAAGAGCGCCGGCTGGCTGTTCCTGCAGTGGGCGACCGGCAAGGAGCACCTGCGCAAGGGCGCGATCACCCACCACCACATCGACCCGGTGCGCAGGTCGGTCGCCGAGGACGCCGCCTACCGGGACAAGGTGCGTCACCTGCCCGGCTTCCTGGAGACCTTCGAGAGGGTCGTCGACCGGACGAGGATCCAGTTCACCCCGCAGGCGCAGTTCTTCGACGCGACGACGAGCTGGGCCGCGGCGCTCCAGGAGATCTACGGCGGCAAGGACGCCGGGCCGGTGCTGGACGGGCTGGCGGACGACCTCGCCCGCAAGGTGGGCCGGTGATGCGGCTCGCGCTGCGCCCGTACCTCCTGATCGTCCCCGCCCTGCTGCTGACCTGCGGGATCCTCTATCCCTTCGGGCTCGGGCTGTACTACACGCTGTTCGACTTCTCGGCGAGCAAACCGCAGCCCGACATGGTGCGGTTCGAGAACTACCAGGCCGTCTTCACCGAGGAGGCGTTCTGGAACTCGGCCTGGGTGACCGTGCTGTACGCGGTCGGGGCCGCCGCCGCCGAGACCGTGCTCGGCGTGGCCGTCGCGCTGCTGCTGCACCGTTCCAGCCTCGTCGGCCGGGTCCTGGAGAAGATCCTGATCCTGCCGCTGATGATCGCGCCGGTCATCGCCGCGATCATGTGGAAGCTGATGCTCCAGCCGTCGGTCGGGGTGGTGAACCACCTGCTCGGACCCTTCGGGCTCGGTGACGTGCAGTGGACGGACACGCCGGCCGGGGCCCTGCTGTCGTCCATCGCCGTGGACGTGTGGGTGTACACGCCGTTCGTGGCGATCCTGGCCCTGGCCGGGCTGCGCTCGCTGCCGGTCTCGCCCTTCGAGGCGGCGGCCGTGGACGGCGCGGGCCGGTGGTACACCCTGCGGCGGCTGACCCTGCCGATGCTGTGGCCGTACGTGCTGGTCGCGGTGATCTTCCGGTTCATGGACTCGCTGAAGGTGTTCGACATCATCTACGCCCTCACCGAGGGCGGACCCGGTGACTCGACCGTCGTCCTGCAGATCCGGGCGTACCTGGAGGCGATCCGCTTCCAGCGCTACTCCTTCGGCATCAGCTACACGATCGTGCTGTGGGCCGTGGTGTACCTCGCCGCGGCGGTGCTGGTGCGGCACCTCGGGCGGATCCAGCGGCGGGCCGCGGAGGTGTCCCGGTGAGGAAGCGTGTGCTCGGGTGGCTCGCGGACGCCGCCCTCGTCCTGTACTTCGTCTTCGCGCTGTTCCCGGTCGCCTGGATGGTGATCCTGTCGCTGAAGCCCGCGAACCAGCTCTTCAGCACGTACTTCTCCTTCTCGCCGACCCTCGACGGGTACCGGACGGTGCTCGGCGACAGCGAGGGCGTCCCCTTCGTGCGGTTCTTCGCCAACAGCCTGGTGGTGTCGGTGGGGGCGGTGGCGCTGTCGCTGGTGGTCGGGCTGCCGGCGGCGTACGCCTCGGCGCGGTGGCGGTTCAAGGGCTCGGAGAACCTGATGTTCACGCTGCTGTCGTTCCGCTTCGCGCCCGAACTGACCGTGATCATCCCGCTGTTCGTGCTGTACCAGAAGCTGGGGCTGTTCGACACGTACGTCGGCATGGTGTGGGTGCTGCAACTGGTCACGCTGCCCCTGGTGGTGTGGATCATGCGGTCGTACTTCGCCGACCTCACCCCCGAGCTGGAGCAGGCGGCGCTGCTGGACGGCTACACCCGCAAGCAGGCGTTCTTCAGGGTGGCCGTCCCGCTGGTCAAGCCGGGCATCGCGGCCGTGTCGCTGCTCGCCTTCATCTTCGCCTGGAACAACTTCGTCTTCCCGCTGATCCTCACCTCCAGCGAGGCCCAGACGGTGACCGTGGGCGCGCTGTCCTTCCTCGGCGGGGACCGGCCCAAGTACAACCTCACGGCCGCCGCCGCGCTGGTGTCCGTCGTGCCGCCGCTGCTGCTGGCGCTGACGATCCAGCGGTATCTGGTGCGGGGGCTGTCGTTCGGGGCGGTGAAGTCGTGATCCGGCTGCGCGGGATCCGCAAGACGTACGGGAGGACCACCGCCCTGGACGGGCTCGACCTCGACGTCGGCGAGGGCGAGTTCTTCTGCCTGCTGGGGCCGTCCGGCGCCGGGAAGACCACCACGCTGAAGACCGTCGCCGGGCTCGAACAGCCCGACTCGGGCACGGTCGAGCTCGACGGGAAGGACATGCGCGGCGTCGAGCCGTACGACCGGGGTGTGGCGATGTGCTTCGAGAGCTACGCCCTCTACCCGCACCGCTCGGCCTACGACAACCTCGCCTCGCCCCTGCGCTCCCCCCGCCACCGCCTCCCGGCCGCCGAGGCGCGGCAGCGCATCGGCGCGGTCGCCGAACTGCTCGGCATCGGCGGCCTGCTGGACCGGCCGGTGGGCCGGCTGTCCAACGGCCAGCGGCAGCGGGTCGCGCTCGGGCGGGTGCTGGTCCGGCCCGCCCGGGCCTTCCTCCTGGACGAGCCGCTCTCGCACCTGGACGCCAAGCTGCGCCAGCGGATGCGGGCCGAGCTGAAGGCGATCGGCGCGATGCAGCGCACGACCACGCTGTACGTCACCCACGACTCGGTGGAGGCGCTGGCGCTCGGCGACCGGATCGGGGTCATCCGGGACGGGCGGATCGTGCAGACCGGCACCCGGGAGGAGATCTGGTACCGGCCCTGCGACACGGAGGTCGCGCGGGCCTTCGGGCGGCCCCGGATCAATCTGCTGCCGGGGGTGGTGACGGACAGCGGGGTGCGGCCGGACGGCGGGGCCGAGCTGCCGCTGCGCGCCCGGGCGCCGGTCGGCACCGAGGTCCTGGTCGGCGTACGGCCCCGGGACATCGCGCTGCACGGCGAGGGCCACGCGCTGACCGGCAGGGTGTACGTCACCGAGGTGCTCGGCCGGTCCGTGGAGGTCACCGTCCGGCTCGGCGAGGGGGAGCGGCACGTGTCGCTGGTCGCCCCGCGCGCCGACGCGGCCCGCCTGCGGCCCGACGATCCGGTACGGCTCGTGGTGCGGCCTGAGAACCTGCTGCTGTTCGAGGCCGACCGGCCGAAGCGCCCAGGACGACGGATCGAGAAGAGCGCGTGATGAGCAGCAGTGGTGCACAGCGGGGACCCGCGGCCCGGCAGGCCGCCCTGGCCGAGCAGGTGCTGGCCGAGGGGTCGGCGACGGCGGCGGAGCTCGCCGAGCGGTTCGGGGTGAGCCTGATGACCATTCACCGGGACCTCGACGAGCTCGAACGGCAGGGCATCGTGAGGAAGTTCCGCGGCGGGGTGACCGCGCAGCCGTCGGGTGTCTTCGAGTCGAACGTGCAGTACCGGCTGAAGACCATGCGGGCCGAGAAGGCCGCCGTCGCCGGGGAGGCGATGCGGCTCATCGAGCCCGGGATGGCGGTCATGCTGGACGACTCGACCTCGGCGCTGGAGATAGCCCGCAGGCTGCGCCTGGGCGGGATCACCCCGCTCACGGTCGTCACCAACTTCCTGGAGGCGATCAACCTGCTGTCGGACCAGCGGGGCATCCACCTGATGGCGCTCGGCGGCGACTACGACCCGCTGCACTCCTCCTTCCTCGGGGTGTCGTGCGTGGAGGCGATCGGGCAGCTGCGGGTGGACGTGTGCTTCGCGTCGACGTCGGCCGTGCACGGCGGCTACGCCTACCACCAGGAGCAGCACATCGTGTCGGTGAAGCGGGCGATGCTCGACTCGGCCGCGCGCAACGTGCTGCTCGTCGACCACACCAAGCTGGGCCGGGTAGCCCTGCACCGGGTCGTGCCGCTGTCCCGTTTCGACCTGCTCCTGGTGGACGACGGGGCGTCGCCCGAGGCGCTGCGGGACCTGGACGAGCACCAGGCCGACTACCGAGTCTGCGCGACGAAGGGCGGAGATGACCGAGCTGGAGCTGCGTGATCTGCGCAAGACCTACCGCGCGCGGGGCCGTCCGGCGGTGGACGCCGTACGCGGCCTCGACCTCGCCCTGCGCTCCGGGGAACTGCTGGGCCTGCTCGGCCCGTCGGGGTGCGGCAAGTCGACGACCCTGCGGATGATCGCCGGGCTGGAGAGCGTGACCGGCGGGGACATCCTGGTCGGCGGGGCCTCGGTGGTGGACCGGCCGGCGCAGCAACGGAACATCGGGGTCGCCTTCGAGAACTACGCCCTGTACCCGCCGCTGACGGTCGCGGAGAACCTGGCGTTCGGGCTCAGGGCACGGGGCCGCAGGACCCGCGGGAACGTGGACCGCAAGGTCGCCGCCATCGCCGACCGGGTCGGGCTCACCGGCCTCCTCGACGCCCGCCCGGCCGGTCTGTCCAGCGGGCAGAAGCAGCGCGTCTCCCTGGCCCGCGCCCTGGTCCGCGAACCGGACGTGCTGCTGCTGGACGAACCGCTCTCCCACCTGGACGCGGCCGAGCGCGACACCACGCGCCGCGAGCTCAAGCGCATCCAGAGGGACCTGGGCCACACCACGATCCTCGTCACCCACGACCAGGAGGAGGCCCTCTCGCTCGCCGACCGGATCGCCGTCATGAAGGACGGCGTCATCCGGCAGCTCGGCACCCCCTACGAGATCTACGACAGCCCGGCCGACGTCTTCGTCGCGGACTTCGTCGGCGAGCCCGCGATCAACCTGCTGCCCGGGGTGGCGGACGGCGACGGGCACGCCCGGCTCTCCGGCACCGTGCGGATCGCGCTGCCGGTGGCGGTCCGCGAGGGCCGCGAGGTCGTGGCCGGGATCCGGCCGGAGGACCTGGGGCTCACCGGCGAGGACGGCCTGCCCGCCCGGGTCGTCGCCCACGAGCCGCTGCTGGAGGCGGGCATCGCGACCCTCGCCCTCGACGGCGTCGAACGGCACGTCGTCGCCCTGACCGCCCCCCGGGTACGCCTCGCGCACGACGAACGGGTCCGCGTCACCGCCGACCCCGACCGCACCCATGTCTTCGACGCCGAGACGGGAGACTCGCTGCGATGACCGATCCGTTATCGGTGGTGGCCGCCGGCGACCACTTCGTCCTGCCCTCGCTGATCGCCCGCGCGGTCCGCCGCGAACTGCGCGAACAGCCCTGCGAGGTGCGGGAGCTGACCCTGGGGTGGCCCCTGGAACCGTTCGGGCCGGTGGCCGAGGTGCAGGAGGCCAGTGACGCCGAGGACGAGCTGATCGAGGCGTTGGCCGGGGCGCGGGTGCTGGTCACGCAGATGGGCCCGGTCACCGAACGCGTCCTGGCGGCCCGCCCGGACCTGCGGCTGGTGGTGGTCTGCCGGGGCGGCCCGGTCAACGTGAACCTGGAGGCGGCCCGGGACCGCGGCGTGCGGGTGTGCTTCGCCCCGGGCCGCAACGCCGCCGCCACCGCCGAGTTCACCCTCGCCCTGATGCTCGCGGCCCTGCGCCGCCTGCCGCAGGCCCACGAGCTGCTGGCCCGGCGGCGGAGCTGGGAGGGGGCCGCCTACTACACGTACGAGCACAGCGGTCTGGAGCTGGAGGACCTGCCCGTCGGACTGGTCGGCTACGGGGCCGTCGGCAGCAGGGTGGCGCGCGTGCTGGGCGCCTTCGGCGCGCGGGTGACGGTGTACGACCCGTACGTGCGCGGCGACATCCACGGCCTGCGCGCGACCTCGCTGGACGACCTGCTGCGCGACTCCCGGGTGATCACCCTGCACGCCCGCCTCACCGACGAGACCCGCGGCCTGATCGGCGCCCGCGAACTCGCCCTGCTGCCGCGCGGGGCGGTGGTGGTGAACGCCGCCCGCGGCCCGCTGCTGGACGAGGAGGCGCTGTGCGACGCGCTGGAGAGCGGGCAGGTGTCGGCGGCGGCCCTCGACACCTACGCGCGCGAGCCGCTCCCGGCGGTGTCCCGGCTGTTCGCGCTCGCCGATCGCGTGGTGCTCACCCCGCACCTGGGCGGGGCGAGCCGCGCGGTGGCGGAGAAGGCGGCGCGGATCGCCGCGCGGGAGGTGGGGCGCTGGGTGCGCGGGGAGCCGCCGGCGCACTGCCTGGCCTGAGCGCCGCGAGGGCCCCGAGCGCCGCGGCAGTCGTAGCAGCCCTGAGGAGTCCGTCATGTACGTCGGTATCGATGTGGGCACGTCCATGGTCAAGGCGGCGGCCTTCGACGGCACGGGCCGCGAGCGGGCCGTCGCCGCGCGTCCGCTGCGTCTCGCGCTGCGCGGCGGGTTCGTCGAGCAGGACATGGAGGAGGTGTACGCGGCGGTCGTCGCCGTTCTGGAGGAGCTGACGCGGCGGGTACCGGAGCCGGTGGAGCTGGCCGGGCTCACCGGGCAGGGCGACGGGGTGTGGCTGGTGGACGCCGAGGGCCGCCCGGTGCGGCCGGCGGCCTCCTGGATGGACGGGCGGGCGCACGAACTGCTCGGCCGGTGGATGGCGGACGGCACCTTCGAGACGGTGTTCCGGCGCACCGGCGGCGCCATGTTCCCCGGCTCCCCGGGCCCGCTGCTGGCCTGGTTCGACCGGCACGAGCCGAAGTCCCTCGACACCGCCGCCACCGCCCTGTACTGCAAGGACATGGTGTTCCGGCGGCTGACCGGGGCTCCGGCGGCGACGGACGTGTCGGACGCGTCGATGCCGTTCCTGGACCCGCGCACACGGGCCTACGACGACCGGGTGGTGGAGCTGCTCGGCCTCGCCCACCGCCGCCGGCTGCTCGCCCCGGTGAGCGATCCCGTCGCGACGGCCGGGGCACGCGGCGAGGGCCTGCCGGCCGGCACGCCGATCGCGAACGGCCCCTACGACCTGCCGGCCTGCGCGCTCGGCGCCGGGGTGACGGCCCCCGGCGACGGGCTGCTGATCGTCGGCACCTGCCTGGCCGCCCTGGTCGCCACGACCGAGCTGGACCTGGGCGGCGAACCGGCCGGGCTGTACATCTCCACCGACCGTCCCGGTCACTGGCTGCGCGCCATGCCCGCGATGGTCGGCACGGCGGCCCTGGACTGGGTCCTGTCCACCACAGGCGTGCCCCACCGGGAGGTCGACGGGCTGCTGGCGGACACCCCGCCGGGCGCGCGCGGCGTGCGGGTGCTGCCCTACTTCGCGCCGTCCGGCGAGCGCGCCCCCTTCGTCGAGCCGCGGCTGCGCGCCGAACTCACCGGTGTCTGCCTGGAGTCGACCAAGGGCGACCTGATCCGCGCCACCTGCGAGGGCATCGGCTACGCCGCCCGGCACTGCCTGGAGGCGGCGGGACTCGACGGGGCCCTGGCCGTGTGCGGCGGCGGCACCCGCTCCCCGGTCTGGATGCGGCTGCTGGCCGACGTGCTGGGCCGGCCGCTGCGGGTGGCCGGGGGCGAGGTGGGCGCGCGGGGCGCGGTGCTCGCGGCGGCCGAGCGGTACGGGGTGGCGCTGGACGCGCGGGCGTGGACCCGGCCGACGGCGGTCGTCGAGCCGGACCCGGACCGCGCCGCGTTCTACGCGAAGGGCTACGAGGAGCACCTGGCCCGCCTGGCGCAGGCGCGGGACCGGGCCCGTCCCTGAACACCGACGAAAGGAAGCCGTATGCGTCCCGGACGCAGATCCCTCCTGCTCGCGGCGGCCGCCGCCCCGGTGTCCGCCGCGCTGCCGGCCGCGGCGGCCGGGCGACCGGACGGGCGGCGGGTCCCGCTGGTGATAGGCCACCGCGGCGCGGCCGGCTGGCGCCCGGAGCACACGGCGGCCTCCTACGCGTACGCCGTGCAGACGGGCGCCGACTGGATCGAGCCGGATCTGGTGCCGACGAAGGACCACGTGCTGGTGGTGCGGCACGAGAACGAGATCTCCCAGACGACGGACGTGGCCCGTCACCCGGAGTTCGCCGGCCGCCGCACCACCAAGGAGGTGGACGGCCGGCCGGTGACCGGCTGGTTCACGGAGGACTTCACGCTGGCGGAGCTGAGGACGCTGCGGGCGGTGGAGCGCCTGCCGCGGGTCCGCGACCGCAACACCGTCTTCGACGGCCGCGAGCCGGTCCTGACCTTCCAGGAGGTGGTGGACCTGGCGCGGCGGCTGTCACGGACGCACGGCCGTACGGTCGCGGTCTTCCCGGAGACCAAGCACCCGACGTACTTCCGCTCGATCGGCCTGGCGCTGGAGCCGCGGCTGGCGGAGGCGGTCCGCCGCAACCGGCTGGGGCCGCGGGAGTGCGTGGTGCAGTCCTTCGAGCCGACGAGCCTGGAGCGGATCGCCGCCGAGCGGCTGGGCGTGCCGCTGTGGCAGGCGCTGGGCACCACGGGCGGGCCGTACGACCTGGTCTCCTCCGGGGACCCGACGACGTACCGGGACATGATGACCCCGGCGGGCCTGGCGCGAATCGCGCGGTACGCGGACTGGATCGGGCCGGACCGGACGTCCCTGCTGCCCCTGACGCCGGAGGGCCGCCTGGGCACGCCCACCTCCCTGGTCGCCGACGCCCACGCGGCGGGGCTGCGGATCGGCCCGTACACCTTCCGCGCGGAGAACCAGTTCCTCCCGGCGGACTTCCGGCGCGGCACCGGAGCGGCCGATTTCGGGGACGCGTTCGCGGAGTACGCGCTGTACTACCGACTGGGGGTCGACGCGGTGGTGACCGACTTCCCGGACCTGGCGGTGATCGCGAGGAGGGGCTGATGTTCTTCAGGCACAAGCACTGTCCGACCTGCCGCGGCGGGCAGGAGTTCCGCAGGCTCGACGCCGCCGAGAAGGCGGCGGTCCGGGCGGACAGGGGGGAACACCACTACGTGGATCACTACTGGCGCTGCACCGCACCCGGCTGCCGGTGGTACCAGCGCTGGTCGGCCCGGGCCGACGGCGGCCTGCTCCCGGAGGAGCTCCGGATGCGGGCCGCCCCCGAGTGAGCCCCAGGGCCTGTCGTCGAACTCCCGTCGTCGGCCCGGAGGGCGGGCCCCGCGGCGTCGGGTGCGTGCTCCCGGCGTGCCGGGCGCCGGCCCTCGTACTACGGGATGTACTCGGGTCCGCGCCCGGTGCGGCGAGAGGGCGTGCATGGCAGGCCGGAGTTTGACGACAGGTCCTACAGGTTGCTGAAGTCCGGGCCCTTGGTGCGGGTGCGCTTGATCTCGTAGAAGCCGGGGACCGAGGCCACGGCGAGGGTGCCGTCCCACAGGCGGGCGGCCTCCTCGCCCTTGGGGGCGGGGGTGACGACCGGACCGAAGAAGGCGATCTGCCGGCCGTCGGCGCCGGGCACGGCGATGACGGGCGTGCCGACCTCCTGGCCGACCTTCTCGATGCCCTCCTTGTGGGAGGCGCGCAGCTCGGCGTCGAACTCGAAGTCCTCCTGGTCGGCGTAGTCGATGAGGCCGGCGGGCAGCCCGGCGTCCGCCAGCGCGCCGGCGATCGCCTCGCGGGTGGGGCCCTCGCCGTTGTTGTGGAAGCGGGTGCCGAGCGCGGTGTAGAGCGGGCCGAGGACGTCGGCGCCGTGCTTCTGCCAGGCCGCGGTCACCACGCGCACCGGCTTCCAGGCCTGCGTCGCGAGCATCTCCCGGTACTCCTCGGGCAGCTCGTCCAGCTTGTCCTCGTTCAGCACGGCCAGGCTCATGATGTGCCAGCGGACCTCGATGTCCCGCAGCTTCTGCACCTCCAGCACCCACCGGGACGTCATCCAGGCCCAGGGGCACAGGGGGTCGAACCAGAAATCGACGGGGGTCTTTCCGGAGGCGGTCGTGCTCTCGGACATGGTTCTCCTCGAAAAGCGGTCGCGGTGGTCCCTGAACGCGCAACATGCCCGGCGTCCCGTCCATTCCCGGCTGCCCCGCGTCAGGAGCGCGTGGCAGGATCGGTCCTGTTCAGCCGTCGTTCACGACTCCGAGGGAGTGCCGCCCGTGCCCGGTGAGAATCTGACCCGCGACGAGGCCCGGGAGCGGGCCGCCCTGCTGTCCGTCGACGGGTACGAGGTGTCCCTCGACCTGCGCTCCGCGGTCGGCGCGGACGGCGGCGACGGGCCCCGTACGTTCCGCTCCGTCACCACGATCCGCTTCCGCTGCAACGAGCCGGGCGCGGCCAGCTTCGCGGACCTGATCGCGCCGAGCGTGACGGCCGTCTCCCTCAACGGCCGGGACCTGGACCCCGGCGAGGTCTTCGACGGCTCCCGGATCGTGCTGGAGGACCTGGCCGCCGACAACGAGCTGGTGGTCGACGCCCGGTGCGCCTACTCCCGCACCGGCGAGGGCCTGCACCGCTTCGTGGACCCCGAGGACGGCGAGGTGTACCTGTACACCCAGTACGAGCCGGCCGACGCCCGCCGCGTCTTCGCCACCTTCGAGCAGCCCGACCTCAAGGCGCCGTTCCGCTTCGAGGTGCGGGCGCCGGAGGGCTGGACGGTGTGGAGCAACGGGGCCGGCGAACGGACCGACGGGGTGTGGCGGTTCGCCGAGACCAAGCCGATCCCGACGTACATCACCTGCGTGGTGGCCGGTCCGTACCACTACGTCACGGACACCTACGAGCGCGTCCTGCCGGACGGCACGCGCCTGGAGATCCCGCTCGGCGCGCTGTGCCGCAAGGGCCTCGCGCCCCACTTCGACGCCGACGACGTCTTCCTGGTCACCAAGCAGGGCCTGGACTTCTTCCACGACCGCTTCGACTACCCCTACCCCTTCGGGAAGTACGACCAGGCGTTCGTCCCCGAGTACAACCTGGGGGCGATGGAGAACCCGGGGCTGGTGACCTTCCGGGAGGAGTTCATCTTCCGGGGCAAGGTGACGCAGACCTCCTACGAGGGCCGCGCCAACGTGATCCTGCACGAGATGGCCCACATGTGGTTCGGCGACCTGGTCACCATGGAGTGGTGGGACGACCTGTGGCTGAAGGAGTCCTTCGCCGACTTCATGGGCGCGTTCGCGCTGGTCGGCGCGACCCGCTTCGAGGGCGGCTGGATCACCTTCGCCAACCGCCGCAAGGCGTGGGCGTACCGGGCCGACCAGCTGCCCTCCACGCACCCGATCACCGCGGACATCCGCGACCTGCAGGACGCCAAGCTGAACTTCGACGGCATCACCTACGCCAAGGGCGCCTCCGTGCTGAAACAGCTCGTGGCGTACGTCGGCCAGGACGCGTTCCTGGAGGGCGCCCGGCGCTACTTCAAGCGGCACGCGTACGGCAACACGCGCCTCGGCGACCTGCTGGCGGTGCTGGAGGAGACCAGCGGGCGGGACATGGGCGCCTGGGCGCGGTCCTGGCTGCAGACGGCGGGCGTCAACACGCTGACCCCTCAGGTGCTGCTCGACGCGCAGGGCCGGGTGGACGAGCTGGCGGTGCTGCAGGAGGCCGCCGAGTCGCACCCCGAGCTGCGGCCGCACCGGGTCGCCGTGGGCCTGTACCGGCGGACGCCGGCCGGGGCGCTGGAGCGGTACGCGCGCGCCGAGGTGGACGTCGACGGGCCGCGGACGATCGTGCCGGAGCTGGCCGGCGCCGACGCGCCCGAGCTCGTCCTCGTCAACGACGACGACCTGACGTACTGCAAGATCCGCTTCGACGAGGCCTCGCTGGCCACCCTGCGCGAGCACCTGGACGCGGTGACCGACCCGCTGGCGCGCGCCCTGTGCTGGTCGGCGCTGTGGAACATGACGCGGGACGCGCTGCTGCCGGCGCGGGACTTCGTGGACCTGGTGCTGCGGTACGCGGGGCGCGAGTCGCAGATCGGGGTGGTGCAGATGCTGCACGCCTGGGCCGAGTCGGCGCTCGTGCACTACGCGGCGCCCCACTGGCGCCCGACGGGCGAGCGGCTGCTGGCCCGGGGCGCGCAGCGGGAGCTGCGGGCCGCCGAGCCGGGCAGCGAGCACCAGCTCGCGTGGGCGCGGTTCTTCGCGGCGGTGGCGTCGGCGCCCGCCGACCTGGAGCTGCTGCGGGAGCTGCTGGACGGCACGGTGAAGATCGACGGGCTGGAGGTGGACCAGGAGCTGCGCTGGGCTTTCCTGGAGCCGCTGGCCGCGCACGGGGTCGCGGACGAGGCCGCGCTGGCCGCCGAACTGGCCCGCGACGACACCGCCTCCGGCAAGCGCCACCAGGTCCGCTGCCTGGCGTCCCGCCCGTCGCCGGCGGTCAAGGCGCAGGCGTGGGCGCAGGTCGTGGAGTCCGACGCGCTGTCCAACGCGCTGGTCGAGGCGACGATCGCGGGCTTCGCGCAGGCCTCGCAGCGGGAGCTGCTCGCGCCGTACGCGCAGAAGTACTTCGCGGCGATCGAGCGGGTGTGGCGCGAGCGGTCGATCCAGATCGGCATGGACGTGGTGCGGGGCCTGTTCCCGGCGCTCCAGGACTCGCAGGAGACGCTGGAGGCGACGGACGCGTGGCTGGCGGCCCACCAGGAGGCGGCCCCCGCCCTCAGGCGACTGGTCCTGGAGGCCCGGGACGACCTCGCACGGGCGCTGCGCGCACAGGCGTGCGACGCGGCGGCCGGCTGACCCCTGGCTTTGGCCTGAGCTTGGACCGCCGGTGACCGTTACGAAATTCGGGCAATGAGGCCGTAACCCCTGGTCCGCACCTGAGCTGACCAGGGGTTTTCGGCGTCCGAACACGCGTACTTCAGGGCATTCTTGTCCGTATTCGTCAACGAGCGTGTAACAGTGGTTAAAGGGCGGACCGGACGCGGGAAATTGCGGGGCATGAACCACAACACCCCCCTCTCCCCCCGCCCCCTGCACCAGCCGGCCGACGGGCGGCGCCGCGTGATGACCACCGCGCAGCTGCGCTCGCACGGCCTGACGGCCGCGGAGGCCGCCGCACGGTGCCGCCCCGGCGGTCCCTGGCAGCAGATCCTCCCGGGCGTCGTGCTGCTGCACCCGGGCCCGCCGACCGGCGAGGAGCGGCTGCACGCGGTACTGCTGTACGCGGGGCGGGAGCGGGGCGGCGGGGTTCCGGCCCAGCCCGGCGCGGACGCGGCGTCCGCCCCGCCCGGCGCGGACGCGATGATCACCGGGCTCGCCGCGCTGGCGCTGCACGGCTTCACCTCCGCTCCCCCGCTGCCGTCGCTGGAGGCGATCGACGTCCTGGTGCCGCGTCCGCGGCGGCTGCGCTCGACCGGCTGCGCGCGCATCGTCCGCGCCCCGGCGCTGCCCGCCCCCGAGCAGGTCACCGTCCCCCAGGCGCTGGGCCCCGCCCGGGCGGGCGGCACCCCCGTGCCGGTCGCCCCGGTGCCGCGCGCGCTGGCCGACGCGGTGGCCGGCCTCGCGGACGCGGCCGTGGTGCGCCTGCTGCTGACCGAGGCGGTGCGCGGCGGTCACTGCGAACCGGCCGCGGTGGTGAGGGAGTTGAACCAGGCGCGGCTGCTGAGCCGTCCGCACGTGGTGGACGCGGTGGACTCCCTGCTGGCCGAGGGCCGGGCGATCGCGGAGCACCGGCTGTACCGCATGGTGCGCGAGTACGCCCTGCCGGACCCGGTCTGGAACGTCGACCTGCGCCTGCCCGGCGGTCCCCACCTCGGCGGCGTGGACGCCTACTGGCCCGGGCAGGCGGTGGCGGTCGAGCTCGACACCCGCGCCCCGCGCCAGGACGACGACGCCCTGTGGCCGGAGTACGTCCGCAAGCGCGAGCACCTGGAACGGCTGGGGATCACGGTCGTGCACCTCACCCCCAGGAAGCTGCGCGACGCGCCGGAGCAGCAGGCGGCGGTGGTCCGCACGGCGCTGACGGCGTCGGCCGACCGGGAACCGGCGGCCCGTGTCGTGGTGCTGCCGCGGTAGCAACGGGCCGGGGACGCCAGGAGGGGAGGAGAGGGGAGAGGAGGGGCCGCGGGAGTCGCCCGGCGGCCCCTGCTCGTGCGCCGGCGCGCGGGGCAGCGGTCCCGGCCGCGCGCCCTGTGCCGGCCGGGTGGGGGGCTCACTTCCGGCAGAACTCCGCCTCGACCACGGCTTCGGTGTCCCCCGCCCAGTCCCCGTTGAGGTTGAAGGCCAGGGAGTGGCGGCCGTCCTCCGTCGTCACCGCCTGCGACGCGGAGCCGTGGATGCCGCCGTCGTGGCCCCAGACCGTGACGCCGCAGCTCAGTCTCGCCTTCATCAGGCCCAGGCCGTAGGAGCGCTTCTCGTCGAGCGGGACCGTCGCCGTCATCTCGGCCAGTTGCCCGACGGGCAGCAGCCGGCCGCGCAGCAGGGCCGTGTAGAAGCGGTTGAGGTCGGCGGAGTCGGAGATCATCTCGCCCGCCGCGTAGGCGATCGACGGGTTGAGGTTCGTGACGTCGTAGGTGGGTCCGGTCGTCGTCTCCGCCAGTTTGGAGTAGGCGCGGCTGCTCGGCCGCGGGACGGTGACACGGGTGCCGGGGACCGATGTGGCGCGCAGCTTCAGGGGGCCGATGATGCGGCGGCGGACCTCTTCGGCGTACGGGCGGCCCGTGACCTTCTCGATCACCAGGCCGGCCAGGACGTAGTTGGTGTTGGAGTACTTCCAGGAGGTGCCGGGCGCGAAGTCCGGTGCGTGGGACAGGGCGACCGCCACCAGCTCCTCGGGGGGCACCGTGTCGTGGCGGTGCTCGAAGAAGCCGTCCCGGAGGAAGTGCGTACGGCCGAACTCCGGGTCCGCCGTGTAGTTGAAGATTCCGCTGGTGTGGTTCAGGAGCCGGCGGACGGTGATCCGGCTGCCGTCGTGCCCGTTGCCGCGCACGACTCCCGGCAGCCACTTCTCCACCGTGTCGTCCAGGGACAGGCGCCCCTCGGCCTCCAGCTGGAGCAGCACGGTCGCCACGAACGTCTTGGTGATGCTGCCCACGCGGTAGCGGTCGCGCGCCGAACGCGGCTGCCCCGTCGCGAGGTCGCCGACGCCCTCGGCCGCCGACCAGGTGCCCCGGGCGTCCTGGGCCCTCGCCGTCACCCCGGGCGCGCCGTCCTCGACCGCGGCCCGCATCGCCCGGCGGGTCGCCTCGTGGCCGCCGTCCCCGGCGGGCGGTGCCGCGATCGCCGGGCCCGCCAGTGCGGCCGACAGCGCGACGGCCGTCGCCGCCACCAGGGCCGCTCTCAGGCGTGTGGTCATGCCCTCCCCTTTCCGTCCCCTTCCGTGCCCGCCCGCCGCGGGCGTGGCCGGGGGGAGAGACCCGGTGGCCCGTGCGGGGGTTGACGCCCGCGGCGGCGGTTGACCGTGTTTCAGCCCTTCTTCAGCACCAGTTCGGTGTTGCGGTCCTGGGGGGCGCCGGCCAGGTCCGTGCGGGCTCCGGGGGCGTTGAGGGACAGCTCGCGGTAGAGGGCGGCCAGGCCCGTCTGGGAGAGGTCGGCGAAGTCCGTGCGGTGCGGGGCGGAGGACTCCACGAGGGTGGTGAACAGCGACAGCGTGCCGTCCTTGTTGTCGGCCAGCTCGACGACCCGGGCGAGCTGCGGGTGGTCGACGTGGGAGGCGGTGGAGATCTCCCAGAAGGAACGGCCGTCGGAGCGGGCGTGCGGGGTGATGGCGTTGCGGTGGATGTGGCCGTTCACCCAGGCGAGCACGGAGCGGTGGCGGCCGAGCAGGTCGAGGACCTCCTGGCCGGTGTGGCGGCGCTCGTCGGGGCGGGCCGGGTCCGGGCGGGTGTTGCCCATCGTCTTGCTGGTGTGATGGCTGAAGACGATCGCGTACGCGTCCCTGTTCTGCCGCAGGGTCTTCTCCAGCCACCGCAGCTGGGCCGTCCCGACCGAGCCCTCGTAGTGTCCGCCCGGGTCGGTGGTGTCCAGGCTGATGCCGATGACATCGTCGGCGATGCGGAAGGCGTAGTACTGGGTGCCCGCGTCGAGGTTCACCGAGGAGTAGCCGTGGCCGGCCGGGCCCGGGCCCCGGTACGCCGGGTCCAGGTGGGCCCTGAGGTAGTCGGCGGGGGTGAAGGGGGCGCGCCTCTCGTCGGGCGTGACCGGGCGCATGGCGCGGGCGTGGGCCTTGAGGAAGTCGCGGTACGCCACGCCCCTGGGGTCCTTGGCCTTCTTGATGGCGTCCTGGAGCTTCCTCGCCTCGGCCGCCGGCAGGCTCATCAGCTTCCTGCCGCCGACGGCGAGCTCGGTGAGGTAGGAGTCGCCGTGCGAGGCGTAGCAGCCGAGCGGCATCGAGTCGTGGTTGCCGACCGTGGAGTACCAGGGCAGGTTGAGGCCGGGGCTGCGCACCTCGCGCAGGGCGGCGCTCAGGAAGCCGTCCAGCCGCGGGAAGCCGAGCTGCTTGTCGGCGTCGCGGACGGCGGCGTCCGGCTGCCAGTACAGCTTCAGGCCGCTGTTCTGGACCCCCTCGTACCGGCCCGGGTCCCCGGTGTCGGGGGTGATCCGGCCGCCGCTCATGACCGTCAGGAACCACTCAAGCTCGGACTTGGCGTTGTTGTCCGTGTTGTCGCCGGTGGTCATGGCGAAGTGCAGCGGGGCGCCGGTGACGGGGGCGCCCCGCAGCGCGTTGATCCGCTCCACCAGGGCGATGGCGCCCTGCACCGTCAGCGCCTCCTGCGGCCGCCAGGCGTGCACGTCGGCCGAGCGCAGGTACTCCAGCCGCAGCGGATGCTGGACGTCGATCAGGTGCAGGTCGGTGAGCTGCACGAACGCGGCCAGCGCGGTGCGGCGGCCGGCGCGGCCGGACCGGGGGGCGGCCAGTTCGCCGCGCACCACCCGCGGCCAGCCGGGACCGTCGCCGAGGCGGCGGTAGCCGGAGCCGCCGCGCGGGGTGGCGACGGAGGCGAGGGTGGTGCCCTTGGTGTACGGGGCGAGCGGTGCGGCCGGTGCCCGCCGCGAGGAGGCGAGCACGGACCCGTGCGCCTCGGAGACGCCGGCGGCGGTGGCGGCCCGGCTGTCGCCGGGCCGCAGGGCGTGGCCGATGCCCGCGGAGAGGGCCACCGCTCCGGTGGCGGCGAGGACGGAACGGCGGTGGATACCGGTGGAGCCGGCGACTGAGCGTGTACGCGCCATGCGCTTCTCTCCCCGAGTGCGAACGCGTCGGCAGTGGTCACGGGGTGTTCACGGCGCGAACACCCCGTTCGCACTGGATCGTTGGCATCGGGAATGGCCTGCGCGTGAACGCGGCGGCAACGCGCGGCGCAGATCACCGTACGTGGATCTCGGGCCGTCCGGCGCGTCGACGGCCGCTCCCGCACCGGCCGGGAGGCGGTCACCGCGCGTTCACCTTCCGGGGTACCGGACGGACCTACCCCTCGGACGTCCCGGGCCTTCCGGGGAGCGCGGCCCGGCCGTCCGCCGGCCGCTCCCGCCACAGCCGCAGCGCGACGTCGACCAACGGGACCCGCACCAGTCCGGGCACGGCGTCCAGGTCCTGCCAGGCGGCCAGGTCGGTGGAGCCGCCGACCTCGTGGCGCAGGTCACCGCCCGCGATCCGGCCCTCGTACACGAGCCGCACACCGTGGTGGTCGACGGGCCGTCCGAAGCGGCCGGGGTGCCTGCCGCGCCACGAGTCCACCCCGAGCAGCCCCGTCACCTCGATGCGGTAGCCGGTCTCCTCCTCCACCTCCCGCCGCACGGTGTCGTAGGGATCCTCCCCGTGCTCCATGCCGCCGCCCGGCAGCACCCACTCGGGGGTGCCGTCGGGCGTGGGCGAACGGGCCAGCAGGATCCGTCCGTCACGGACGCACACGGCGTAGGCCGCCACCCTCAACTTCCTTCGCATCCCCGGACGTTAACCCGCCGGGTCCGGATTGGCAGGGGAGTACTCGGGAGCGGACCAGCGCAGCGGCACGGCGCACGGCGTCTCGAGGACCTCCCCGACCGCGAAGCGGACCCGGCGCCGGCCGTCCGCGGCGAACTCCGTGCGCGCCTCGCCGGTGAGCTGGAGGGCCGTGCCGGTCGTCCAGTCCAGGAACAGCAGGCCCGCGCGCGGGTCCGCCGCCAGGTTGCCCAGGGTGAGGAACATGGCGTTGCCGGGGTAGTCGCGCCAGCTCAGCTCGCGCGGCGCGGCGACGCGGACGAAGCCGGGGTTGCCGCCGCGGTGGCTGGCGTCGGCGCCGGCGCCGTGCACCGTGGCGACGAAGAAGGTGTCGGCCGCCTCGACGAACGCCCGCTGCCGCGGGCTCAGTTCACGGGACCGGCGGGGCGGGCGCGGCACACGGTCCCCGACCGTCTCGTACGACTCCCTCTTCTGCAGGTACTTGGGGCAGTTGGAGAACACCCGGTCGGCCTCGACGGCGAACCCCCGGGAGGCGGGCCGGAGCCGGCCGTTGAGGCGCATCCGGCGGCGGGTGCGCGGATCGAGGGCGATGGTGCCGACGGGTGTGCCGGGCGTGGCGAGGGCCGTGGCGAGCGGGTCGGCGGGGCGCACCCCGCCGGCGACCGACATCCGCCGCGGGCCCGCGGCCCGGACGAAGCCGGGGGTGCCGGTGAGCGGGGAGGCCCACACCCGGCCCGTCGCCGGGTCGGCGGCACCGAGCACCAGCAGGGGCTGGAGCTCCAGGAAGGCGGCGGCCACCGGTTTGATGTCCTGTCCGACGGAGCGGCCGACGTGGTCGGCGGCCCGGCGGGCGCCGGCCCGGTCCTGCACCGCCCGCGAACCCGCGTGATAGACGTCCGTGCCGGTCTCCATGGCTAGAAGAACCCGCAGGTCGGAGCGGAGTCGTGCGGTGCCGGGGCGCCCTGTGCGCCGCTCGGCACCGAGATCTCCAGCCGGGTGCCGTCGGGGTCGTGGAAGAAGATGCCGCCGGAGGGCGCGCCCTCGTGGTGGGCGACGACGCCGTCGTGGGCGAACTCCACGCCGTGGGCGCGCAGGGCCCTCTCGTACTCCCCGACCCGCTCGAGGGAGTCCGCCTCCAGCGCGAGGTGGTGCAGTCCGGCGCGGTCGGCGCCGTAGGGCCGCGCCGCCTGCTGCCAGAGCGTGAGGAGCAGGCGCTCCCCGTCGCCGAGGAACGCGTACCGCCTGTCCTCCTCCTTGCCCTCGCCGATCAGCGCGAAGCCCAGGACGTCCCGGTAGAAGGCGAGCGAGCGGTCCAGGTCGGTGACGTTGAGGCCGATGTGGCCGGTGCGCAGGGTCATGACTGCTCCTTTGATCTAACCGTTGTCATGCACGTTAGTGGTTAGATCCGGCGAGCGTCAACCGGTCACGTACCCTTGAATGGTTAGACCTGAAGGGAGCTCCCATGCCCGCCGCACCCGACCCGCGCCCGCTCACCGGCGAACCGCTCGCCCTGGACCTGCTCAACACGCGGTGGATGCGGGAGGGCGCCCTCCAGGACCTGCTCGCCGGCACCGACGGACTGGCGGTGTGGCTCGCCGCCAACGGGCTCGACGGCCGGTTCGCCGCCGACGCGGCGACCCTGCGGCACGTCCTCCAGGCGCGGGACGCCCTGAAGAAGGCCGTGGACGGTTCGCTGGAGGAGGGCGCCGGGCCCGTCGACGCCGTGCTCGGGCACGGACGGATCCGGGCCACCCTCACCACGCGGGGTCCGGGCGAGGAGGCCGAGTTCGACGACGCGTCCTGGGGACCGGCCTGGCTCGCCGCCCGCAACTACCTGGAACTGCTGGCCACCGCGCCCGACCGGATCCGCGGCTGCGCCCACGAGGCGTGCATCCTGCACTTCTTCGACACCTCCCGCAACGGCACCCGCCGCTGGTGCTCCATGGCGGCCTGCGGCAACCGCGCGAAGGCGTCCCGCCACTACGCCCGCGCGAAGGACGCCTGAGGGGCGCCCGGGGGACGGCCGAGAGACGGCCGGAGGACAACCGAGAGACGGCCGGGGGAAGGCCGAGGGGTGCGCGACGCACGCCCGGCCGGTACCCGTCGAGGGTTTTGCCCGGGCACGGCGGTCGTGGGCGACTTGTCACCTTCGGGGGTCATCTCCCCAAAAGGGATAGGGGGTTTTCCCCACACATCCATTTCGATTCGGCCAACCCTCGCCAAACAATCGCCCCTTGCACAAGGCTGAGCGGTCGTCCGGGATCGCACTCCGGACCGCCGCGGCCGGAACCGATCGGGCCCGGTCGCCCACCGCTCGTTCCTTCACCACCAAGGGATGCCGATGACCCTCACCCCCCAGCGCGACCCGATACCGGGCGCGAGACGCGTGGCGCGCATCGCCGTGGCCGCGGGTGTCGTCGCCGCGCTCTGCGCGGCCGGGCCGATCCCCCTGGCGCTCGCCGCCGACGGCCCCGTCGCCGCGCCCGTCGGCGGGGACGTCAAGTCCGCGCACGACAAGCTCGGTCCGGACGACGCGAACCGGCTCGCCGAGGCCAAGGCCGAGGGCGAGAAGAACGTCACGATGATGGTCGCGACCGCGCCCGGCCAGACCGAGCGGGTCGCCGAGCAGCTGGACGCGGTCAAGGGCGGCTCGGTGGGCCGGGCCGACGACAAGCTCGGCTACGTCCGCGCCACCCTGCCGACCTCCAGGGCGGACTCGGCCATCGCCGCCGCCGTCGAGCTCTCCTCCGTGCACGGCATCGACCTGCGCGAGGAGATACCGCTGGACGACCCGACGCCGGGCGCGGACACCGCCAGGGACGCCGGCGCCGCGGGCACGGCCTCCTACCCGGCGCCCGGCAGGAGGACCCCGGCCGAGAACCCGTACAACCCGTCCTTCGAGACGGGCGCCGTCGACTTCGTCGAGGACCACCCGAAGGCGGACGGCCGCGGCGTCACCATCGGCATCCTGGACTCCGGCGTCGACCTCGGCCACCCGGCGCTGCAGAAGACCACCACCGGCGAGCGGAAGATCGTCGACTGGGTGACGGCGACCGACCCGCTGGTCGACGGCGACAGGACCTGGCGCCCGATGACCCAAGCGGTCTCCGGGCCCGCCTTCACCTACGAGGGCAGGAGCTGGACGGCGCCCGCGGGCTCCTACCGGATCAGCACCTTCAAGGAGTCGTACACCGTCGGCGGCGACGCCGCCGGCGACGCCAACCGCGACGGCGACACCACCGACGCCTGGGGCGTGCTGTACGACGCGGCGGCCGGCACGGTCCGCGTCGACCTGAACAACAACTTCGACTTCGCCGACGACACCGCGATGAAGCCGTACAAGGACGGCTTCCAGGTCGGGTACTTCGGCACCGACGACCCGGCCACCGAGGTCGCCGAGCGCCAGCCGTTCGTGGTCGAGATCCGCAAGGACGTCGTCCACAACGCGGCCGGCGCCAAGGCCGACTTCGTCAACATCGGCGTCATCGAGTCCGAGCACGGCACGCACGTCGCCGGCATCACCGCCGCCAACGGCCTGTTCGGCGGGAAGATGAACGGCGCCGCCCCGGGCGCGAAGATCGTCTCCTCCCGGGCCTGCACCTGGAGCGGCGGCTGCACCAACGTCGCGCTCACCGAGGGCATGATCGACCTCGTCACCAAGCGCGGCGTCGACATCGTCAACATGTCCATCGGCGGCCTGCCGGCGCTGAACGACGGCAACAACGCGCGCGCCGAGCTGTACACGCGCCTGATCGACACCTACGGCGTGCAGCTGGTGATCTCCGCGGGCAACTCCGGCCCCGGCGCCAACACCATCGGCGACCCGGCCCTCGCCGACAAGGTGATCTCGGTCGGCGCGTCCATCTCCAAGGAGACCTGGGCCGCCAACTACGGCTCGGCCGTGGAGAAGAAGTACGCGATGATGCCGTTCTCCTCGCGCGGCCCGCGCGAGGACGGCGGCTTCACCCCGACGCTGGTCGCGCCGGGCGCCGCGATCAACACCATCCAGACCTGGCTGCCGGGCGCCCCGGTCGCCGAGGCGGGCTACTCCCTGCCGGCCGGCTACGGCATGCTCCAGGGCACCTCGATGGCCTCCCCGCAGGCCGCGGGCGCCTCGGCGCTGCTGCTGTCCGCCGCCAAGCGCAAGGGCATCGACCTCACCCCGGCCACCCTGCGCACGGCGCTCACCTCGACCGCCGACCACATCAAGGGCGTGCAGGCGTACGAGGAGGGGGCCGGCCTCATCGACATCGAGGACGCCTGGGAGGCGATCGAGGACGGCGCCACGGCCCACGCCTACACCGTCAAGGCCCCGGTCGACACCGCGATGGACCAGCGGCTGAAGACCCCGGGCCACGGCACCGGCCTCTACGACCGCGAGGGCGGCCTGAAGGCCGGGCAGAAGAAGACGTACGAGATCACGGTCACCCGTACCTCCGGCGCGGACCGGGCGGTCCGCCACGAGCTGCGGCTGGAGAACAACGCGGGCGGCACCTTCCGCGTCGTCGGCCCCGACGAGGTGCGGCTGCCGCTGAACCAGCCGGTCACCGTCAGGGTGCAGGCCGCGCCGAGGTCCGCGGGCATCAAGAGCGCGGTCCTGGAGGTCGACGACCCGCGCACCGAGGGCGTCGACAAGCAGGTCCTCACCACCGTCGTCGTCTCCGCGCCGCTGAAGTACACCTTCTCGGCCTCCGGTACGCAGCAGCGCAACAGCCACACCTCGTACTTCGTCACCGTGCCCGAGGGCGCCAGGACGCTGGAGGTCGCGCTCGGCGGGCTGAAGGACAAGAGCCAGACCCGGTTCATCGCCATCCACCCGTACGGCGTCCCGGCCGACCCGACCTCGACGGTCAACTGCTACCCGAACTACACCAACCCGGCCAACACCTGCCGCCCCGACCTGCGCTCGTACGCGGACCCGCAGCCGGGCGTGTGGGAGATCGAGGTCGAGTCGCGCCGCACCTCGCCGCTGCTCGACAACCCCTACAAGCTGGACGTCGCCGTCCTCGGCGTGGACTTCGAGCCGGAGACCGTCACCGTGCCCGAGGTGAAGGTCGGCACCCCGGCCACCGCCTCCTGGAAGGTGACCAACGGCTTCGCCGCCCTCGACGGCAAGCTGGCCGGCGGCCCGCTCGGCTCGGCCAGGACGACCCGTCCGTCCATCGCGCAGGGCGAGACGCAGACCACCACGGTCGAGGTGCCCGCGGGCGCCAAGTCGCTGGACGTCGTCATCGGCGGTGTCTCCGACGCGGCGGCCGACCTCGACCTGGCCGTGTTCGACGCCTCCGGCGAGGAGGTCGGCAGCTCCGCCGACGGCGACTCCGAGGAGTCGGTCTCCCTCCCGTCGCCGGCCGCCGGCACGTACACCATCAAGGTCATCGGCTACTCGGTGCCGGCCGGCACCACCGAGTACGACTACCAGGACGTGTTCTACGCCGCCTCCCTCGGCACCGTCACGGTGGACGGCGCGCCGGTGAAGCTCGCCACCGGCGCGTCGGCGACCGTCTCCGGCAGCGTCACCGCGCTGGCCGCCGCGCCGGAGGGCCGCAGGTTCTTCGGCCAGGTCCAGCTGGTCAACGCGCGCGGCACGGTCGCGGGCAAGGCCGACCTCGTCATCGGGAAGGTCACGCCGTAACGTCCGGTACGGCGGTGGGGCGGGCGTCCGTGCGGGCGCCCGCCCTTTCTCATGCGCAGGGCAGGTCGCGCGCCTCGGGCAGCGCGGCGGTGATCCGGGCCCGTTCGGGGGCGATGTCCTCCTCGCCGACGAACACGGCGTCCGGGACGAGCCCGTCGCGGGGCAGCCCGACGAGGACCTCGTCGCCCTCCCGGAGCCGGGGGCGGACACCCTCCTCCCGCACGAAGGCGACCTTCTCCCCTCCCCCGTCTTCCGGCCCTCCGCCCTCCGGCAGGTAGGAGCGGGTCACGGCCAGGGTGATCCGGTCCTGGCCGGTGCCGGGCGGCCGTTCCACCGCGACGACCGTGCCCTCGGCGACGAACCGGGCGCAGGCCAGGTACGGAGGGCTGCCGAAGTACGCCTGGGACCCCGCCTTGGCGCCGGCGTCGGCGCTGCCGGCGGCGTCGCTCGTCGCGTCGGCGCCGCCGCCGGGCCGGGCCAGGAGCCAGCCCATGCCGACGACCACGGTGGCCGCCACGGCCGCCGCGAGGGCACCGAGGGCGAGGTTCAGGGGGCGGCGGGAACGGCGGCGGGGCAGGGGGCGCGCGGACGCCGGGGCGGCTTCCGCCGCGGGCCCGGCGTCCCGCGCGGGCGGGTTCCCCTCCCGGGCCCCCGCCGCCGTTCCCGCCCGTGCCCCGGTCTCCCCGGCGCGGGCCAGCGCCTCCCCGATCAGCCCCAGCTGCTCCCTCAGCACGGCCACGTCGGCGGCGGCCGCCCGGCGGGCGGACAGGAAGTCCGCGTCCCGCTCGGCCCGCGCCGGCAGCGGCTCCTGCGTGAGCGCGGCCATCAGCGCGTCCATGCCGCCGTACACGGCGCCGTCGTACGTCACATCCCGGCGGGCGCCCCCGTGCGCGGTGTCCTCGTCCGGGCCGTGCTTGCCCGGGCCGTGCTCGACCGGGGTGCCCTCGTTCGCGGCACCGCCGCCCGGGGCGCCCTCGTCCGGGGCACCGCCGTGTCCGGCGTCGTGCCGGTCGTCGTCGCGGACGGCCACGTCACACCACCTCGTCCTCGTGCAGGCGGGCGCGCAGGGCCCGTACCGCCGTGTGCAGCCGGCTCTTGACCGTGCCCTCGGGGATGCCGAGCTGTTCGGCGATGGAGCGCACCGGCAGATCGGCGTAGAAACGCAGGACCAGGACCTGGCGCTGGGCGTCGGGCAGCTCGTCCAGGCCCTGGGCGACGGCGACGGAGAGCACGCTGGTGTCCTCGCCCGAGGGGTGTTCGAGCTGCCGCAGGGCGGCCAGCCGCTCCCCGAGCCGCTCCTGGCGGCGCTTGGCCCGGTGCCAGTCCACGGCCAGGTTGGAGGCGACCACCGCCGCCCACGCCGAGACGTCCCGCGGCGCCTCCTGCCCGTTCGCGGCGCGCTCCAGCAGCCGCAGGCGGACCTGCTGTACCCCGTCCGGCAGGTCCGCCTGCGGCACTCCGCCCAGGGCGAGCACCGCCCGCACCCGGCGTTCCTGGGCCGCGTCCAGCGGATCGGCCGCCCGGCGGGCCGCCCCCTGGCCGCGGCGGGCCGTTCTGCGCAGCACCAGCCACCCCCTCACCCTGTTTCCCCTACGACGCCGGGGCGCGCCGGAACGTTCGCGGGGGTGCGCGGCCGGACCGAGGCGTACGTCACACCTTCGTGTGCCGGGTGGCCCGCCGGGCAGGCGAGCTTGCGGCGCACGGCGCCCGGCGGATGAATTTCTCCAGCTCAGGCGGGGTGGACACCGGACGTCCGCAACCGTCGGCCGAGCCGTGCCGTCCCATTTCCCGGGCACCCGGCCGAGAAAATTGGACACGTTGCCCGTGGTCGGCCGCATGATGGGAAAGCCCCGGTCGGGCACCACGCACGTACAGAGACAGGGAGTCGCCGTGAGGGTCGGAATCGTCGGAGCCACCGGTCAGGTCGGCACGGTCATGCGCAGGATCCTCACGGAGCGGAACTTCCCGGTCGACGAGCTGCGCCTGTTCGCCTCGGCCCGCTCCGCCGGAACGGTCCTGGACGGCGTGACGGTGGAGGACGCGTCGGCCGCCGACTACACCGGCCTGGACATCGTGCTGTTCTCCGCGGGCGGCGCCACCTCCAGGGCGCTGGCCGAGAAGGTCGCCTCACAGGGCGCCGTCGTGATCGACAACTCCTCGGCCTGGCGCAAGGACCCGGACGTGCCCCTGGTCGTCTCCGAGGTCAACCCGCACGCGATCGCGCACCGCCCCAAGGGCATCATCGCCAACCCGAACTGCACCACGATGGCCGCGATGCCGGTCCTCAAGCCGCTGCACGAGGAGGCGGGCCTGGAGGCCCTGGTCGTCGCCACCTACCAGGCGGTGTCCGGCTCCGGTCTCGCGGGCGTCGCCGAGCTGCACGGCCAGGTGCAGAAGGTGGTCGACGACGCCGACAGGCTCACCCACGACGGCGGGGCCGTCGACTTCCCCGAGCCCGGCGTCTACAAGCGCCCCATCGCCTTCAACGTGCTCCCCTTCGCGGGCAACCTCGTCGACGACGGCCTGAACGAGACCGACGAGGAGCAGAAGCTGCGCAACGAGTCCCGCAAGATCCTGGAGATCCCCGGGCTGAAGGTCTCCGGCACCTGCGTGCGCGTCCCGGTCTTCTCCGGCCACTCCCTCCAGGTCAACGCCCGCTTCGCCCGCCCGATCAGCCCCGAGCGCGCGACCGAGCTGCTCGGCGGCGCCCCGGGTGTCGTCCTCACCGACATCCCCACCCCGCTCCAGGCGGCCGGCAAGGACCCCTCCTACGTGGGCCGCATCCGCCGCGACGAGACGGTGGACAACGGCCTGGCGCTGTTCGTCTCCAACGACAACCTCCGCAAGGGCGCCGCGCTGAACGCGGTGCAGATCGCGGAGCTGGTGGCGGCGGAGCTCACCGCCGGATAGGCGGGACGCCCGCCGCCGAGGGGGCGGGGCGGTCCGGTGCACCGCCCGTGCCGTCCGGTACACCGTCCGTGCGGTCCGGTGCACCGCCCGTGCGGTGCGCGCGACGGCCCGTGGCGCGCCGGGGCGGGCGGGCGGTCCCTCAGCCCCGGCGGACCTCGTACAGGAAGCAGCCGTACTCCACCGCGCGGACGTGCACGAGGGCCACCGCGGGGTCGGCGAAGGCCTCCGCGAAGGCCGGTCCGAACCCGGCGGGGTCCTGGACCAGCCGGCCGCCCAGGATGCGCCCGTCGGCGGAGTAGCGGCGGACCGTGCGGTGGCTGCCGGTGAACGGCAGGGCGTCGCCGTCCGGTCCCGCGCACCGCTCGGCGTGGACGAAGACGGGGCCCTGCTCGTCGTACGCGCCCGGGTCGGCGCCCGTCTCGGCGGCCCAGCGCCGCAGGGGCGCGTAGGAGACCAGGGCGATCTGTTCCCCGGGCGCGCCGCGCCGCAGGCAGCAGCGCAGCGGGGCGCCGCCCTCGGGGTCGGTGACGGGCACCATCGGGCGGCCCGCGTCGTCGGCGGTACGCAGTTCGTCCAGGACCGGCGGCGGGATCGGGCGTGCGATGTAGGAGGTCATGCCCCCAGACTCGCGTCCGCCGGCCCGGACCACCGGCGGGATACGGACGTCGCGTTCCCCCCTCGTGCCGCCCGGGCACCGGGAAGCCCCCGTCCCCGCCGGGCCGACACAGGGGTATCCCCATGGAAAGCCCTCGTCGTCGCCCGATCCCGATGTCGCGTGGAAGGATGGCGCAACCCACACATAACGAGGAGATGACCGCGTGCCTGGCACAAACCTGACTCGCGAAGAGGCGCAGCAGCGGGCGAAGCTGCTCACCGTTGACTCGTACGAGATCGACCTCGATCTCTCCGGCGCGCAGGAGGGCGGCACCTTCCGGTCCGTGACCACGGTGCGCTTCGACGTCGCCGCGGACAACGGCGCGGAGTCCTTCATCGACCTGGTGGCGCCGGCCGTCCACGAGGTCACCCTCAACGGTGACCGGCTCGACGTGGCCGAGGTCTTCCAGGACTCCCGGATCGCGCTGCCCGGCCTGCTGAAGGGGCGCAACATCCTCCGGGTGGTCGCCGACTGCGCGTACACCAACACCGGCGAGGGCCTGCACCGCTTCGTCGACCCGGTCGACGACCAGGCCTACCTCTACACCCAGTTCGAGGTGCCGGACGCCCGGCGCGTGTTCGCGAACTTCGAGCAGCCCGACCTGAAGGCGACCTTCCGGTTCACCGTGAAGGCGCCGGAGGGCTGGACCGTCATCTCCAACTCGCCCACCCCGCAGCCCGAGGACAACGTCTGGTCCTTCGCGCCGACCCCGCGCATCTCGACGTACGTCACGGCCCTGATCGCCGGCCCGTACCACTCGGTGCACAGCGTGTACGAGCAGGACGGCCAGCCGGTGCCGCTCGGCATCTACTGCCGTCCGTCCCTCGCCGAGCACCTCGACTCGGACGCGATCTTCGAGGTGACCCGGCAGGGCTTCGCCTGGTTCCAGGAGAAGTTCGACTACGCGTACCCGTTCGAGAAGTACGACCAGCTGTTCGTGCCGGAGTTCAACGCGGGCGCGATGGAGAACGCGGGCGCGGTGACCATCCGCGACCAGTACGTCTTCCGCTCGAAGGTGACGGACGCGGCGTACGAGGTGCGGGCTGAGACCATCCTGCACGAGCTGGCCCACATGTGGTTCGGCGACCTGGTCACCATGGAGTGGTGGAACGACCTGTGGCTGAACGAGTCGTTCGCCACCTACACCTCCATCGCCTGCCAGGCCGCCGCGCCCGGCTCGCGCTGGCCGCACGCGTGGACCACCTTCGCCAACTCCATGAAGACGTGGGCGTACCGCCAGGACCAGCTGCCGTCCACGCACCCGATCATGGCGGACATCCGCGACCTGGACGACGTGCTGGTCAACTTCGACGGCATCACGTACGCCAAGGGCGCCTCCGTGCTCAAGCAGCTCGTCGCCTACGTCGGCGAGGACGAGTTCTTCCGGGGCGTGCAGGCGTACTTCAAGCGCCACGCGTACGGCAACACGCGCCTGGGCGACCTGCTGGGCGCGCTGGAGGAGACCTCCGGCCGCGACCTGAAGACCTGGTCGAAGAAGTGGCTGGAGACGGCGGGCATCAACGTGCTGCGCCCGGAGATCGAGACGGACGCCGACGGCGTCATCACCTCCTTCGCGATCCGCCAGGAGGCCCCGGCCCTGCCCGCCGGCGCGAAGGGCGAGCCGATCCTGCGCCCGCACCGCATCGCGGTCGGCCTGTACGAGCTCGACGACGCCACCGGCAAGCTGGTCCGCGACGAACGGATCGAGCTGGACGTCGACGGCGAGCTGACGGCCGTACCGCAGCTGGCCGGCAGGCGCCGCCCGGCCGTCGTCCTGCTCAACGACGACGACCTGTCGTACGCGAAGGTCCGCCTGGACGAGCGGTCGCTGGCCTTCGTCACCGAGCACCTGGGCGACTTCGAGTCCTCCCTGCCCCGCGCCCTGTGCTGGGCGTCCGCCTGGGACATGACCCGCGACGCGCAGCTGGCGACCCGCGACTACCTCTCCCTGGTGCTCTCCGGCATCGGCAAGGAGTCCGACATCGGTGTCGTGCAGTCGCTGCACCGCCAGGTGAAGCTGGCCATCGACCTGTACGCCGACCCGGCCGCCCGCGAGACCCTGCTCGCCCGCTGGACCGAGGCCGCGCTGACCCACCTGCGGGCCGCCGAGCCGGGCGGGGACCACCAGCTGGCGTGGGCGCGCGCGTTCGCGGCGACGGCCCGCACGCCGGAGCAGCTGGACCTGCTGGAGGGCCTGCTGGACGGTTCGCAGAGCATCGAGGGCCTGGCCGTGGACACCGAGCTGCGCTGGGCGTTCGTGCAGCGGCTCGCGGCGACGGGCCGCTACGACGAGGCGGAGATCGCGGCCGAGTACGAGCGCGACCGGACGGCGGCGGGCGAACGCCACGCGGCCACCGCCCGCGCCGCCCGCCCGACCCCGCAGGCCAAGGCCGAGGCCTGGGCGTCGGTCATCGAGTCCGACAAGCTCCCGAACGCCGTCCAGGAAGCGGTCATCGGCGGCTTCGTCCAGACCGACCAGCGCGAGCTGCTCGCCCCGTACACGGACCGGTTCTTCGAGGTCGTCAAGGACATCTGGGAGTCCCGTTCGCACGAGATGGCCCAGCAGATCGCGGTCGGCCTGTACCCGTCGGTCCAGGTCTCCCGGGAGACCCTGGACAGGACGGACGCGTGGCTGGCCTCCGCCGAGCCCAACGCGGCGCTGCGCCGCCTGGTCTCCGAGTCCCGCGCGGGCGTGGAGCGCGCCCTGCGGGCCCAGCAGGCGGACGCGGCGGCCGCGCGGTAGCCGCCGGTACCTCCTGTCCGGCCGGTGCTCCTGTCCGGCCGGTGCGCCTGTCCGGCCGGTGCGCCTGTCCGGCCGGTGCGCCTGTCCGGGCCGGTGCGCCTGTCCGGGCCGGTGCGCCTGTCCGGGCCGGTGCGTCCGTACGTCGCGCCGGGGGCGCCCGGAGTGTGTCGGGCGCGCTCGGCCGTACGCTGGGGCCGGGGCCGGGGATCGCGGTGGGTTCAGCGCCTCAGCGCCGCAACGCCGCAGCGCGGGAGCCGGGGGCCGTCACGTCCGTCGCCTCCCTTCGGCCGTTGCCCTCGGCGGCAGGCGGCCGGCGGCAGGCGACCGCCGCCGGACAGCCGGTGCGCGGGGAGGAACGGCAGCGCGAAGAGGGCGCCGGGACGAGCGCGCCGGGCACGGCCGGCCGGGCGGGCCCCGTCGCGGCCCGGGAGCTCACCCGACGTGGGCGTCGAGCGCCGCCGCCACGTCCGCCGGGGTGGCCGAGTCCGCGGCCCACGCCACGTACCCGTCCGGCCGCACCAGCACCGCCGTGCGGCGGCCGCTCGCCCAGCGCTCCACCGCCAGCCGGTCCTTGCGGTCGTCGCCCACCGCGCACGGCCGCGGGGTGATCAGCACGAAACGGCCGCCGCGCAGCGCCTCGTGGAGCCGGCCGCCGCCGGCCAGGGCGAGGTCGGGGGCGCGCAGGCCGACGAAGCGGTGCGCGCCGCGGGGCGCGGCGTAGCGGTAGCCGATGCCGGTGACCTGGCCGAGCGCCCTGCGCCGCGCCGGGCCGACGGTGTCGAGGAAGGCGGCGAAGGCGGTGCGCAGCGCGATCGTCCAGGGCCGCTTGGCCATGGCGGCGCGCACGATGCCGCCACTGCTCAGCAGCACCGTCCTGCCCACCGGGTGGCGTTCGGCGTGATAGGTGTCGAGGAGGGCGTCGTCCGCGTGCCCCTGGACGACGGCGGCCAGTTTCCAGCTCAGGTTCGCCGCGTCCTGGAGGCCGGTGTTCATACCCTGGGCACCGGCCGGGGTGTGGACGTGCGCGGCGTCTCCGGCGAGCAGGACGCGGCCGGCCCGGTAGGCGGGCGCCTGCCGCTCGTCGCTGTGGAAGCGGGACGTCCACCGCGGGTCGTGCATGCCGAAGTCGCGGCCGAGGGCGCGCCGGGTGGTCTCCTTGATTTCGTCGAGCGAGACGGGCGCGTCGTCGGGGAGGTCACGGCGGCGGTCCCAGCAGATGACGCGGTGGTAGCCGTCGCCGAACGGCACGAGGAAGGCGAAGGCGTCGCCGACGGCGTCGAAGGTGAGCAGTTCCCCGGGCTCCTCGGTCACCCGCACGTCCGCGAGCATGACGGACCGGATCACCGAACGGCCCGGGAACGGCAGCCCGACCGCCTCGCGCACGGTGCTGCGCATCCCGTCGGTACCGACGGCGTACGCCGCGCGCAGCTCCTGCGTCCCCCCGCCGGGCCCGCGGACCGCGACGGTCACGCCCCGCGCGTCCTGGGTCAGCCCGGTCACCTCGGTCTCGTACCGGAACACCACCCCGGCCTCGGACGCCCGCCGCTCCAGGACCCGCTCCACCTCGTACTGCGGGAGGACGAGGAGGTGGTTGAAGCGGGAGGGGAGCCCGGAGAGGTCGAGGGTGAGGCGGCCGTAGAGGCGGAAGCGGCTGAGCCGCCGTCCCACCTCCTCCAGTTCGTCGGCCACGCCCCGGGCGTCGAACTGCTCGAGCGTGCGGGCGTGCAGCACGAAGGCGCGGGAGAGGTTGCCGATCTCCTTCGGGCGCTTCTCGACGAGGGTGACGGGGACGCCGGCGGTGGCGAGGTCGCCGGCCAGGAGGAGACCGGTGGGACCGGCGCCGACGACGATCACGGTCCGGAGGGCGTCGGTGCCGGTGGGCCCGGTGGTGCCGGTCATGTCGTTCGTTCCGGCCACGCCGTTCGCGCGCTCCGTGCCGTGCGTGTCGCGTGTGCCGCGTTTGTCGTGTGTGCCGTGCGTGTCGTTCATCAGGTCCTCCCTGAGTGCCGACGGGCGGAGGCCGACGTACGGAGGTCGACGTGCGTGGGCCTTCAATTGTTGGCCAACACGCGTTGGCCTGCTGGCGTTGACTGCGAGCGTTGCCAACACGTGTTGGCCAACACTCGTTGACTACAGTAGGTCGGCCCCTCGCTCCAGTCAACGCTTGTTGGCCCACGTGTGTTGGCCTACGCTCATCGGCATGTCCGACAGCAGGCTCACCGTCCCGGCCGGCACCAGTGGCCCGACCGGCATCAGCGGCCCGGCCGACATCAGCAAGCCGTCCGGTCCCAGCAACCCCGCCAAACGCTCCGACACCACCCGCGCCGCGATCCTCGACGCCGCCCGCGAGCGTTTCGCCGCCGACGGCTACGAGCGGGCCACCATCCGCGCCATCGCGCGGGACGCGAAGATCGACCCGTCGATGGTGATGCGCTACTTCGGCAGCAAGGAGGGCCTGTTCGCGGCCGCCGTCGCCGTCGACATCGCGCTGCCCGACATGAGCGCGCTGCCCCGGGACGAGGTCGGTTCCACCCTGGTGGGGCACTTCCTCGACCAGTGGGAGGACAACGAGGTGCTCACCGCCCTCCTCCGGGTCGGCGCCGGCAGCCGGGCCGGGGCCGAACGCCTGCGGGGCGTGTTCCGCGACCAGGTGCTGCCGGTCGCCCGGCAGGTGTGCCCCGATCCCGAGCAGGCCGCGACGCGTGCCGCGCTCGCCGCCACACAGCTGCTGGGCCTGGCGCTCACCCGGTACGTCCTGCGGCTCCCGCCGACCGTGGCGCTCAGCCGGCAGGAGATCGTGGCGTGGCTGGCCCCGACGGTGCAGCGCTACCTGACCGCGCCGCACCCTTAGGGCCTGTCGTCAGACTCCCGCCTGCCCCGCGACGCCCTGCACGCCCTCTCGCCGCACCGGGCGCGGACCCGAGTACATCCGGTACGAGGGCCGGCACCCGGCACGCGTGTCACCAACGTCCCGGGACAGCACACCCAGGGCGCGTGCCGGGTTGTGGCCGACGGGTGGTCCGGGTGAGGTCTTCGCTCCGGATCACCGAGGCGCGCGGGTGGGGCCGGCGTCGCGGTTCGGCACCCGCCGCGCACACGCGGCCGGTCGGTCGACGCGTGGGCCGGATCAGTGGCGCGCGGGAGCGGGCGGGCCGGCGACGGCGGTGAGCCGGAGCTTGGTCTCGTCCTCGCTGCCGGGCACCGCGGTCATGATGACGATCTTGAGTTCGGAGTCGCCGTCGGTCAGCACGTCGCAGTCCACCGTGACCGGGCCCACCGACGGGTGGTCGATCGTCTTGTGGTCCTCGCGGTGCGCGGCCACCTCTCCGGTCGCCCACAGCTCGGCGAACCTCCTGTTGCCCGCGTTCAGATCGCGGATCAGCGCGGCCAGGCGGCTGTCCCGGGGGAAGCGGCCGGTGGCGCGGCGCAGGTCGGAGACGACGGCGGCGTCGGTGGCGTCGCGGTCCGCCTCGGTCACCGGCCACAGCGCCAGGCGGGCGGGGCCGGTGTCCACCGGGAACCTGTCGCGGGCGAAGTTGCGCAGGCGCGGCGGCGAGGCGGAGGGGTCGCCCAGCAGGGCGGCCCACCCCCGGTTCCACCACACCAGTTGCCAGTCCGCCGCGAACACGGCGACCGCGACGTCCCCGAGCCGGGCGAGCACCCGCTGCACTCCGGGCGGGAGATGGTCGGAGATCGTACCGTCCACCGGCGGTACGAGCCGGGCCAGCCGGTACAGGTGGTCCCGCTCGGCGGTGGACAGCTGCAGGGCGCGCGCCAGGGACGCCACCACCGACGCGGAGGGTGTCGTGGCCCGCCCCTGTTCCAGGCGCACGACGTAGTCGACCGACACCCCGGCCAGGTCGGCCAGTTCCTCGCGCCGCAGCCCGGTGGCCCGGCGCCCGCGGGCCACCGGCAGCCCGGCGGCCGACGGGGGCAGCCGGTCCCGCCACGTGCGGATCATCGCGCCCAGTCCGGTTCCGGGTGTCGTCGCCATGGTTTCCATCCTCCCGCCTCCCCGGCGTGTGTGCGGGCGCGAGGGTGGTACTGGTCCTCCTACCGTCGAAGCGTCCCTGGCCCACCTCTGCCGCCGGGGCCAGTATCGGACGCATGACCATCACCTTCATCACCGGAGCCAACAAGGGCCTCGGCCGCGAGACCGCCCGCCGCCTGACCGAGTACGGGCACACCGTGCTCGTCGGAGCCCGCAACCGCGAGCAGGGCGAGGCGGCCGCCGCCGCGCTCGGCGCACGCTACGTCCCCATCGACGTGACCGACGACGCGTCCGTGGCCGCCGCGGCCGCGGACGTCGCCGAACACGAGGGCCGGATCGACGTCCTGATCAACAACGCCGGTGTGTCCGGCCCCGCCGGCGATCCCGGTGACCTCACCGCCGCCGATGCCCTCGCCGTCCTCGACGTCAACGTCGTCGGCGTCATCCGCACCACCACCGCGTTCCTGCCGCTGCTGCGCCGCTCGGACGACCCTGTGATCATCAACGTCAGCAGCGGAATGGGCTCTCTCGCCCTCACCCACGACCCCGGCCGGCCCGAGTCGCGCGTGATCGCGCCGCTGTACACCTCCTCGAAGGCGGCGCTGACGATGTTGACCACGCAGTACGCCAAGGGGCTGGAGGGCATCCGCGTCAACGCCGCCGATCCCGGCTACACCGCGACCGACCTCAACGGTCACAGCGGCCCCCAGACCGTCACCGAGGGCACGGACGCGATCGTCGCCCTCGCCACCGAGGGGCCCGGCGCCGGAACCGGACGCTTCGTCTCCCGCCATGGCGAGATCGCCTGGTCCTGAACCGGGCAGTGCCGGATCAGCCGTTTCAGGCGACGAGGGCACCACGGAGCCGTCACGGTGTCCGGGGTGGCTCCGGGGCGCAGACAGTCCGCGGTTCGTACCCGTACCGGGGAGGACACGGGTCCGCGGTCCCGTCGCCCGCCCCCGCACCCGGCCGGACGCGGTCGCCGCCGACAGGGCCTGCTCGTCCCGCGGCACCCGCTGCACCCGAACGCCGCGCGCGGACACGCGGGGGCGCCGTCCGGGGCACGCGCGTGTGCGCGCGCCCCGGACGGCGCCCCGAAAAGTGTGCGGCGGTCCGGAAGGGCCGGGCTCAGGCCTGCGTGTCGGCCTTGATCTGGAGGTTGGAGCTGGTGACGTCCTTCTTCTTGTGGGACTTGTCCAGCACCATCACCAGACCCGCGATCAGCGCGAACAGCGCGAGCGGGGCCACGACGTAGAGGCCCAACGTCTCGACGACGCTCAGGCCCGTGCCGGGGTCGTCGCCGTCGTCGCGGGTGAGCGCGAGCGCGGGGGACGACATGAGCAGCATCATCAGCGTCGTACCGGCGGCCAGGGCGCCGGCGCGCAGGGCGTTCTTCTTGTCCACGGTGCCAAAGTAGCGAACGCCGCAGCGGGCCGCGCGCCCGGGGGTGCCGTAGGGCCCGCGGGAGCCGCCACCGGCACCGCGGGCGCGGACACCACCGGCGGGGACACCACCGGTGCCGCCACCGGCACCGGCAGGAGTCACCCCTCCCCCTCCTCCGGCCGGCCGGCCTCCCCGGGCTCGTTCCCCGCGGCCGTCCCGCTCCGCTCCCGCAGCACGTCGATCAGCGCGTGCAGGCGCGGTGACGCCGCCAGCTCCTCCAGCGTCGTCGGCTTCCCCTGCGCGTCCGCGACCGGAAGGCGCCAGTTCGGGTACTGGTCCCAGGTGCCGGGCAGGTTCTGCGGGCGGCGGTCGCCGACCGCGTCGGGGAGCCAGACGCCGATCATGCGGGCGGGGGTGCGCAGCAGGAAGCGGTGGACGGCCTGGATCTCGGCCTCCTCGGTGGAGGAGTCCGTGCCCCCGGCGCCGTTCAGCAGTCCGAGGCGGGTGAGCTCCGACAGCCACTCCGCCGTGTCCGCCGCCGCCTCCGCCCGCTCCTCCTCCAGGGGCCGGGTCAGCAGGCCGAGGCCGTCGCGGAGCTCGACGTGTTCGCCGGTGAGGCGGGCGGCGGTGGGCGGCAGGTCGTGGGTGGTGGCGGTGGCCAGGCAGTCGGCGCGCCAGCCGTCGGGGGGCAGGGGCCGGCCGTCCCCCTCCCAGTCGCGTTCGAACCACAGCACCGACGTGCCGAGCACCCCGCGCCCGCGCAGCGCCTCGCGCACCCCGGGCTCGACCGTGCCCAGGTCCTCGCCGATCACCGGGGCGCCGGCCCGGGAGGCCTCCAGGACGAGGACGGCGAGCATGGCCTCGGCGTCGTAGCGGACGTACGTCCCCTCCGTGGGCGGACGGCCCTGCGGCACCCACCACAGCCGGAACAGGCCCATGACGTGGTCGATACGCAGGGCGCCGGCGTAGCGGAACAGGGCCCGCAGGAGGTCGCGGAAGGGGGCGTAGCCGGACTCGGCCAGCCGGTCGGGGCGCCAGGGCGGCAGCCCCCAGTCCTGGCCGCGGGCGTTAAAGGCGTCCGGTGGGGCGCCCACCGACATGCCCGCGGCGAAGTGCGCCTGCTGGGCCCACGCGTCGGCGCCGGCGGGATGCACGCCGACCGCGAGGTCGTGCACGACGCCGACCGGCATCCCGGCCTCGCGCGCGGCGCGCTGGGCGGCGGTGAGCTGGGTGTCGGTCAGCCAGGCCAGCCGGGACCAGAAGTCCACCCGGTCCATCAGCGCGGTCCGGGCCCGGGCGGTGTCCGCCGAGCGGGGGTCGCGCAGGCCGGTGGGCCACCGGTGCCAGTCCGGGCCGTGCACCTCGGCGAGCGCGCACCAGGTGGCGTGGTCCTCCAGGGCCTGGCCCTGTTCGGCGAGGAAGTCGCAGTAGGCGGCGCGCCTGCCCGGGCCGAGCGGCACCCGCAGGACCAGTTCCAGCGCCTCGCGCTTCAGTTCCCACACCGCGTCCCGGTCGATCAGGGCGCCCTTGTCCAGCACCGCCTCCCGCAGCCGGCCGGCACGCTCCAGCAGCGCCCGCACGCGGTCGCGGTCCTCGACGTAGGCGAACTCCGGGACCTCCTCGACGCGCAGGTGGACCGGGTCGGGGAAGCGGCGCGAGGAGGGGCGGTACGGGGAGGGGTCGGTGGGGGCGCCGGGCACGGCCGCGTGCAGCGGGTTGACCTGGAGGAATCCGGCGCCGAGCACCCGCCCGGCCCAGCCGGCCAGTTCCCCGAGGTCGCCGAGGTCGCCCATGCCCCAGGAGCGGCGGGACAGGAGGGAGTAGAGCTGGACGAGGAGCCCGTAGGACCGTCCGGCGGGGGCGGGCAGCCGGGGCGGGGCGACGATCAGGTGGGCCCGGGCGGTCCGCCCGTCCGGGGCGGTGGCGGTCACGGTGTGGACGCCCGGCGGGAGCTGCTCGGCCGAGGCGCGGGTCTCGCCCTGCTCGGTCTCGATCCGCAGCCGGGTGCCCTCCGGAAGGGCGGTCAGGGCGGCCGGGGTGTCTCCGGTCCGGCCCACGACGGTCGGGGGCAGCAGCCGCTCGCGCAGCTCCCGCTCGCGGGCAGCGAGCGCGCCGCGCACCGCCTCGGGGCCGTCCGCGTCGACGCCGAGGGCGGCGAGGGCCAGGGTGACGGCGGTGGCGGAGGCCGCGACCGTGCGGTCCGGAGACGGGCTGTAGGAGGTGGCCACGCCGTGCAGGGCGGCGAGCCGGGACAGCTCCTCGGTGCAGGGCTCGGCCGGCCGGGGCGAGGTCATCTAGCGCTCCGGGCGGAACTGGTCCGGGACGGACGGCAGAAGGCCGGAGGGGTCCAGGGAGGCGTCGGACCGGCCGGCCGGCGGGCCGGGATCGGCGAGCGGGGGCTCACTGGTCAGGGGCTCGGCGTCGGGCAGCGGCGGTTCGCTGGTCAGCGGCGCCTCGGCGCAGAACCCCTCCGCGCTGAACACGCACAGGTGCGGGCTCTCGGGTCCGGCGGACGGCTCCGCCGCGGGATCGGAGGGGACGGGGGGCTCGATGCGTGCCGGTGCAGCCACGGGGGCCTCCTTGTCGAGCACGGTTTCCGGGCGGGTCACCGCAGCCCTACCCAGTGGGCGCGACGGCAGACGCCCCGGACCGGACAACGTGCTCCTGCTCACATTCCCTCCCTGAACCGTCTCTCCAGACTGGGGCAAATTCGGCACAACGGCCACTCCCGTTGACACGTTCGCCGCAGGGATGGTGGGGTCGATCTCTCCCTACGCACGGTCGAGCATTCAGGAGGGGGCCTGTGCAGCCACGGCGCGGGAAGAGGGCCGCCGCCCTCGCGTTCGCCGTCGTAGCCGGAACCCTGGGCACCGCCCCCGCCGCGGTGGCGGCTCCGCCGGCCCCCGACCCGGCCACCGCCCCCGACCCGGCCACCGCCCCCGACCCGGCCACCGCCCCCGACCCGGCCACGGCCCCCGCCGACGCGGCCGACACCGCCGGGGCGGGCGTCTCCGTCTGGCCGCGCCCCCACTCGCTGCGCGCCGGCGGCGCCCCCGTGGCGGTCACCGACGAGGTGGTGCTGGTCGCGGACGCGACGGCCGACCCCTACGCCGTCGAGGCCCTGCGCGACCTGCTGCGGTCGGCCGGGGCGCGCCGGATCGTGTCCTCCCCCGGGCGTCCGGGCGCCCTGGTGGTACGCGCCCGGACGGAGGCGCCCCACGGCGACCCCCGGCACGCCCTGCCCTCCGGCGGCTACCGGCTGACCGTCGGCCGGGGCGCCGTCTCCCTCGCCGGAGCCGGGCCGGACGGGCTGTTCCACGCCGTGCAGACGCTGCGTCAGCTCCTGCGCCCGGACGGGACGATCGCGGCCGTCGAGGTGCGCGACTGGCCCGGCACCGCCGTGCGCGGCATCACCGAGGGCTTCTACGGCACCCCCTGGACGCATCGCGAGCGGCTCGCCCAGCTCGACTTCATGGGCCGCACCAAGCAGAACCGCTACCTGTACGCGCCCGGCGACGACCTCCACCGGCAGGCCCGCTGGAAGGAGCCCTACCCGGCCGGGCGGCGGGCGGAGTTCCGCGAGCTGGCCGAGCGGGCCCGCCGCAACCACGTCACGCTCGGCTGGGCGGTGGCGCCCGGCCAGGAGATGTGCTTCGCGTCGGACGCCGACCTGCGGGCGCTGACCCGCAAGCTGGACGCGATGTGGGCGCTGGGGTTCCGCGCCTTCCAGCTCCAGTTCCAGGACGTCAGCTACAGCGAGTGGCACTGCCGGGCGGACGCCGACCGGTTCGGCACCGGCCCCGAGGCCGCGGCGCGGGCCCAGGCGCGGGTGGCGAACGCGGTGGCCCGGCACCTGGCCGGGCGCCACCCCGGCTCGGCGGCCCTGTCGGTGATGCCGACCGAGTACTACGAGGACGGCACGAGCGCGTACCGGCGGGCGCTGGCCGCCGCGCTGGACGAGGGCGTCGAGGTGGCCTGGACGGGGGTCGGGGTGGTGCCCCGGACCATCACCGGACGGGAAGTGGCCGACACCCGCGCGGTGTTCGGGCATCCGCTGGTCACCATGGACAACTACCCCGTCAACGACTACGCCCCCGGCCGTGTCTTCCTCGGCCCCTACCAGGGCCGCGACCCGGCCGTCGCCACCGGCTCGGCCGCCCTGCTCGCCAACGCGATGGAGCAGGCGCGGGCGTCCCGCATCCCGCTGTTCACCGCCGCCGACTTCGCCTGGAACCCGCGCTCCTACCGCCCCGAGGAGTCCTGGCGCGCCGCCGTCGCCGACCTCGCGGGCGGGGACACCCGGCGCGAGGAGGCCCTGGCCGCCCTCGCCGGGAACGACGCCTCCTCGGTCCTGGGCGGCGAGGAGTCGGCGTACCTGCGCCCGCTGATCGAGGCGTTCTGGCGGGACCGGGCGAAGGCGGGCGGCGGCACGCCGGGCCGCACGGCGGAAACCGGCCGGGCCCCCGGGGACGGCACCGAGGCCGCCCGGCGGCTGCGTGAGGCGTTCACCGTGCTGCGCGAGCTGCCCCGGCGCCTCTCCGGCACCGGTCTCGCCGCCGAGGTCTCCCCCTGGAGCGAGCAGCTGGCCCGCTACGGCGAGGCCGGCACGACGGCCCTCGGCATGCTGCGCGCCCAGGACACCGGGGACGCGGCGGCGGCCTGGGCCGCGTACCGGAAGCTGGGCGGCCTGCGCGAGCGGCTGGAGTCGGCGCGGGCGAAGGTCGACACGGGCGTGCTGGACCCGTTCCTGCGGCAGGCGCAGAAGACGTACGAGACGTGGGCGGGCATCGACCACGAGCCGCCCGGGAGCGCCGGCGACGCGGACGGCACCCGCACGCTCCGGTTCCCGCGGGTGCGCCCCCTGTCCGCCGTGACGGTCCTCGGCGAGCCCGGCGGCACGGGGACCGTCGAGGCGCACGTCCCCGGCGAGGGCTGGCGGCGCGTCGGCGAGCTGTCCGGGACGGGCGCCACGGAGCTCGCTGTCCGCCGCGGCGCCGACGCCGTCCGCGTCACCGGCCCCGCCCCCTCCCGGGTGCGTCACCTGATCCCGTGGTTCGCGGACTCCCCGGCCGTGTCCCTGGCGCCGGCGCACGACCGCGCCGACGTCGAGACCGGCCGGACGCAGCGGCTGACGGTCCGTGTCACGTCGCTGCGGCCCGCCGAGACCCGCGGCAGGCTCACCGCCGAGGCGCCCGAGGGCGTACGGGTCCGCGTCCCCGGGGGCCCGCTGACCGTCCCGCGCGGCGCCACCGTGGAGGTGCCGGTCGAGGTGACCGTGGAGCGGGGGCCGGCCATGCGGCCGTACGGCATCCGGCTGGCCTTCGGGGCGGCGGCCTGCACGCTCACGGTCCGTTCCGTCCCGTCCACCGGCGGCCCGGACCTGGCCCGCGGCGGCCGGGCGAGCTCCTCGGGCGACGAGACGCCCGACTTCCCGGCGTCGGCGGCCAACGACGGCGACCCGGACACGCGCTGGTCGTCGCCGGTCGACGACGGCGCCTGGTGGCAGGTCGAGCTGGACCGGCCGGTGCGGCTGGGCCGGGTGGCGCTGCACTGGCAGGACGCGTATCCGTCGGAGTACCGGATCCAGGTCTCGGCGGACGGCCGCCGCTGGCGCACCGCGGCGGCGGTGCACGACGGCCGGGGCGGCCGGGAGACCGTGCGGATGGACGAGCCGGACGTGCGGTACCTGCGCGTGCAGGGCGTGCGGCGGGCCACCCCGTACGGGTACTCGCTGTGGTCGGTGGAGGCGTACGCCGTCACGGAGTGACGGGTCCGTGAACCGGCGGCCGGAAGGCCCTCGACGGGCGGGGCGGGGGACGGTTCCGCCCCGTGGGGGCCGACGCGAGAAGGACGAGGGGGCCCGGACGCGGCGCTGCGCCAGGCCGACGCGAGAAGGAGGGGGACCCGGCGGCGACGGCGCGCTGTGCGACCGGCACGCGGGCCGGCCGCACGCACGGCCGGCCCGGCGCTGCGCCGCCCCCTGGCGCTGCTGGTGGCGGGCGGCGCCCCGTACGCGGCGCGCGGGGTACGGCCGGCGCGAGCACGGGTCCGACCTGCCGGGACGAGGATTTCCCCGCCCCACTATTCACTCAGTACATGTATCGAGTGCATAATGATCTCCATGAGCACCCGCCACATCCTGCTGGGGCTGCTCGCCTCGGGTCCGAGCCACGGCTACGACCTCAAGCGACGCCACGACGAACGCTTCCCGCAGGCCCGTCCACTGGCCTACGGGCAGGTCTACACGACCCTGCAGCGCCTGGTCCGGGACGGCCTCGCACAAGTGGAGGGCACCGACTCGGACGGCGGCCCGGAGCGCACGCTGTACCGCTCGACCGACGCGGGCGCGCGCGAGCTGGCGCGGTGGGCGGCCGAGATCGCCCCGCCGGCGCCCTTCGTGACGAACGAGATCTTCGCCAAGGTCGTCGTCTCGATCCTGGCGGGCGGCGACCCGGAGGCCTATCTGCGGGCCCAGCGCGCCGCCCACATGGAGCGGATGCGCCAGCTCACGGCACTGAAGTCCGCCCCGGGCGCCGACCTGGCGACCGTGCTCTCGGCGGACTTCGCCCTCAACCACCTCGACGCCGACCTCCGCTGGATGACCACGACGGCGGCCCGGCTCACCCACCTGACCGCGGAGGTCGACGCAGCATGAACAGCCCAGTGCCGCTCCTGGCGGCCCGTGACCTGGCCAAGAGATACGGCAGGACCCAGGCCCTGCGCGGTGCCTCGGCCGACCTGTACCCGGGCGAGGTCCTCGCCGTGACCGGCGCGAGCGGCAGCGGCAAGTCGACGCTGCTGCACTGCCTGACCGGGATCGTCCGCCCGGACAGCGGTTCGGTGACGTACGGGGGTGAGCGGCTGGAGAAGTTGTCCGAGAAGCGGTTGAGCGAGCTGCGCCGCACCGAGTTCGGCCTGGTGTTCCAGTTCGGGCAGCTCATCCCCGAACTGACGGCGCTCGACAACGTCGCGCTGCCTCTGATGCTGGGCGGCGCCGCCCGGAGCGAGGCCCGGGCGCGGGCCGCGCGGTGGCTGGAGCGGTTCGGGGTGCGCGGCCAGGAGGACCTGCGGCCGGGCGAGATGAGCGGCGGCCAGGCCCAGCGTGCCGCGCTGGCCCGGGCCCTGGTCACCGGCCCGAAGGTGGTCTTCGCGGACGAGCCGACGGGGGCGCTGGACTCGCTGGCGGGCGAGCAGGTGATGACGGCCCTGACGCACACGGCCCGCGAGTCGGGCACGGCGGTCCTGGTGATCACGCACGACGCGCAGGTCGCGGCGTACGCGGACCGGGAAGTGCGGCTGCGGGACGGCGCCGTGGAGCCGCTGGGGGTGACGGCATGAGGTCCCTGCCGGCCGATCTGCGTCTGGCCTGGCGGCTGACCCGCGGCTCCGACCGCGGGGAGTGGTGGCGGATCACGCTCACGGCGACGGGCGCGGCCCTCGCCACCGGTCTCGCGCTCGCGGCCGTCACGCTGGCCTCGGTGCGAGGCAGTGTCGGCGTGTCCCTGGCCGCCGGTCTGCTGGACGCGCCCGGCACGCGCGCCGGGGTGATCGTCGGCCTGCTGCTCCTGCTGGTCCCGGTGTTCGGGTTCCTCGGGCAGTGCGCCCGCATCGGGGCCGTGCACCGCGACCGGCGGCTGGCGGGGCTGCGCCTGGCCGGGGCGTCGCCCTGGCGGGTGCGGCGGATCGCCGCGCTGGAGACGGGGCCGGCCTGCCTGCTCGGCTCGGTGCTCGCCGCCGTCGTCTCCGTGCTGGTCCTGCTGCGGCTGTGGGACCGGCCGACGGCACTGACCTGGGCGGGGATCGCGCTGGTCACCGTCGCGGTGCCGGCGCTGGGCGCGGCGACGGGCGCGCTGGCGCTGCGCCGGGTGGTGGCCTCACCGCTCGGCTGGGTGCGCCGCGTGGGTCCGCGCACGGGGCGGGGGCCGGCACTGGCGTTCCTGGCGGGGGTGCTGCTGATCGGGGTGGTGGCGCTGCTCGCGGTGACGGCCACGTCCGCGGGCGCACCCCACCGGCCCGACGGAAAGCTCCCTTTGACGGTGCTCGGCCTGGCCCTCGTGGCGGGCGCGGGCGCGGTCCGGCTCTGCGGGGCCACGGCGAAGCTCACCGGGCGGCTGCTGGGGACCCGGGCCCGGTCGGCGGCGACGCTGATCGCGGCGGAGCGGCTGCGCGACGACCCGTGGGCGGCGGCCCGTACGCACGCGGCGGTGCTGCTGGTGACCGTCGTGGGGACCGGCTTCCTGGGCGTCCGGCACGCGCTGCTGCAGTCGCTGGACTCGCAGGGGCACCTGTCCGGGAACCGGGCCTTCTACACCACCGGCCTCGATCTGACGGCCGCCGCCATCGCGGTGGGCCTCGTCATCACGCTGTCCGGTCTCGCCGTCGGCACCGCCGAGTCCCTGGCCACCCGCCGCCGGGGCCTGGCCGCGCAGGCCGCCGCCGGAGTGCCGCGCGCGGTGCTCGGCCGGGCGCTGCTGCTGGAGACCGCGCTGCCGCTGGCGCCGGCGGTGCTGCTGGCGGGCGCCGGGGGCGCGGTGATCGGGACCGGCTACGCCTCGCTCGTCGGCGGCGGCTGGTCCGTGCCGTGGGCGTTGCCGCTGGTGCCCGTCGCGGTCTACGCGGCGTGCCTGCTGGCGGCGGCCGCCTCCCTGCCGCTGCTGCACCGCTCGGCGCGCCCGGCGGAGCTGCGCTGCGCGTGAGCGCGGCGGGACCGGCGGAGCTGCGCTGCGCGTGAGCGCGGCGGGACCGGCCGGCCCCGGGGACCGGAAGGGGGATCCCCGGGGCCGGCTCGCCTCCGTAGCGGCGGGGATCACCGCCGCGGGGGCGGGACCACGGCCGTACGGGCAGGGCGAGGGCCCGGACCGTCGTCAGGCGGAGATGCCGTCGATCCGGGCCAGTGCGTCGTCCGCGCCGAACGGCTGCAGGTAGGGCAGCCAGCGCGGGTCCCGGTGGCCGGTGCCGATGATGCGCCAGGCCAGTCCGGTGGGCGGGGCGGGTTTGTGGCGCAGCCGCCAGCCCAGTTCCACCAGGTGCCGGTCGGCCTTGACGTGATTGCAGCGGCGGCAGGACGCCACCACGTTGTCCCAGACGTGCTTGCCCCCGCGGCTGCGCGGGACGACGTGGTCGACGCTGGTTGCGACGCCACCGCAGTACATGCACCGGCCCCCGTCGCGGGCGAACAGCGCCCGGCGGGTCAAAGGAACGGGCCCCCGATAGGGAACCCGGACGAATCGCTTGAGCCGGACCACGCTGGGTGCGGGGACTGTGACGGTCGCGCTGTGCAGATGGGCGCCGGACTCCTCGAGGCAGACGGCCTTGTTCTCGAGGACGAGGACGAGCGCGCGGCGGAGCGGTACGACGCCGAGCGGCTCGTACGACGCGTTGAGGACCAGGACATGCGGCACGGATGCCTCCTTGTACGCCGGCGGCGCGTGGCTCGCGCCGGGACGATCCGTAGTCAGTCTCCCCTCATGCCTGGTGGAAGCGCCACCATGTCCCGGTAACGGGCTGAGAGTGTTTTCGACCACATCCGATACATCCCCCGGACCATGGCCTGTTCAAGCCCGGGTGAGTCCGGTCTCTCCTTCACAGATCGGGCGGTCGCACACACAATGCCCCGTTAGTGTGGTGGTTCTGCCCGTCCGGTGACCTTTCCGTGACCCAGACCACCCCGACCACCGCACCGGGGCAGACCGCTGCACCTGGAGGTACCTGCCGTGTCCTTGTCCGCCGTCCTACTGGCCGTCGGGGCCTCGCCGTCGCCGTCTCCCTCCGAGAGCCTGGCGCCGGCCGTTCCCTCGCTCCAGGACGCCCAGGAGAGCGCCACGAACGCCGCCAGCTGGGTCGAGCAGAACTGGTCGACCTGGCTGGCGATCGGCCTTCGGGTGCTGCTGATCCTGGTGATAGCGGCGGTGCTCAGAGTCGTGGTGCGGCGGTCCATCACCAAGCTGATAGACCGTATGAACCGCACCGTCCAGGCGGTGGACGGCACCGCGCTCGGCGGCCTGCTGGTCAACGCCGAGCGCCGCCGCCAGCGCTCGCAGGCGATCGGCTCGGTGCTGCGCTCGGTGGCGAGCTTCCTGATCGTCGGCACGGCCGCGCTGATGGTGCTCGGCACGTTCCAGATCAACCTGGCGCCGCTGCTGGCCTCGGCCGGTGTCGCGGGCGTGGCGATCGGTTTCGGCGCGCGCAACCTGGTCACGGACTTCCTCTCCGGCGTCTTCATGATCCTGGAGGACCAGTACGGCGTCGGCGACACGATCGACTCGGGCGTCGCCTCCGGCGAGGTGATCGAGGTCGGCCTGCGCGTGACCAAGCTGCGCGGCGACAACGGCGAGATCTGGTACGTCCGCAACGGCGAGGTCAAGCGCATCGGCAACCTCTCCCAGGGCTGGGCGACGGCCAACGTGGACGTCACCGTGCGCGCGGACGAGGACCTGGACCGCGTGAAGGCGACCCTCGACGAGGTCGCCGAGAAGATGGGCAAGGAGGAGCCCTGGAACGAGCTCCTGTGGAGCCCGATCGAGGTCCTCGGCCTGGACTCGGTCCTGCTGGACTCGATGGTGGTGCGCGTCTCGGCCAAGACGATGCCGGGCAAGTCCCTGACCGTCGAGCGCGAACTGCGCTGGCGCATCAAGCGGGCGTTCGACGCGGCGGACATCCAGATCGTCGGCGGCGCCACGGCCACGGCGCAGGAGGACCCGGCTCCCGATCCGACCGCGGCGGTCGCGCCCCCGTCGGTGTACGCGAACACGGGATCCCCGCAGTCGGCGGCGGCCTCCCCGCTGACCCCGCCGAGCGCCGCGAAGTGACCACCACGCCAGGGGCGGCATCCGGACCGGTCCCGGATGCCGCCCCTGGCGTGTCCGGGGCGGCGGCCCCGTCGCCCGGGCCGCCCCTCTTGACGCCCGCCCGGCAGCGGGCATACGTTTCCCCCGCAGAATAGGAAACTTTCCTAACAGTATGTGTCCGGGGCCGGTCCCGGAAGGACGCCCGTCCCCCGCCGCCGAGAGACCGGCGGCCGACCAGAGGCAGGTGGCGACCCCGTGGCAGGAACCGCCGGCACGCCGGGCACCCCGCGCGTCCTGCGCGCCATGAACGACCGTGCCGCGCTCGACCTCCTGCTGGAGCACGGCCCGCTGTCCCGCACGCGGATCGGCAAGCTCACCGGCCTGTCGAAACCGACCGCCTCCCAGCTCCTGGCCCGCCTGGAGGCGGCCGGACTCGTGCTGGCCACCAGCACCACCGAGGGCCGCCCGGGACCCAACGCCCAGCTCTACGAGGTCAATCCGGCCGCCGCGTACGCCGCCGGGCTCGACGTCACCCCCGACCGCGTCCTGGCCGCCGTGGCCGACGTCACCGGCCGCACGGTGGGCCGGTACGAACTGCCCACCCCCGGCAGGCGCACCGGCACCCCCGTCCTCCGGCAGGTCACCGACGCCCTGGACGGCGCGGTGAAGGCGGCGGGCCTGGCCCGCGCCGACGTCCACCGCCTCGTCATCGGCACGCCCGGCGCCTTCGACCCCCGCACCGGCCGGCTGCGCTACGCCTCCCACCTGCCGGGCTGGCACTCCCCCGCCCTGCTCGACGAACTCGCCGCCGCCCTGCCGATGCCGGTCGAGTACGACAACGACGTCAACCTCGTCGCCCTCGCCGAGCAGCGCCTGGGCGCGGCCCGCGGACACGCGGACTTCGTGCTGCTGTGGAACGAGGGGGGCCTGGGCGCCGCCCTGGTCCTCGGCGGCCGGCTGCACCGCGGCTGGACGGGAGGCGCCGGCGAGGTCGGCTTCCTGCCCGTGCCGGGCACGCCCCTGGTCCGCCACGTCACCAAGGCCAACAGCGGCGGCTACCAGGAGCTGGCCGGCTCCCAGGCCGTCCCGCGGCTGGCCCGCGAACTGGGCGTCGAGGACATCCCCCGGGGCCCGTACGCCGAGGTCGCCGCCGCCCTCCTCGCACGGGCCGCCGCCCGGGACGACGACCGGCACCGGCGGCTGCTGGAGACCTACGCGACCAGGCTGGCGACCGGTCTCGCCGCCCTGGTCTGCGTCCTGGACCCCGAACTCGTCGTCCTCAGCGGCGCCCTGCTCACCTCGGGCGGCGAGCCGCTGCGCGCCCTCGTGCAGGCCGAACTGGAGGAACTGGCCGCCTCCCGCCCGCGGCTCGTGGTGGGCGGCGTCCGTGAAGACCCCGTGCTGCGCGGCGCGCTGGAGAGCGCGCTGGCCGCCACCCGCGACGAGGTCTTCGACACCTCCCGCTGACCACCGGGTCCGGCCCGGCCGCCGTGCCCCCGCCCGCACCGGCACCCGTGTTCCGCACACCCCCGCCGTCCCCCGGAGAGTCCGCCGTGCCCGACAACCGCCGCCGCGGCCGCCGCCCCCGCGTCGCTCCGCGTCCTCGTCCCCGCGCGCACCGGCCGGTCGCGGACCGGCGCCACCGTTCCGCGGGCCGGCGCCGCCGTTCCGGTGACGGCCTCCTGATCCTCGTGTTCTTCCCCGCCCGGAAGACGTTCGTCCAGGGTGTCGCGCTCACCGGAGTGAAGGGTTGACGGCATGAAGCTCACCGTGGTCGGCGCAGGGTCGACCTACACCCCCGAACTGGCCGACGGTCTCGCCCGTCTGAGGGACGCCCTCCCCCTCGACGAACTCGTCCTTATGGACCCGGCGAAGGACCGCCTGGAGCTGGTGGGCGGACTGGCCCGCCGCATCTTCGCCCGGCAGGGCCACGACGGCCGGATCCTGACCACCGACGACCTGGACGCGGCGGTCGACGGCGCGGACGCGGTCCTGCTGCAACTGCGCGTCGGCGGCCAGGCGGCCCGCGAGCAGGACGAGACCTGGCCCCTGGAGTGCGGCTGCGTGGGCCAGGAGACCACCGGCGCCGGCGGCCTGGCCAAGGCCCTGCGCACCGTCCCGGTCGTCCTGGACATCGCCGAACGCGTCCGCCTGCGCAACCCCGGCGCGTGGATCGTCGACTTCACCAACCCGGTCGGCATCGTGACCCGCGCCCTGCTCCAGGCCGGGCACCGGGCGGTCGGCCTGTGCAACGTGGCGATCGGCTTCCAGCGCCGGTTCGCCGCCCTGCTCGGCACGGCCCCCGCCGGCCTCCACCTGGACCACGTGGGCCTCAACCACCTGACCTGGGAGACGGGCGTGCGCCTGGGCGGCCCCGGGGGCGAGGACGTCCTGCCCGGGCTGCTGGCCGGCCACGGCGAGGCGATCGCCGCCGACCTGCGCCTGCCCCGCCCCCTCCTGGACCGCCTGGGCGCGGTCCCCTCCTACTACCTGCGCTACTACTACGCGCACGACGAGGTCGTACGGGAGCTGCGCACCAAGCCCTCCCGGGCGGCCGAGGTGGCCCGCATGGAACGGGAGCTGCTGACCCTGTACGCGGACCCCTCCCTGGACGAGAAACCGGCCCTGCTGTCCCGGCGCGGCGGCGCCTACTACTCGGAGGCGGCGGTGGACCTGGCGGCGGCCCTGCTGAGCGGCACCGGCAGCCCCTGCCAGGTGGTGAACACCCGCAACGGGGGCACGCTCCCCTTCCTCCCCGACGACGCGGTGATCGAGGTCCAGGCGGCGGTCGGCCCGAAGGGCGCGGTCCCCCTGCCCGTACCACCCCTCGACCCCCTGTTCGCGGGCCTCGTGGCGAACGTGGCGGCGTACGAGGAACTGGCGCTGCGGGCCGCCCTGCACGGCGGACGCGACCGCGTCTTCAAGGCCCTCCTCGCCCACCCCCTCGTCGGCCAGTACGAGTACGCCGGCACCCTCACCGACCGGCTGATCGCACACAACCGGGAGTACCTCGCGTGGGCGTGACGGCCTTGGTCCTCGCCGTCGACGCGGGGAACAGCAAGACCGACGTCGCGGTCGTGGCGGCCGACGGGAGCGTCCTGGCCACGGCCCGCGGCGGCGGCTTCCGCCCGCCCGCCGTGGGCGTCGAGGCGGCCGTCGACACGCTCGCCGAAGCGGTCACCGGGGCCTTCGCCGCCGCCGGTGTCACCGCGGTCGACCACGTCTCGGCCTGCCTGGCCAACGCCGACTTCCCCGTCGAGGAGCAGCGGCTGGCGGCGGCGCTGCACGCGCGCGCGTGGGGCGCGACCGTCGACGTCCGCAACGACACCTTCGCCGTCCTGCGGGCGGGCGTCACCGAACCCCGCGGGGTCGCCGTCGTGTGCGGCGCCGGCATCAACTGCGTCGGCATGCGCCCCGACGGCCGCACCGCCCGTTTCCCCGCGCTCGGCCGCGTCTCCGGCGACTGGGGCGGCGGCTGGGGCCTGGCGGAGGAGGCCCTGTGGCACGCCTGCCGCGCCGAGGACGGCCGCGGCGCGCCCACGGACCTCGCCCGCGCCCTTCCCGCCCACTTCCGGCTGCCCACCATGTACGCCCTCGTCGAGGCCCTGCACCTGGGCCGCGTCGACCCCCTGCGGCGCCACGAACTGACGCCCGTCCTGTTCGCCACCGCGGCCCGGGGCGACCCCGTCGCCCGCGCGATCGTCGACCGCCAGGCCGAGGAGGTGGTGGCCATGGCGACGGTGGCGCTGACCCGGCTGGACCTCCTGGACGAGGAGACCCCGGTGCTGCTGGGCGGCGGGGTCCTCGCCGCCCGGCATCCCCGTCTGACCGGCCGCATCCGCGCGCTGCTCACCGACCGGGCCCCCAGGGCGGTCCCCCGGGTGGTGACGGCACGTCCGGTCCTGGGCGCGGCGCTGCTGGGACTGGACCGGCTGGGAGCGGACGCGGGGGCGCAGGAGCGGGTACGGGCGCACTACGGAGCATGACGCCGGCCGCGGGTGCGCGGGGCGCCGCCGGGCCCCGCGGGTGCGCGGGAACCGAACAGATTCCCGCAGCGTATTCAAGGGCAGGGGGTCCGGAGCGTCGATCGGATCAAGATCGGGCCAAGGCCGGTGCGGATGCCGGTCCCGGCAGCGATACTTGCGTCGACGGACGGCCATGGGGGAGGTCAGCAGTGACTCGGACGCCGACGGGCAGCGCCTCGCCACCGGGCCCTCGCCTGCCGGCCACCGCGCCCGCACCGCCGCCTCCGCGCCGCACCGCGTTCGCCGAGGGCACCGACCGCCTCCGCGCCGCCGCCACCACCGAACCGGGCCGCCTGCGCGTCATCGGTGCCGTCCTCGCCCTCCTCGTCCTCGCGTTCGGCGCCGTCACCGCCTGGCAGACCGCCGGCCGCGCGGCCGCCGCCGACGCCGTCCTGCACAGCAGCCGGCCCCTCAGCTCCGACGCCGCCGACATCTACCGCTCCCTCGCCGACGCCAACACCGCCGTCTCCAGCGGCTTCCTGGCCGGCGGACAGGAGACCGAGGCCTCCCGCGACCGCTACGAGAGGGGCATCCGCACGGCCGCCGCGAAACTCGTCAACGCCGCCGCCAACGCGCGGCCCGGCTCCCCCTCGACGGCGACCGTCACCCGGCTCAACCGGCTCCTCCCGGAGTACAAGGGCCTGGTCGAACGCGCCCGCACGTACAACCGCCAGGGCTTCCCCGTCGGCGGCGCCTACCTGCGCTACGCCAACGAGAAGATGCAGCAGGACATGCTCCCGGCGGCGGAGGACCTCTACAAGAAGGAGAACCAGCGCCTGCGCGCGGACTACGCGGACGCCACCCTCCGCCCCTGGGCGGCCATCGTCCTCGGCGCCGCCGCGCTCGCCGCCCTGGCCTGGGCCCAGCGCCGCACCTACCTGCGCACCAACCGGGTCCTGAACCACGGCCTGGTCGCCGCCACCGCCGCCACCGCAGCCGCCCTGCTCTGGCTCCTCGCCGGCCACGGCGTCGCCCGCGCCGGCCTGAACGACTCCTACGACCACGGCGTGCGCTCCCTGAACGTCCTGCACGACGCCCGCATCGCCTCCCTCAAGGCCCGCGGCAACGAGAACCTGACGCTGGTGGCGCGCGGCGCGCAGACCAGGACCGTGGGCAAGCGGACCTACGACGCCTACGACCACGACTTCCAGCGGGACATCGACACCCTCGGCAGGAGCCTGGCCGAGGCGGCCGAACTCGCCGACGACAGCGCCGGCCGCGAGCCGGTCACCGCGGCCGTCGGCAACATGACGGAGTGGAAGAAACGCCACGCCTCGGCCCGCGCCCAGGACGAGAACGGCGACTACCAGGCCGCGCTGGACAGGGTGATCGGCGCGCGGGGCGCGACCGGCGAGTGCTTCGACGGCGTCGACGGCAGCCTCGCCGAGGCGCTCGCCCACGAGGAGCGGGAGTTCGAACTGGCGGCCCGTGACGGCCTGGAGGCGATGACCGGCCTGCCGGCCGGCGCGGCCGTCCTCGCCGTGCTGGGCGCGGCCGGCGCGGTCCTCGGCATCGGGCGCAGGCTGTCGGAGTACCGGTGAGAGGGGGCGTGGGGATGTACGCACGAGGTGTGCGGCCGGGCGGCCCGAGGCGCTGGGGCGGTGTGGTCGCCGCGGCGGCCGTGTGCGCCCTGGTGCCGGCCGTCGCGCTGCTGCCGCCGGCCGGTGCCCGCACCGCGGACGGCGCGGACGGCGCGGACGCCGGGGGCGCCGGGAACGCCGGGGGCGCCGCGGCGGTCCGGGGCGCCCAGGCGAGGGCGGAGGACGACTGCACGGCACCGGAGAAGCGGACCCTCGCGCCGTCCTCCGCGGACGGCGACACCATCAGGGCGATCAGGAACCGTGCGGGCGGGAAGCGCAAACTGGTCGTCGGCGTCGACCAGAACAGCTACCGCTGGGGCTACCGCGACCCCAACGGCGGCCCGTCCGGAAAGCTCGAGGGCTTCGACATCGACCTCGTCCACCGCATCGCCGAGGACATACTCGGCGACCCGGACGCGGTGCAGTTCAAGGCCATCCCCACCGACCAGCGCATCCCCGCGATCCGGCAGGGCCGGGTCGACATGGTCGTCCGCACGATGACGATCTCCTGCAGGCGCCTGGAGGAAGTCGCCTTCTCCGCGCCCTACTTCAGGACCGGCCAGCAGGTACTGGCCCCCAAGTCCTCGGACGTCACGGGCTACGACGACACGCTCGCGGGCAAGAGGATCTGCACGGCGCAGGGTTCGACCGCGAACGGCACACTGGTGGAGGACCGCAGGACCGGCGGCCTGCCCGCCTCCGCCGACCTCTCCACCACCGTCCCCAACCAGCTCGACTGCCTGGTGCGGCTCCAGCTCGGCGAGGTCGACGCCGTGGTCACCGACGGCGCGCTCGCCGCGAGCCAGGCCGCGCAGGACCCGACGGTCGAGCTCAAGGGCGAGCCCTTCACGACCGACTACTACGGGGTGGCGATGAGGAAGGACGCGGACGATCTGGTGCGCCGGGTCAACCGGATCCTGACGCGCTACCGCGAGGACGACGCGAACGGCTGGCAGGCGTCGTACGACAGGTGGCTGTCGGCGACACTGGGCAAGGACGCGGCGAGGTCGCGACCGCCCGCGCCGCAGTACCTGCGCGGGAGCTGACGCACCACCGGCCGGACGGCGACCGGCCGGACGAGGAACCGAGCGAGGACGACGGACCGAGCGAGGACGACAGACCGAGCGAGGACGACAGACCGACCGGAAGACACGGACACCGCAACCCGGCAACCACCGGAACACGACACAGCAGCGAGAGGTGATCGATGGGCGTCACGGGATCCACCGGGCCGGTGATGGACCGGGACGAGGTGGACCGTGCGCTGGCGCGGCTCGGCGCGGAGCACGAGGCGATCGAGACGTCGCTGCTGGCCCTGCAGGACCACGCGGGCCGCAGACTGCTCGAGGGCGCCGAGCTCACCGGCGTCACCAGGGAGCGCTGGGCGGCCACGGAGGCGTCGATCACGCTGCTGTGGACGTACTTCGACGCGTACACGGCCGCGCTGCGCACCGCGCGGGAGATCCGCGCCCGGCGCCGCTGGTCCAGCCGCGAGGACCTGGCGGAGCTGACGGAACTGCTGTGCGGCGAGTCCGTCACGGTCGCGGGATCGGCGGCCGCGACCGCCGACGCCCCCACCCTCGACGGCGGCCGGGGCAGGCTCAGCGAGCGCTACTCCCTCACCACCCTGGTCGACCGCATGAACGAGCTGTACGCGCGCTCGCTCGACATGGTCGTCGCCGCCGACGCGGTCTGGTCGGCGCTGCCCGCCCGCATCGATTTACTCGCCGCCGAGCTCCAGCGGACCCGGCAGCTCGCCCACTCGGTGGGCGTGCGCCCCGGTGAGCACCCGGCCGGCGACGACCTGGAGCGCATCACGCGCACCCTGACGAAGCTGCGCGAGCAGGTCGTCTCCGACCCGCTGGCGTTCTGGGTGCCCGCCGAGGGCAGTTCGGCCCCGGGCGGCGGCAGGCCGGACACGACGGTGTACGACCGGGAGGCGCGCGCCCTGGAAGACGTGCGCCGCGAGGTCGACGCCGTACTGACGGTGCGCCAGGACGCCGAGAAGCGGATCGTGAAGCTGCGGGACCTGCTGTCCCGCGCGGACCGTACGCTCGCCGAGGCGCGCACCGCGCGCGGCGAGGTCCTGGCGAAGATCGCCGCGACGGAGGTGCCGGTGGTCAGCGGGCCGCCGACCGCGCTGCAGGAGCAGCTGGCGACGGCCGCCGAGTACCGCAGACACGCCCAGTGGCACCGCCTGTCCCCGCTGCTGGAGTCCCTGGAGCAGAAGGCGGAGGACGAACTGATGCGCGCCCGCGAGTCGTTGACCGCGGTCACCGCGCCCCTGGCGGTCCGCGCCGAGCTGCGCGGCCGCCTCGACGCGTACCGGGCGAAGGTCGCCCGGCACGGGCTCGCGCAGGACCCGCTGCTGGTGGAGCGGTACGAGAAGGCGCGCCGCATGCTCTGGAGCGCGCCCTGCGACCTGCGCGCCGCCGAACAGGCCGTGCTGCGCTACCAGCAGGCGGCCGCCGAACTGCTCGGCTCCGCACCGCGGGTGCCCGGGCAGGGCGCGCCCGGCGACCGGCCGGGGCCCGGCGCGTGAGCGACGAGGGGGAGCGAGGGGGAGGCAGTCCCATGAGTCAGGCGGAGAGTCCCGCACCCGCGTCCGGCCGGGCGCGGCACACCTGCCAGCGGCCGGGCTGCGGCGGCACGTACGAGGACGTGGGCGGCGGCGAGCTGTACTGCGACACCTGCGGTCTCGCCCCGGTCGTCGCCGCGCACGGCGCGGCCGGCCCGTCACCGGCCGGGGTGGCCGCCGGCGGCGGGGATCCGCGCGGCTCGGCGGGAAGCGGCAGCTCCCGCTCCGGCAGCCGCGGTTCGCGTACGTCGGCGAAGTCGCGGCGCTCGGTGTCGGGGCGGCTGTCGCGGTCGCTGCCGGGCGCGTCCACGGGCCGCTCGGTGTCGGTGCGCAGCTCCGGCTCGACCGCCGCCTCCTCGGCCCGCGGGCGCCTGGGCGCGGGGCTGGTGCAGGTCCCGCCGATCCCGCGGCCCGACCCGCGCGCGATGGTGCTGGACGACCCCGAGGTGCCCGAGCGCAAGCGGTTCTGCTCGCGCGCGGACTGCGGCGCGCCGGTGGGCCGCTCCCGTGCCGGCCGTCCCGGGCGCACGGAGGGCTTCTGCACCGAGTGCGGCCACCCGTACTCCTTCGTGCCGAAGCTGAGGGCCGGGGACGTCGTGCACGGGCAGTACGAGGTGGTGGGCTGTCTGGCGCACGGCGGCCTGGGCTGGATCTACCTCGCCGTCGACCGGGCGGTCTCCGACCGCTGGGTGGTCCTCAAGGGCCTGCTGGACACCGGCGACCAGGACGCGATGGCCGCCGCGATCTCCGAGCGGCGCTTCCTCGCGGAGATCGAGCACGCCAACATCGTGCGGATCTACAACTTCGTCGAGCACCTCGACCAGCGCACCGGCTCCCTCGACGGCTACATCGTCATGGAGTACGTCGGCGGCAAGTCGCTGAAGGAGATCGCCCACGCCCGCCGCGCCCCGGACGGCCGGCGCGACCCGCTGCCGGTGGAGCAGGCCTGCGCGTACGGCATCGAGGCGCTGGAGGCGCTCGGCCACCTGCACGGCCGCAACCTGCTGTACTGCGACTTCAAGGTCGACAACGCCATCCAGACCGAGGACCAGCTCAAGCTGATCGACATGGGCGCGGTGCGCCGCACGGACGACGACGAGTCGGCCGTCTACGGCACGGTCGGCTACCAGGCGCCCGAGGTCGCCGAGGCCGGCCCGTCGGTGGCGTCCGACCTGTACACGGTCGGCCGCACGCTCGCCGTCCTCACCTTCGACTTCCAGGGCTACACGAACGTCTACGCCGCCTCCCTGCCCGACCCCGACCACATCGAGGTCTTCCGGCGGTACGAGTCCTTCTACCGCCTCCTGGTGCGCGCCACCGACCCCGACCCGGCGCGCCGGTTCGCCTCCGCGCAGGAGATGAGCGAGCAGCTGACGGGTGTGCTGCGCGAGGTGGTGTCGGTCCGGACAGGGCGCGCCCGGCCCGCCCTGTCCACCCTGTTCGGGCCCGAACTGCGGCCGGCCGACACGGAGTTGTTCCCGAATCTGGACGGTGAGGTGTCGCGGCTGGGGGCGCGGGCGGTGCGCGGCGGGACAGGAGCGGCCGCGTCCCCGCCCGCCGGCTCCCCGGCCCCCGCCGGCGGCGCGCGGGGCCTGGTCGCGGCCGTCCGCGCTCCCGCCGCCGCCCTGGCCCTGCCCGTTCCCCGGGTGGACCCGTCCGACCCCGACGCGGGTTTCCTGGCGGGCCTGACGACGTCCGCGCCGGCCGAGCTGCTCGGCGTCCTCGCGGCCGTTGCGGCCCCGTCGGTGGAGACCCGGCTGCGGCGGATCCGGGCCCTGCTGGAGACGGACGACCCGGACGCCGCGCTGCGGGCGCTGGTGACGCTGGAGACGGAGCGGCCCGACGACTGGCGGGTGGTCTGGTACCGGGGCGTGGCCGCCCTGGTCACCGGTGACCACGAGGGCGCCGCCCTCGCCTTCGACGCGGTCTACGACGCCTTCCCCGGCGAGATCGCGCCCAAGCTGGCGCTCGGCCTGTGCGCGGAGGTGCTGGGGCAGCCCGACAACGCCGCCGAGTACTACCGGCTGGTGTGGGCGACCGACCCGAGCCATGTCGGCGCCGCGTTCGGCCTGGCCCGCGTCCAGCTCGCGACCGGCGACCGGCGGGGCGCCGTACGGACGCTGGAGTCGGTGCCGGAGTCGTCCATCCACTACACGGCCGCACGCGTGGCCGCCGTCCGGGCGCGGCTGCGGCAGCGCACCGCCGCGGCCGGTGACGGACCGTTCCTGGACGACCTGACGGCCGCCGCCGCTCAGGTGGAGGCGCTGGAGGCGTACGGTCTGGACCCGGCGCGCCGCGAGCAGTTGGCCACCGAAGTCCTCGGCAGCGCGCTGGACTGGGTACTCTCCGGTGGCCAGGGTTCCGCCCCCACCGCCGCCGGGGGACGGACGCTGCTCGGCAGCGGCCTGGACGAGCGGGGGCTGCGTTTCGGCCTGGAACGTTCGTACCGCACGCTGGCCCGGCTCGCACGGGGCGGCGAGGAGAGGATCGACCTGGTGGAACGTGCCAATCGTTACCGCCCCCGGACGTGGGTGTAGTTGATGTCGCAGATGCCCCGGCTGTCCGCCTGCCCGAACTGCGAGGAACCCCTCGAGTCGGGCGACCGCTTCTGCGGTGCCTGTGGATACGACCTGTCCGCGGTGCCCGCACGACCGGAGGACGACCCGACGATCGCCATGAACGGCCCGGCGCCCGCGGGCTCGCCGGGCGGCGAAGGCCCCGAGCCGTCACCGCCACCCGCCGGTGCGCCGTGGAGCGCCGCCGGCCCGGCCGGCTTCGGAGCGCCCGCCCCGGCGCACCTGCCGGGAGCGGCCCCGGGCGGCCCCGCCCTGCCCCCGCAGGCACCGCCTCCGGTCCCGCCGCAGGTCCCGGTCCCGCCGGGTGCCGCGCCGCGACAGCCGTACCCGCCGGACGCCGGGCACACCCCGGCCCCAGCCCCGGCGCAGGGCGCCCCGGTGCCCCCCGTACCGCCGCTGCCGGGCGCACCGGTGCCTCCTCCCCCGCTCCCGCCGCGGCCCCCGGCCCCGCCGGTCCCCCCGCCCGCGGACGCCTCCGTACCGCCGCACTCCGGCGCTCCGGCGCCCGCGGCCCCGGGGGTGCGCTTCGACCGGCCGCCGCAGCAGGAGCCCGCGCACGGCGCGCACCCGGAACAGCCCGCCGCACCCGCGGCCCGGCCCGGCGCGCACCCGGAACAGCCCGACGAGTACCCGCTCCAGGCCCCGGACCCGCGGGTGGCCGCCGGGCCGGCGGTGCCGCCCGCCGCGGCGGGCGGCACCGTCTGCGTCGCCTGCCGCGCGGGCCGCGTCGACGCCGACGGCTACTGCGAGAACTGCGGCCACGCCCAGCCGCGCGAACGGGACCACATGGAGCAGGAGTGCGGCCCGGTCGCCGCGGTCAGCGACCGCGGCCTGCGCCACCACCGCAACGAGGACGCGTTCGCCATCGGCTGCACCGCGCTGCCCGACGGCTCCCCCGCCTCCGTGGCGATCGTCTGCGACGGCGTGTCCTCGGCGACCCGCCCCGACGAGGCCTCGCACGCGGCGTCGCAGGCGGCCGGGGAGTCGCTGCTGGCCGCCCTGGAGCGGGGCACGCACCCGCAGCAGGCCATGCACGACGCGATCGTCGCCGCCGCCCGCGCCGTCGACTCCCTGGCCGGCGAGCCGGCCACCGCGCAGGAGCACGCCCCGCACCAGAACGCCCCGGCCTGCACCCTGGTCGGCGCCGTGGTGGCGGGCGGCCTGCTGGTCGTCGGCTGGGTCGGCGACAGCCGCGTCTACTGGGTGCCGGCGGACCGCGGCGCGCCCCCGGCCCGGCTCACCGAGGACGACTCGTGGGCCGCGCAGATGGTCGCCGCGGGCCTGATGAGCGAGGCCGAGGCGTACGCCGACGAACGCGCCCACGCCATCACCGGCTGGCTCGGCGCGGACGCCTACGAACTGGATCCCCACACCGCGTCCTTCAAGCCCGACCGGCCGGGTGTGGTGGTGGTGTGCACGGACGGCCTGTGGAACTACGCCGAGGCGGCCGAGGAGATGGCCGCCGCGGTGCCCCCGGACGCCGCCGCGCGCCCGCTGCACGGCGCGCGGGTGCTGGTCGGCCACGCCCTGGACGGCGGGGGCCACGACAACGTAACAGTGGCCGTCGTGCCGTTCCCCGCCCTGCCGCAGGGGGCAGGATCGGCCTGAGGCCGCGTACGGGGACGCCTCAGCGGACCGGAGGGGACCGGTCCGCACACCGTCGCCGCCCTGCTCCGGCGGGGCGCTTCCCAGGGGGATCGAAGCAGGCATGGCCATTTTCTCGAAGCCGAACGTGCCGCAGTTCTCGGTGGACGTCTACCAGAACGAGTACCTGCCGGAGGGCGGCCGTGAGGTCAACGCCGTCGTCACGGTGACCGCGACCGGGGGCGGCACGCTCGGGAGCGCGGTCGCGGCGCCCCGCCTCCACGCGCCGGGCCGGGGCCCCTCCGCCGCCGTCGCCCTCATGGTCGACTGCTCGGGGTCGATGGACTACCCGCCGGCCAAGATGCGCAACGCCCGGGACGCCACGGCCGCCGCGATCGACACCCTGCGCGACGGCGTGCACTTCGCGGTGATCGGCGGCACGCACGAGGCCAAGGAGGTCTACCCGGGCGGCGGGCGCCTCGCGGTCGCCGACGCCACCACCCGCGGCCAGGCCAAACAGGCGCTGCGCACGCTCGGTGCGAGCGGCGGCACGGCCATCGGCACCTGGCTGCGGCTGGCCGACCGCCTGCTGTCCGGCGCGGACGTCACCATCCGGCACGGCATCCTGCTCACCGACGGCCGCAACGAGCACGAGTCGCCGGAGGCCCTCAGGGCCGCCCTCGACGCGTGCGCCGGCCGGTTCACCTGCGACGCGCGCGGCGTGGGCACCGACTGGGAAGTGAAAGAAGTCACAGGGATCGCCTCCGCCCTGCTCGGCACCGCCGACATCGTGGCCGACCCGGCCGGTCTCGCCGCCGACTTCACGCGGATGATGGAGACGGCGATGGGCAAGGAGGTCGCGGACGTCTCCCTGCGGCTGTGGACGCCGGTGGGCACCACTGTGAGGTTCGTCAAGCAGGTCGCGCCCACCGTCGAGGACCTGACCGGCCGCCGCACCGAGGCGGGTCCGCGCGCCGGCGACTACCCCCTGGGTTCCTGGGGGGACGAGTCCCGCGACTACCACCTCTGCGTGGAGGTGCCGCCCGCGGGCCTCGGGCAGGAGATGCTCGCCGCCCGTGTCTCCCTGGTCGTCCCGCAGCCCGACGGCGGCGTCCGGAACCTCGGCGCGCAGGGCCTGGTCCGGGCCGTGTGGACCGACGACCTGGCCGCCTCCACCTCGATCAACCCCCAGGTCGCCCACTACACCGGGCAAGCCGAACTGGCACGGGCCATCCAGCAAGGGCTCGATCTGCGCAAAGCGGGAGATATCGACGGAGCGACGGCCAAACTGGGCCGGGCCGTCCAGCTCGCCGGCGCGTCCGGCAACGCGGATACTGCGAAACTGCTTGCGAAGGTGGTGGACGTGGTCGATGCCGCGACAGGTACTGTGCGACTGAAGGCGAAGGTCGAGGAGGCCGACGAGATGACGCTCGAGACCCGGTCCACCAAGACCGTTCGCGTGAAGAAGTGACGTAGACAGAGCCAGACGGACCCTGGAACAACGACGAGCCCGGCCCCTCGGGGTGGGAGAAACCCGGTCGACGCGACCGGAGAGGAGAGGGGGAAGCGCCGACATGCCGACCTGCCCGAACGGACACCAGTCGGGTTCCGACGACTGGTGCGAGGTCTGTGGTCACCGCATGGCGGGTGCCGTGCCCCCGCCTCCTCCCCCGCCGCCCCCGCCCGGCGGCTACGGCTTCCCGCCGCCCGGCGGCCCCGGTGGGCAGGGCGGTCCCGGGGGCCCCGGCGGTGGTCCCGGCGGGCCCCCGCACCGGTCCGCCGAGCCGGAGCTGTGCCCGCAGTGCCGCACGCCCCGCGAGGGCGGTGCGCCCTTCTGCGAGGAGTGCCGGTGGAACTTCCTGACCAACACGGCGACCTCCTACACCCCCGCCGCGCCGCGCCCGCCGGCGCCCGGCCCGGGCGTGCGCTTCCAGCAGCAGCCGGGCCCGGCCCCGTCCTACGGCGGCGGTGACCCCTACGAGTACCAGGGCTCCCGCCCTTCGCAGGTGAACCGGCCGGCCGAGCCGATCCCGCCGGGCCCGCCCTTCGGCGGCGACCCCTCGGAGCCCTCCGGCCGGCCCGGCCCGCAGGGGCCGCACGGATTCGGTGCCGACCCGTCGCGGCCGGGTCCGCCGCCGCCCGGACCCGGCGGGCCCGGGGGCGGTCCGCACGGGTTCCAGCAGTCCGGCCCGCCGGCCCCGCCCGGGTTCCCGCAGGAGACCCGGCGCCCGCAGCCGGGCGGCCCGCCCTACGGCGGCGGTGACGACGACTGGGTGATCTCCCCGCCGTCGTCCACCGGTCCCGGCGGCCCCGGCGGTCCCGGCGGCCCCGGCGGTCCGCACGGCCCCGGTCCCGGTCACGGCGGCGGCTACGGCTTCCCGCCGCCCGGCACCACCCAGGCCCCTCCCGGCCCCGGCGGCTTCCCGCAGCAACCCCAGCAGCCGCGGCAGCCGGCGACCTGGACGGCCACGATCGGCCCGGACCGCGAGTACTTCATGGCGATGATGCAGCGCTCCGGCCCGGAGGCCGCGGGCCTGAACCTGCCCGCGTACTCGCCCGAGCAGCAGCGCACGCTCACCGGCAACCAGGTCACCATCGGCCGGCGCCGGCACTCCACCGGCGACACCCCCGACATCGACCTGTCGGTGCCGCCGGAGGACCCGGGCGTCTCCCACCAGCACGCCGTACTGGTCCAGCAGCCGGACGGCAGCTGGGCGATCGTCGACCAGAACTCCACCAACGGCACCACGGTCAACGGCTCGGAGGAGCCGATCACGCCGTTCGTGCCGGTACCGCTGCAGGACGGGGACCGGGTGCACGTGGGCGCCTGGACGACGATCACGATTCGCAGGAGCTGAGGTCCGGCTCAGGCCGGGAGGGGCCAGACGTACGGCCCCTCCGGGTCGTCCAGCCACGCCCACTCGCGCCCGCCGCCGACCGTGATGCCGTAGCGCTCCCGCTGCGGCATGCCCTCGCCCTCCCACAGCGCGTACGCCTCCTGCGGGTCGAGGCTGCCGCGGGTCAGGGCCAGCAGGAACCGGAACGCGTCGCTCTCCCCGGCCCGGTGGGGCACCCCGCCCAGGGCCGGCGCGTCCGGCCCGGGCCGGCCCTGGCCGCGCAGCGGCACGAAGTAGGCGGGCGTGGACAGGAAACGCCCCTCGGCGTGCTCGGCGTCGTGCACGGTGAGCACGGCCAGGCCGGTGGCGAGCGGGGTGAGGATCCGGCCGCCCGGGCGGCACTGGGCGAGCCAGGCGCGCGGGACCGAGGACAGGGCGCAGGTCGCGATGATCCGGTCGAAGGGGGCGCGTTCGGGCACCCCGCGCGCGCCGTCCGCGGTGACGACGACCGGGCGGTGACCGGCGGCGGCCAGGTGCCGGCGGGCCGACTCGGTGATCTCCGGGTCCAGGTCGACGGTGGTGACCAGGTCGTCGTCGCCCAGCCGGTGGGCGAGCAGGGCGGCGTTGTAGCCGGTGCCCGCGCCGATCTCCAGGACCCGGTCGCCGTCCTCCACCCGCAGCTCGGCCAGCATCGCCGCCATCAGGGACGGCTGGCTGCTGGAGGAGAGCAGTTCCCCGTCGCGCAGCCGCGTCGCCAGCGGGGTGTCCTCGTAGACGCCGCGCAGCCACCGCTCGCGCGCCCGGGGATCGGGGTTCTGGCCCCACCGGCGTTCGTAGCCGCCGGCGGTGACGACGTAGTAGTACGGCACGAAGAGGTGGCGCGGCACCGCGGCGAACACCTCCCGCCACACGGGGTCGGCGGCCCAGGCGCCACTCGCGTCGATCTCCCGCACCAGCGCCGCCCGCGCGGCGGCGGCGAGGCCGGTGAGGTCGCCGCCGACGCTGCCGTCCTCGTCGATCGCGTGCCCGTCCATGTCTCCACGGTACGAGCGGCCGGCGGGGGCGCGGCCGCTCCGGCGTCCCGGACCTCGGGTGCCCCGGACCTCGGGTGTCCCGGACCTCGGGTGCCCCGGACCCCGGGTGTCCCGTCCCCCCGCATGTCCCGGTGGTCCTAAGCCCGCAGTCCTCGGTCCCGGCGTCTGAGACCATGGACGGCGTGAAAGAGATTCGGCGCGGCACGCTTCAGGAGCAGACCTTCTACGAGCAGGTCGGCGGTGAGGAGACCTTCCGTCGGCTCGTCCACCGTTTCTACGAGGGAGTCGCCGAGGACCCGGTCCTGCGGCCCATGTACCCGGAGGAGGACCTCGGCCCGGCCGAGGAGCGTCTGACGCTGTTCCTCATCCAGTACTGGGGCGGCCCGACGACCTACAGCGACAACCGCGGCCACCCCCGCCTGCGGATGCGGCACGCCCCCTTCACCGTCGACCGGGCGGCGCACGACGCCTGGCTGAAGCACATGCGGGTCGCCGTGGACGAACTCGGCCTGTCCGAGGAGCACGAGCGGACGCTGTGGAACTACCTGACGTACGCGGCGGCCTCGATGGTGAACACCCCGGACTGATCCGGCGCCCCGGCCGCGGCCGGGGCGGCCCTCGCCCGAGGCCGGGACGGGGGCGTACGGTCAGCGCACGCTGAGACCCAGCGCACCCGCTCCCGCCCGGCGTACGGCGACCGACCCGTACGGCGTGCGCAGCCGGAGCCACGCGCCGGAGGAGAACAGCTCCGCCCCGCCTCCGCCCGCGGGCCGCAGGAAACCCAGCGACTGGGCGGCGTGCACCGCCCGCACCGGAAGGCCGCTCTCACCGACCGTGCGGGACCAGATCTCGTGCCCGATCCGGTCGAGTTCGGCCCGGGTGCGCCGCTCGGGCGTCAGCTCCCGGGTACGGGAGCGGAACTCGGCGACCGCGGCGGCGACCAGCGCCGGCAGGGCGTCCGGCGCCGGGAGTCCCGGCTCGGGCCGCCAGCCGCCGCGCGGCGGCAGCACGCCCGCCCACGGCGGGCCGGTCACCGCCGCCGGCACCGCGGCCGTGGCGGCCTGCTCGTCCACCGACTCCAGCAGCTCACCGGCGGAGACCGTCGCGTCGAGCGTGACGTCGAGCCCGTTCTCGTACGGCTTGGCGAGCCGCACCGCGCGGACCGCCAGCACCTCGAAGGACGGCGGCCGGCCGAAGACGGCGAGGGCGGTCCCCGCCGCCTGCAGACGCACCGCGGCTCCGCGGTCGTAGTGGAGCAGCCGGGAGAGGAAGGCGGCGAGATCCGCCGCCTCCCCCTCGTCGGCGAGGTGGAGCACCGTCATGCGGCGACGGCCTTCCTCTTTTCGGCACTGTCGGCGCCGTCGGCGTCGGCGTCGTCCATGTACTCCCGGAGGAACTCCCGCTCCTCCTCGGTGATCCGGCGCGGCCGCTGCGCCTCGAAGTCGAACGGCACGATCACCGTCGAGGCCCGGACGTAGATCTGGTCGCCGTCCTTGACCTCGTAGGCCAGCGTGAAGGACGCCGCCCTGATCTCCGTGACCCACAGCTCGATGTCCACCGGCGCGTGCCGGTGGACGAGCTGCCGCTTGTAGTCGATCTCGTGGCGCGCCACCACGGACCCCTGCTGGAAGTCCTTGTCCGGGCGGAACAGGAAGTCGATGCGGGCTTCCTCCAGGTAGCGCAGGAACACCACGTTGTTGACGTGGCCGTACGCGTCCATGTCCGCCCAGCGCAGCGGGCAGCGGTAGGTGTACCGCAAGATCGATCAGCCCCGGGTCAGCTTCTTGTAGGTGGCACGGTGCGGGCGCGCCGCGTCCGGGCCGAGCCGCTCGACCTTGTTCTTCTCGTACGACTCGAAGTTGCCCTCGAACCAGAACCACTTGGAGTCACCCTCGTAGGCGAGGATGTGCGTGGCGACGCGGTCCAGGAACCACCGGTCGTGGGAGACGACCACGGCGCAGCCGGGGAACTCCAGCAGCGCGTTCTCCAGCGACGACAGGGTCTCGACGTCGAGGTCGTTGGTCGGCTCGTCGAGGAGCAGCAGGTTGCCGCCCTGCTTGAGGGTGAGCGCCAGGTTGAGGCGGTTGCGCTCACCGCCGGAGAGCACGCCGGCCGGCTTCTGCTGGTCCGGGCCCTTGAAGCCGAACGCGGACACGTACGCCCGGGACGGCATCTCGACCTGGCCGACGTTGATGTAGTCGAGCCCGTCGGAGACGACCTCCCACAGCGTCTTCTTCGGGTCGATGTTCTCGCGGCTCTGGTCGACGTAGGAGATCTTGACGGTGTCGCCGACCTTGATGCTGCCGGAGTCGGGCTGCTCCAGTCCCTGGATCATCTTGAACAGGGTGGTCTTGCCGGCGCCGTTCGGGCCGATCACGCCGACGATGCCGTTGCGCGGCAGCGTGAAGCTGAGGTCGTCGATGAGGACCTTCTCGCCGAAGGCCTTGCCGAGGTTCTCCACCTCGACGACGACGTTGCCCAGGCGCGGCCCCGGCGGGATCTGGATCTCCTCGAAGTCCAGCTTCCGCATCTTGTCGGCCTCGGCGGCCATCTCCTCGTAGCGGGCCAGACGCGCCTTGGACTTGGCCTGGCGCCCCTTGGCGTTGGAGCGCACCCACTCGAGCTCTTCCTTGAGGCGCTTCTGCCGCTTGGCGTCCTTCTGGCCCTCGACCTTGAGGCGGGCGGCCTTGGTCTCCAGGTAGGTGGAGTAGTTGCCCTGGTAGGGGTAGGCGCGGCCGCGGTCGAGCTCCAGGATCCACTCGGCGACGTTGTCCAGGAAGTACCGGTCGTGGGTGATGGCCACGACGGTGCCCGCGTACTTGGCCAGGTGCTGCTCCAGCCAGTTCACGGACTCGGCGTCGAGGTGGTTGGTGGGCTCGTCGAGCAGCAGCAGGTCGGGCTGCTCCAGCAGCAGCTTGCACAGCGCGACGCGGCGGCGCTCACCACCGGAGAGGTTCGTGACGGGCCAGTCGCCGGGCGGGCAGCCCAGGGCGTCCATGGCCTGCTCGAGCTGGGCGTCGAGGTCCCAGGCCTCCGCGTGGTCGAGCTCCTCCTGGAGCTTGCCCATCTCCTCCAGGAGCGCGTCCGAGTAGTCGGTGGCCATCAGCTCGGCGATCTCGTTGAACCGGTCGAGCTTGCCCTTGATCTCGGCGACGCCCTCCTGGACGTTCTCCAGGACGGTCTTCTCCTCGTTCAGCGGCGGCTCCTGCAGCAGGATGCCGACGCTGTAGCCGGGGGTCAGGAAGGCGTCGCCGTTGGACGGCTGCTCCAGCCCGGCCATGATCTTGAGGACGGTGGACTTACCGGCACCGTTCGGACCGACGACGCCGATCTTGGCACCCGGCAGGAAGTTCAGGGTGACGTCGTCGAGAATCACCTTGTCGCCGTGCGCCTTGCGCGCCTTGCGCATGGTGTAAATGAACTCAGCCAAGAGAAACCGTCCGGCGTGGGTTGTGAGGCAGGTCAGATACCCCCATCTTGCCGCACCGCAAGGGGGGCGGTCACATCCCGGTCACATCAGCCGGTAGCAGTGCCGAGGGTCGGGGCGTCGAGCAGCGCCCCGACCTTGTCGTTTGCCTTCCGGGCCGTCTCGTCGAGGACGTGCTGGTAGATGTTCCGGGTGATCGCCGGGTTGGCATGGCCGAGCAGAGCCGACACCGTGACGACGTTCTCCCCGGTCTCCAGCTGCATCGTGGCGTACGTGTGACGCAGCTCATGCAGCCTGATCCGCGGCAGGCCGTGCGCGGTGGCCAGGTCCCGGAACCACATCGAGAACGTCTCCGGGTGCAGCGGCGCCCCCACGGGGTCCGTGAAGACGCGCTGATCCTTGTCCTGCCACCCGGCACCGATCCGCAGGCGCTCGGCCGCCTGCGCCGCGCGGTGGGCCCTCAGAGCGGCCACCGTCCCCCCGTCGAGCGGCACCGTACGGTGACCGGCGGCCGTCTTGGGCTTCGACCACTGGCACACGCCCTTGACGACGATCCACGTCCGCCGGACACGCAGCTCCCCGCGCTCCAGGTCCACCGCGTCCCAGGTGAGCCCCAGCAGCTCCCCGCGGCGCAGGCCGGTGGCGAGCAGCAGGCGCCACGCCGCGGCGAGGCGGTGGGAGCTGGTGGCGCGCAGGAAGATGCCGGCCTGTGCCACGGTCCACACGGACCGCTCGACCTTCCCGGCCCGGGGCGGGTCGTCGACGGCGAGCGCCGGGTTCGACACGATGTCGCCCTTCCGCACGGCGTAGCCGAACACGGTGGACAGGATCGCGTGAGCCTGCGCCTGCGTGGCCAGCGAGAGCGGCTGACCCTTCCGGCCCCGGGCGGTCGACTTCCAGGCCCGCAGTCGGGCGTAGACGCGCTCCAGATCGCCAGAGGTGATCTCGTCAAGCTGCTTCCCGCCGATCACCGGGAAGACGTACTGCTCCAGGATGTCGCGGTACCCGGCGTTGGTCGACTCCCGGCGCGTACGGGAGGGCAACCACTTGGTCAGGGCGTAGTCCCGGAAGGTGAGCCGGACCGGCTTCCGGTGCGTGCCGGCCGCGACTTCGGCCAGCTTCGCGCGCAGCTCCCTGGCCGCCTTCGTCGGCGACGTGAAGCCGCGGCGCTTCGCCTGCTTCCGCTGGCCGGTCTGCGGGTCCTTGTACGGGTAGACGATCAGCCACCGCTTGCCGGCCTTCGTCTCGTACTCCTGAACGGAGCCTTCCCCCCAGCCCCGTCGCCGGGGCGTCTTCGCTTCGGCCATCGGCCTGTCACTCCTCCTTGTCGGCACCCCCCAACTCGGCAAGGAGGGTGCGCCCCTCGGGCGTGAGCGCGCCGCCACGGCGGCCCCGCCCGGGGGTGCTGAACAGTGGTGGTTCCTGCTGCCGCGCCCAGTCGAGGGCGCCCTTCAGCTTGCTGCGCGACGTGCCCAGCCCGTCCGCGATTTGGTCAAGAGTGAGCCCGCGGGCGTACCCGTCCTCTACGGCCGCACACTGGCGCAGCGCCTCCAACGGGTCCCGCGCGGGCCGTCCCTGACGCTTCACCGGCTCCGCCAGGCGGTCCGCGTACGTCTTCCGGAGACGCTCGCGGACCGCCGGCGACGTCTGGTCGACGGACACCCCCATGAGCTGCGAGCGCACCCGCTTCCGCCCTTCCTCCAAGGACAGGGAGTTGAGCGTGCGCTGCGCCAGACCGCCGGGCGGTACGTCGTCGAGCGCCATCGTCGCCGCGTACTCGCGGATCTCCAGGCCGCCCAGGAAGTCCCGGGCGGCCGGCACGTGCGGGCAGGTGACGGCGGGCACGTCCGGACAGCCGCACGGTTCCGGCGCCAGCACTTCGACCGGCGTCACGGGCACGCCCTGCTCCTCGTACGCCGCGCGCCGCTCGAGGTAGTCCCGGTACTCCGCGGTGTGCGGACAGTCCTTCGGGCAGTCGCAGTCCGGCAGCAGCCGGACCGAGACGTCGACCGGCTGCGCGTCGCCGTGCGCCACGGCGTACAGCACGAGGGCGGCCCACCTGCGGGAAAGGCGCGTGAGGTGCGGAAACGGCGTGTCCACGGTCATGGCGCAAGGCTACCGGGTTTACCGCTTGTGTATACGTCACCCGCCCCCCTCTAAATCCTGCTTGTGTGAACACCTTGAAACTAGCTGACAACTAGCGTACGTTCAAGGCATGCGAAACGAACCGCAGCGAACGAGTGCGGGGCGCGGCGTGCTCCCCTCAGCGGAAGAGAAACCGCTGATGACCAGGGAAGAACTGTGCGCCGCGATGCCCGACCAGTTCCGCCCCACGGCCACGTGGAACGCGATGAAGCGGGGTGACCTGCCGAGCATCCGTATCGGCCGGCGCCTCTTCATCCCCACCGCCGAACTGCGGCGCCTGCTCGGGCTCGACCACGCCCGGAACGACGACGGGACCGAGGTGGCCGCCCCGATCCCGTCCTTCGAAGCGCCTTCCACCGTCCAGTCCTGAACAGCCGAACGGCGGCGCGGGTCTCGCACACCCGTTGCGCCGCCGTCGATTGGAGCTCCAATGCCGAAGCGTACGACCCTCCCCCGCCTGACCGCCACCGCGCCGACCGGCCGTGTGCCGTTCCTCGTCGGCGACGAGGCCGCCGAGCAGCAGGCCGCCATCAAGTCCGCGGACCGCTACATCGCCGAGCAGTACCCGGCGGTGGCCGCGCTCCTCGCCGAGCCCGCCGGCCTGCTGACCGAGGCGCAGCGCACCCTCACCTACGACGAGGGCCTGGGCGCCTGGCGCACCGCCCCGGTCGAGTCGGCCGCCCGGGACATCGACGACATCGCCAGCGACTCCGAGAACGCGCAGACACCGCTGTTCGCCGCCGAGGTCGTCGTCACCGACTGGAAGCGCCTGGCGCCCGTACAGCAGGAGGACGGCCTGTTCGGGCCCGGTGGGACGGTCGACGGCCGGTTCACGGAGCTGTGGTTCCACTACGGCACGTCGACCGGCACCGTCACCCCGGCCAAGGCCCGCGAGATCGTCGCGGAGATGCGCGGCTTCGCGGCCCGGCTGGAGGCGCTGTGCGACCGCGCGGACGAGATCGCCGCCGACGACTACGAGGCGCGCGGGTGAAGGGCGAAGCGTTCGACGTGGCGGCGGCGCTTCGGCGCCGCCGCCTGGCGGCGAACCGTACCCCGCCCCTTCCGTCCGGCCACCGGGACCCCCTGGACGCCCTGGTGAAGCCCGACGGCCCCAGCACGTACGGGCTGACCGAGGCCGAGCTGAGGGCCCACGCCAACGCGCTGATGGCCAACGGCTGGACGCTCGAAGAGGTACAGGCCCGACTCGACGTAACCCCCCGCGACGCCTGCTGTCCCCGGTACCGGGAGGCGTCCAACCTCGAACGGATCTCGCGTAAGTGATCGACGAACCACGGCGCCCCGGAGCGTGGCCGAGGGGAGCGAGCCGGCACGTCCCGGCCCGCGACGCCTCGCCGTCGCTCGCCCCGACGACGCCCGACGACGAGGCGTCGACGCCCGTCTACCAGCGTCGACGCCTCGACGCCCCGTCGGCGGCCCCGTCCCCGGGGCGCCTGTGGCTGCCGGAAGAACACCGGAGGCCCGACCCCGAGACCATGTCGTCAGAGGAGTACTTCGAGGCGAGCGTCAACGCTCTGCTCGGTGAACTGCTCGACTCGGACGGCCTGGACAAGATTCCGCCCCTGGAGCCGCTAGTAGGCGACCTGCTGGCCCTGAACACCCTGGCCCGGTTCGTCGGCCCGTCCGGCACCTTCAAGTCGTTCGTGCTGCTCGACATGTGCGGGCACGTCGGCACCGGGCGGAAGTGGCACGGCCAGTACGTCCGACAGGGAACCGTCGTCTACCTCGTCGCCGAGGGCGAGCAGGGCATTCGCAAGCGCGTCCGGGCGTGGGAGCAGCACCACGGTCTCCACATGGCCAACGTGCTGTTCCTGCCCCGGCCCGTGCAGGCCATGAGCCCTGAGTGGGACGTGCTCATCGAGGTGATGCGGAGGATCCGGCCGGCGCTCATCGGCATCGACACGCAGGCCCGGGTGACGCAGGGCATCGAGGAGAACTCCGCGAAGGAGATGGGGCAGGTCGTCGACCGCATGGACCAGCTGCGCACCGCCACGGGCGCGTGCGTGGCGGTCGTACACCACACGGGCCACGTCGGCGAGCACGGCCGCGGCTCCAGCGCGGTGAAGGCCGCGTTGCAGTCGGAGGTGAAGATCACGCGGAAGGGAGACCGGCTGTCGAACACCGTCCTCACGATCAAGTCCGGGAAGCAGAAGGACGAGGACCAGGACGACGGGCTGGACTTCCAGTTGCGGAAGATCAGTCTCGACGGCGAGTACAAGCCCGACGGACGCCCGGTCACGTCCCTGGTCCTGGAACCCCTCGACGCTTCCCCCGCCCGCCCCCCGGCCGAGGGCACCGTCGAGTGGATCGTCGCTCGCCTCGACGCGGCCGGCGTCCCCAACGACTACGGTCGTCGGCGCCTCGCCGAGGAGTGCCAGCGCCTCGGCGTCCGGGCCGGGAACGACAAGCTGACCGAGGTTGCCCGCATCCGGAAGGACCGGTCCGCCAACCGGTCCTACCCGCCGGTAACACTTCCGGTCCTGAACTCCGGGACCGGACCCACTGAAACGGCAGATGAGACCGGTCCCGGGCCGCTTCCGGGACCGGGCAGGACCACACCCCCCACACCGGCGGTCCCCCCCTCCTCTCTCGGGAGGGGACCGGTGGTGTCGACCGGACCGAACTGCGCCGGATGCGGCAACCCCCTTGACCCCGTATGGGCTCAGCAGGGCAACGACCGGCACGTCATGTGCTGACCAACTGCCCCACAACCAACAGCCCCGTCCGGACACCAGATGGCCCGGACACGCCCCCGAGTGGGGTGAAGGTGACCAAGAACGTGACCAGCAACCGAAACCCGCAGGTCAATGCGGGTGGATTGGGAAAGGACAGCGAACCCATGGACGTAGAACCGGGGCAAAACGGTGTCCCCGAGCGGGGTGCGCAGCCGGTCGACTCGGCGCTCGTGAGCGCGCTGTACGCCGCGCTGGGGGAGCAGGGGGCCGCGTCGTCCTCGACGCTCGCCCTGGCGGCCCGGGCGACGCCCGCCGACTGGCGGGCCCTCGACGGGCTGCTCGCCCTGGAGCGGGAAGCCCTGCGGGCCGAGTACGCCGCGCTGGCCCGGGCGTTCGTCGCGGCCGGCATGGACCCGGCCGACCACCTGCCCGACGCCCCTTGATCGACAACCCCTCCCCTCCCCCACCGTCGGGGCATCTACCACCCCATCTACCTGCGGATCTACCGCTCATCTACCGGCCGTCTACCCCAACATCTACCGGCCGCCCGCCCCCTCTCAGAAGGGGTTAGGTGCACACCGCACCAAACGCAGGACGGCGCCGCCGCAGTGCGCGAACACCGCGACGACGCCTTGATCAGCCCTTCCGACCCAACCGGAGGACCGACCCATGCAGAACCCTACCCAGGCCCGCGAGTACGTGGCCGCCACCCACGCCATGGCGCTGGAGACGCTCGACGACTACGTGTCGTCGCTCGACGTGAACCCGCTCGACACCCTCACCGAAGACCGGAGGGAGCGGGTCACCCGCGGCGTGCGCATCACGACCGTGGTCCGCATCGAGCGCATCGGAGGGCAGCAGGCATGAGCACCCCGAACGACTTCGCCGAGGCTCTGCCCTCCATCCAGTCCGCCCTGGTCTCCGTCGCCCGCGCAGCGCTGCGCGGGCGACCCGCCCCGGCCGAGGGCAGCCCGGCCGCGCACTGCAAGACGGTGGTTCTCGTCGACGGCCTGCGCGTCGTCGTCGAGCTCGCCGCCTGGTGTGACGGCGACTGGCCGCAGATCGACAGCAGCGCCCCGGTGGGCCGGCAGTTCACGATGCTGAGCGAGGCACGCCGTGCGGCGCAGCAGGGGAAGGAGGGCGACCGATGATCAGCGAGACGCAGGCGCTCGCCCTGGCCGCACGCATCCTGCGAGGCGCGCTCCCGCCCGCCGAACCGGGCCGGCACCGCATCGACAGCGGGTTCGTGCGCAACCTCGGCGCCCGCATCGGCGAGCTGGAGCAGGCGATCCGGGCCGCGCTCGCCGTCCTGGACGCGGCCGAGCAGAGCACCCCCGAGCCCCCGGCGGCCGAGCAGTGAGCCGCCGCAAGGGCTGCCCGCTCACCGGCCAGACCCGCCGGACGATCCTGGCCTACGTGGCGCAGCGGGACGGGGCGCACTGCCACTACTGCCGGACGCCGTTCCCGCCCGGGGACCTGAGCAGCGCGACCCTGGACCACTACATCCCGTGGAGCGTGTGGCGGATGAGCCGGCCGCGGAACCTCGTCTTGGCCTGCGCGCCGTGCAACGAGCGGAAAGCGGACGCACTGCCGCTGACGCTGGCCTGGCTGCTGCTCGCCCTCGACGGGGCGTCGTCGCCCGTCGTCGCCCGTCACGACGGCTTCCAGACGGCCGCCTGACGCCCGCCTCTGCTCACCTGACGCCCGCCCGACGCCCGTCCGACGACGGCCCGGGCGGGCGTCGGTGTGTCCCCAGTAGGGCGAATTGCAGCCCCCGCCCGCACGACACCGCACAATCGATCTACCCTCCACTCATCCGGGCCGCCGGGACCGGACGTGAAAGCCCCCGGCCGCCCTCGTACCCCCTGCGGCTGGTCCGTCTACAGCGGGGACGACGGCCCCGGCGGGTCCCCGTACCGCCCGTACAAGCCACGGGAGCGGGACACCCTCGTACAGGCCCCGCGTAGCCGGTAGCGCCACCGGCCGTGAACAAGGGCGCTCCCTCTTCGGTGCCGCGCTGGAGCGCGCACCGCGGCTTGCAGGAGACACCCATGCAGTACCTTCCGAAGCCTCTCGGCTTCCGCCGGAACGGCCGGCCGATCTACCCCATCAAGGGCGGCGCCGAGACGCTGGAGCAGCGCCGCGACCGCATCTCCCGGCAGCTGGAAGACCCCAACTTCGACGGCGACGTCGACGCGCTGCTCGACGAAGCCGCCGAAGTGCGGCAGCTCATCGAGCGGGGCGCCCGCCGGAACCGGCTGCTGACGCTCGCGGGTGACGACGACGTACGGCACGTACCAGCGGGCGTCACGGCCGAGGACTTCCGCAACTCCCCGGAGTTCGCCGCGTACCGCCGCGGTGGCTACGCCGGGAAGGTCAAGGTCGACGTACGGGCCGCCATCACGACCGGCGCCCCGGGCGTGGCCACCGTCGAGCGTCCGGCCGGCATCAAGCAGCTCCAGCCCGACTACCCGCTCACCGTGGCCGCGCTGTTCGCGCAGGCCGGCATGAGCGGGTCCGCCATCGAGCAGGTTGTCGACCTCGGCACGGGCACGCTGGCCGCCGCTGAGGTGCAGGAAGGCGCGGTCAAGCCGGAGTCCTCCATCAACCTGGACACGCGCACGGTCACGCCCAAGACCGTCGCGCACTGGGTGAAGATCTCCAGGCAGGCCGCGGACGACAACGCACAGCTCACGGGGTACATCAACAACCGGCTCATGGTCGGGCTCCAGAAGCGCCTGGACCAACAGCTCATGAACGGCAACGGGGCAGGCGCCAACCTGCTCGGCCTGCTGAACACCCCGGGCCTGACCACGTACGTCCCGGGGTCCGGTCAGACGATGGCCAAGGAAGACGCCATCCGGCGGGCCATCACCATCGCGCAGATCGCCGGGTTTGCTCCCACGGGTCTGGTGATCCACCCGACCGACTGGCAGGACATCGAGCTGTCGACGACGCAGGACGACACGTTCCGGGTGGCGACCAACATCCAGAGCGCCATGTCCCCGCAGCTGTGGGGTGTGCCGGCTGTCGTCACCACGGCCGTCCCCGCGGGGACGTTCCTCATCGGGGACTTCGTCCAGGCGGCCACCCTCTACACCCGGCAGTCCGCCACGCTCCTCATGTCCGACTCGGACGGGAACGACTTCATCAGCAACATCCTGACGATCCTCGCCGAGACGCGCGTTGCCTTCGCGGTCGACGTGCCGCAGGCGGTCGTCAAGGGCGCGTACGTCCCGGCGGCATGATGGGGCGGAAGCTGGCCGAGGACGCTCGGCAGGTGAAGGCGCTGGAGCTGGCGGCCGAAGGGAAGACGTATTCCGAGATCGCCGCGGCGCTGGGCTACTCGGACAAGTCGGGGGCCCGGAAGCTCGTACAGCGGGCGCTCGCGGCCCGAGCGGACCCGTCCGCGGCTCAGCTTCGCGTGATCGAGGGCGTGCGGCTGGACATGCTGCTGCGGGCCGTCTGGCCACACGCTATGAAGGGTGAGACCGAGTCGGTACGGGAGGCCGTACGGATCTCGGAGCGCCGCGCGAAGCTGTTCGGTCTGGACGCGCCGGCGGTCCACAAGGTCGACATGCAGCAGCGTGACGAGCGGGTGGCCCGCATCAAGGCGCTGGCCGCGCAGTTGGTCGACGACCTGGAGCAATCGGCGGTCACATCTCCGGTCACGAACGTGACCGAACTGACCGCTCCCGACCCGTACGACAACGAATACCCGGACGGCTCGGACGCAGCGTAGGCGTACCGCAAGGGTCCGAAACGAACCACGCCGGACGGCGCTCGGCTGAAATGAACTCAGCCAAGAGAAACCGTCCGGCAGCTTGAAATCTGGCAGTGGGCAGATACACCCCATCTTGCCGTACGGCCAGCCCTGGGTGGAAACGCGTGCGGCCGGGCGGCCCTGACCTGGGGTTTCGCCGCTGCTCGGTGCCGTTGCGCCCGGCTGCGCCCGGCCGGGTCACCGGCACGGGCGACGGGAGGACGCGGGCGCCCCCTCCCTCGTCCGGTGCGGCGGGCCGGTCCGGGGCGGGGCGCCTGCGGGCGGCCACCGGAGCGTCGGCGCGCCGTGGTCGCCCGGGTCCCCGCCGCCGGTGTGCCGGGGAGCCGTCGCGTTCAGTGCCGCGGCGGGGTCTGCCTGCGGCGGGCGACGAGCAGGGCCGCGCCACCGAGCACGACCAGGGCGATCGCGGTGCCGGCGATCAACGGGGTGGCCTCGGAGGAGCCGGTGGCGGCGAGGTTGGTGGAGGGTGCGTTGCCCGGCACGGTGGCGGGGCTCGGCTCGCCGAGGGTCTGCGGGGCGGCGCCGCCCTCGGCGGCCCGCGTCCGGCAGTCGAGCATGCCGGTGAACCGCTGCTCGAAACCGCCCGCCCCCCGGATGGTGAAGTCGTACGCCTGGTCCTCCCGCAGCGGGAGGGTCACCGTCCGGGAGCCGCCCGCGGCAACGGTGTGCCCGGTCCCGGCCAGCTCGAAGGTGAACGGCTGGTCGCCCGCGTTGGTGGCCGTGATGTCCACCCCGCCCCCGGGGCAGTTCTTCGCCGCGGACAGCGCGGGTATCGCTCCCTTCGCCGCCCAGGCGGCGCCCGCCGCGGCCGAGACCGTCGACTCGCTGGAGCCGGCCAGGATCTGCGTCTGGCTGCGGCCCTCGGCGGCGAAGGCCCGCCCGACGGGGACGGTGGTCGAGGCCTGCACGGTCAGTTCGGCCGTGCCCGCGGCCGCGTCCTGCGGCACCTCGAAGAACACCCGGCTGCCGTTCTCGGCCGACGTGACGGTCCTGCCGGTCGCGTCGACGATGCGCACACCGCTGGTGGCGGCGTCCGCCGGGGGCGACACCGTCACGCCGCGCGCGTTCGTGCGCACCGTCACGGGTCCGAGCCGTTCGCCGGGGCGGCCGGAGACCGCGGGCGGTTCGAGGGTCAGTGACGCCTGGGGCTCCGGGAGGTCGCGGGCGCTCTTCTCCAGGTAGTCGGCGAGCTGCTCGGCCTGCGGGTCGAGCGCCTCGACGTCCGCGTCGTCGGAGTAGCGCCAGACGGCCACCTGGGTGCCGGCGGCCGCGTCCTGCTCGGTGAGCGCGCCGCGCACGCCGGCCTTCTCGGCGAGCGCCGCGAGGTCGTTCACCTGGGGGTAGGAGTGCTGCAGGATCCAGCGGATCCGGCCGGCGTCCCGGTTGGCGCCCAGCGAGGTGCCGCTCCAGGGGGTCTCGTGGTAGCGGGCGTCCTTCTGCGTGGGGTTGTGCAGGTCGACGCAGTACGTCTGCAGGGTGCCGCCGCCCTCGACGGACATCTCGAACAGACCCGCCGGCAGCTGCCGGTCCCCGTCCTCGCCGTGCAGCACCGCGGTGCCGTACGTCTTCAGCCCGCCTATGGTGGCGGTCGCCCCGGCCCGGCCCTGCGCCGCCTCCTGGGCGGCGGCCGGTCCGGCGCCGGCCAGCGCCCCGGCGGCGGCGAGCCCGGACACCAGGGTCGCGGCGCCGAGGCGGGTCGCCCCTCGCCCGCGTACGGACAACGCAGAGAACGCAGCAAACACCAAATTCCCTTTCGAGCAGGACCCGTTGGCGTGGGGGGACGGTCCCACCAGCAGAATCTTCCAGCCCCGAGAGCTATGCCCGGCATCCTAAGGACGTGGCGGACCCCGCCTCCCGGCGGGACCGCCGGGTGCCCGATCCGACTCGGAATCGTTATCGCCGAACCCCCTTGCGAGCAGGGCTTATCGACAAATCCACCCGGATACGTCCGGTACGCGGGCGCCGACGGGCCGCAGTTCCTCCGGCGCCGGGCGGTCGGCGCGGCCGGCCGGCGCCGGGTGACGTCATGTCAGGGCGGCTTGTCCGGAGGGCTGTCGGGTCCCGGCCTCGGCGGGCCGCCCGGCCGGGGTCTCCCAGTCGGGTTCCGGCTGTGCCGGTGCGGACGCCGTCTCCGGCTTTCCCGCGCGCCGGAAGGCCGACGTGCCCCACGCCAGGTCGTGGCCGATCGCCACGGCGTCGATGTCCGCCGAGGTCCAGTTCTGTCCCTCGCGCACCTCCGTGCGCACCTTCAGCCGGCCCTGCACGACGACGGGCTCCCCCAGTGACAGCGAGGCCCCCACGTTCGTGGCGAGCTGCCGGTTGGCCCACACGGTGAAGAAGTTCGTGTGCCCGTCGGTCCACCCGCTCTTCTCGCGGTCCCAGTAGCGCGCGGTGACCGCCAGCCTGAACCGCGCCGACGGACCGGACGCCAGCTCCCGGTACACCGGCTGCGTCGCCACCCTGCCGACCGCGCAGACCATCGTCTCGTTCATCGCCAACCCCTCCCTCACCCGGAGCCCGGCTCCGGGCGGAATGCGCCTACGGGCCCGTCCCGTACGGCTGCGTCTGCCGCCGCGACCGCGCGTCTCGCGCCCGCCGCCGTGGCGACCGCGTCCGTCGCGGTCGCCGCGGAACCAGACTGCCTCCGCCGGGCCGAGCCCGCCGAGCGCTGTGGACCACCGCCCGTCTGTGGAAAACCGCGTCACCCGGACGGGTGCGGCGAGCTCCGCCCCCAGGCCGCGGCTCCTCCGCCCGAGCCCCGCCCGGGCCCGCCCAGGCCCGTCCGCGCCCTCCCGCAGCACCCCGTCCCGCAGCTCCGTTCCCCCGCTCCCGAGCCCGCCGCAGCAGCAGTCCCCTGTCGCAGCGCGTCCTCCCCGGTCCAGCCCTGCGTCACCTCCCCGCGGTGCCCGCCCCGACCACCCGTCCGTACTGCTCCCGCACCTCCCGGTACCGCAGCAGCTCCGCCGCCACGGGATCCAGCACCCGGGCCCGGCCGCACCCGGCGGCGGCCTCCCTCAGGCGTCGTTCCGCCTCCTGCCCGTACCGTCTCGCCGGACCGCGGGCCGCCATCCGGCAGCTCCACTCGACGAGCGGGCCGCCGACGATGCCGATCACCATCAGCAGCACCGGCACTCCCAGGTTCGGTGACATGACCCCGATGATCTGGCCCAGCAGCCACAGCCCGCCCAGGAACTGAAGGACCGTCATGGAGGCCTGGGCGAGCACCGCCACCGGCCACCAGCCCGGCCGCGGCGGCCGCCCGGGCGGCAGTCCGGCGCGCGCGGTGAGCTCGTCCAGCGCCTCGGGCAGCCCCTGGGAGCCGCGCACCGCCGCCTCCCGCACCGCCTGCGCCCAGGGCGCGGGCAGCCCGGCCGAGGCCCGGTCGGCCACGGTCCGCACCGCCTGCTCGACGCGCTGGCGTGCCGTGGCCTCCTCGTCCGCCGGCGCGCGGGCCGGGAGCCGCCCGGTGGCGGACTCGCCGTGGTCCTGGTACCAGCGCCACAGCCGCAGCCAGGGCGTTCCGCACGCGCGGTTGGCGTTGCGCAGCCACGCGCGTTCGGCCGCCTCGCCCGCCGCGGTGGCGCCCACCGCGTCCGCGAGCCGCGCCGAGAACTCCTCCCGCGCCTCCTCGCTGAGCCCGGTCCGGCGCCGGGTGGCGTAGACGGGCCGGAGCCCGGCCGCGGCGACGTCGACGTCCGCCGCGATGCGGCGGGCCGGAGCACCGCGTTCCGCCACGAACTGGCCGAGGGCCTCGCGCAGTTCGCCGACGCCGTCCCCGGTGAGCGCGGACAGCCCCAGCACGGTCGTGCCCGGTTCGCCGTACTCCCCGAGGGCGATGCCGTCCTCGTCGAGCAGCCGCCGCAGGTCGTCCAGGACCTGCTCGGCGGCCTCGCCGGGCAGCCGGTCGATCTGGTTGAGGACGACGAACATGACCTCGGCGTGGGCCGCCATCGGCCGCAGGTAGCGCTCGTGCAGGACGGCGTCGGCGTACTTCTCCGGGTCGACGACCCACACGACCGCGTCGACGAGCGCGAGGACGCGGTCGACCTGCTCGCGGTGCTGGACGGCCGCCGAGTCGTGGTCGGGCAGGTCGACCAGGACGAGTCCGCGCAACTGCGCGTCCGCGTCGCCGTTCTGCACCGGGCGCCGCCGCAGCCGGGGCGGGATGCCCAGCCGGTCGATGAGGCTCGCCGCCCCGTCGCTCCAACTGCACGCGATGGGTGCGGCGGTGGTCGGACGGCGTACGCCCGTCTCCGAGATGGCCACGCCGGCGAGCGCGTTGAACAGCTGCGACTTGCCGCTGCCCGTCGCGCCCGCGATGGCGACGACGGTGTGCCGGCCCGACAGCCTGCGCCGCGCGGCGGCCTCGTCCAGGACCCGGCCCGCCTCGGCGAGCGTCCTGCCGTCGAGGCGGGCGCGGGAGAGCCCGACGAGTTCGCGCAGCGCCTCCAGCCGCGACCGCAGCGGCCCGTCGTACGACAGGGACGTCACGGCCGGCGCGACGGGCGCCCGGCTCTCCGGCGCGGCGAACCGGGCCGCTCCCGCGTTCTCGTCCACGCGGCGCGCGATCAGCCCGTCGTCCCAGGCGCCGGCGGGTCCCGTCCCCCCGTCGGGGCCGCCGTCCGGGCGACGCGGGGGGACCGTACTGCGTGCGGGGCCCTCGTGCGCGGATCCGCAGCCGTCGGTGTCCTCCGCGTGCGCGGCGGTGCCGCTCGCCCGCTCGTCGGGGCGGTCTCCGGCCGTGGTGTCCCGGCCCTGGCGCTCCCCTTGCGCGGCCCCCTCCCCGGGGTTCGCGCCGGTGGCGGCCTCCCCGGGGTGGCCGTTCTCGCGCCCGCCCTCCGCGGCGGGACGCTCCTGCAACGGGTTGTTCGCGGCCACCGCGCCCTCCGGGGGATCCGTGCGGTCGTGGTGCTCGGTGTGGTCCTGGTCAGTGACGGCGGTCACCGGTCACCTCTCCTTCTGCAGTACGGACAACGCGGCAATCAGTTCGGCCTGGGGCTCGGGATGCACCTCCAGCGCGTCGAGCGGGGCGAGACGGCGTTCGCGCTCGGCGTGGACGACCCGGTCGACGTGCTCCCTGAGCAGCCGGCCGGCCCGGTCGCGCAGCCGCAGCGCCCCGTGCGCGCCGATCCGCTCGGCCAGCCCCTGCCCGGCGGCACGGCCCCGGCGGCCGCCCAGCAGCGCGGTCGCGACCAGGGCGGCGACCACCTCGGGGTCGGGCACGAGGCTCCGGTCGAGCTCGCGCACCTCCTCCTCGGCGTACTCCTCCAGCTCGCGCCGCCACCGCCGTACGGCCAGCCCGATCCGGTGCTCCACGCTCTCCGGGGCGGCGTCGCGGTCGGCGAGCTCCGGGGCGGCCGCGGCCGGTTCGCGCCGCCAGGCGTCGTCGGCGCGCTCGTCCGCGGCGGTGACGGCGCACAGCAGCAGCGCGCCCAGGCTCTCCACGAGGGCGTCGAGGAGCTCGCCCGCGGTGCAGTCGAGCGGGAAGGCGCGCCACCGCTTGAGCGCGTCCCCGGCGAGCACGGCCCCGGCCTGCAACCGGCCCCGCAGGCGCGCGTGCTCGCTGTCGTAGGCGCTGTCCACGGCGGCGGTGAGCCGCAGCGCGGCCGCGTACTGGGCGGCGGCCGCCGCCGCCAGCTCGGGCATCCGGGACTTGAGGGAGTCGAGGACGCCGTACGCCGTGCGGGCCATGGTGTGCTGCCGGGCCGCCGCGTCCTGCGTCTGGTGGACGAGCCAAGTGCGCAGCTGGGCCACGGCGGAGGCCGGCAGCAGCCCGCCGCCCCAGGCCGACTCGGGCAGCTCGGGCACGGTGAACCGCGGCACGTCGCCGAGGCCGGCCTTGGTGAGCAGGGCGCCGTACTGCCGCGACACCTCGGAGACCACCTGGTGGGGCACCCGGTCGAGGACCGTGATCAGGGTGACGTCGTACTCCTTGGCGGTGCGCAGCAGGTGCCAGGGCACGGCGTCGGCGTACCGGGCCGCCGTGGTGACCATGATCCAGATGTCGGCGGCGCAGATCAGCTCCGCGGCGAGGACCCGGTTGTCGGCGACCAGGGAGTCGACGTCGGGCGCGTCGAGCAGGGCGAGGCCGGGCGGCAGCGTGTCGGCCGTCTCGATGCGCAGCACGCGCGCGGGGTTCTCGCCGGGCATCAGCAGGTCGTCGGTCGGCTCCTGGTGGGCCACCCACACGCGGGTGAGGTCCGGCAGGATCCGCATCCCGCTGAACCAGTGATGATCCTCCGGATGGCAGACCAGCACCGGCGTCCGGGTGGTCGGCCGCAGCACACCCGCCTCGCTGACGCGCCGTCCCACCAGCGAGTTCACCAGCGTCGACTTCCCGGCGCCCGTGGACCCCCCCACCACGGCCAGCAAGGGCGCTTCGGGCTCTCTCAGCCGGGGCACCAGGTAGTCGTCGAGCTGGGCGAGCAGTTCGTCGCGGTTGGCACGCGCGCGTGGAGCCCCCGCCAGGGGCAGCGGGAAGCGTGCGGCGGCGACACGGTCGCGCAGGGCGGAGAGTGCGTCGAGCAGCTGAGGCCGTACGTCCAAGGTCACCACATGTGAAGAATGCCCAATTTTAGGGGAATTCTGAAGCATATGAGCATGTCTGCGCGCCGACAGGACGTAAGGGACGGAAGGGGCGACCGGGACATGGGGGCACGCCAGGCATAACGAGTGCACAACACCCGGCGCCGCAGACGCCAAAAGCGGTGCGCGATTCGCACCTGCCTGCGATTATCAGGACCGCTTCACCGAACCTCCACATCGAGCCACGGAGGCGAAGCAACAGGGACGAGGATGCGGGAGCCCTATCCTTGTCCCCGGCGACGTCAGGGAACAGCCCGCATCCGGGCACCACGACAGGCCACCACCCAGGCCCCCGTAGCTCAGTGGATAGAGCAGGCGCCTTCTAAGCGCTTGGCCGCAGGTTCGAGTCCTGCCGGGGGCGCAAGTCTCCTCCCTCCCTCTGGGGAGGGATTTTTGCTGGTCAGGGCGGGTGTCAACCGCCACGACAAAGCCCGGACGCCCTCTCGACGATCAAGGGCGGACTCCGGGGCTGTCCGGACGTCACCGGGTTCTCGCGGGTGGCCGTGTCGAGTACGTGTCGAAGTTCCCGGCCGGAGGATCAGCCGACGCAGGGCGCGTCCGGCAGGTCGCCCGCGGCTTCGAGCCGCCGCTTCAGAGCGTGTCTCACGTGGCGAGTTGGGCGAGCTTCTTGCAGCAGGTCAGGGCGACGGCGAGACCGGGGAAAGCCAGGAAGTGGCTGCCTTTGCGCTCGTACCGGACGGTGAGGCGGCGGTAGCCGAAGAGCCAGGGGATCGATCGTCCGATCTTCCAGCGGTGTCGGCCCAGGCGCTTACTGGACTCGATGCCGGGGCGGGCGATGCGCGGGACGATGCCCCGCTCGCGGAGCCACGTCAGCTTCTCGGCGGAGTGGTACGCCTTGTCGGCGCGGAGTCTGCCGGGACGGCGTCTGCGCGGGCCGCGCCGGGAGCGGACGGCGGGGGTACCCGCCACCAGTGGCAGGAGCGCCTGGCCGTCGTGGACGCTCGCGCCCGAGACGCCGAGGGCGAGCGGCAGGCCCTGGGCGTCGGACAGGACGTGGAGCCTGCTGCCCTTCTTGCCCCGGTCGACCGGATTGCGCCCGGTCAGCGCCCCCCTTTTCGCTGCACACTCGCCGCGTCCACGATCGCTGCGGTCCAGTCCACCTCACCGCGGGCACCAAGTTCGTCCAGCACTTCGCGGTGCAGCCGGCGCCACAGCCCGGCCTCGGTCCAGAGCGCGAACCGGCGGTGCGCGGTGGCCGGGGAGACCCCGAAGGTCTCCGGCAGATGCCGCCAGGCGCACCCGCTGGTCAGCACGTACACCACGGCGGTGAAAGCGGCCCGCTCGTCCACCGGAGCGGTCCCACCGCCCTGCGGCCGGGACGTGAACTTCGGCGGCAGCGGAGCTGCCAGCTCCCACAGCCCGTCAGGAACCAACCGCTGCGACAGATCGACACTCACGGTCACCCGTCATGCCGCACCGAACCTGCCACGTGAGACACGCTCTAAGGGTCGTCCCAGGTTCGCTCGTTAGGAAGCAGGCGTCAGATAAGCGATGTAACCCGTATGCAGGAGGCTAGTGATGGCAGTCGACGCAGCGCCGTCCGGGGAAGCGCCGGCCGGTCGGTTGGCAGGCCGGTGGGTGCCGTGGGTAGTGATTGGCTTGTGGTTGGTGCTGGCGGCGTTCGCGGTGCCGCTGAGCGGAAAGTTGAGTTCGGTCACCACCGACAGCGCCGCGGACACCCTGCCGGCCAGCGCCGAGTCCACCAAGGTCGCGATACTGGAGGACAGTCTCCCCGACGGTGACGACAACACGTTCGTCTTCGTGTACCACCGCGCCAGCGGCTTGACCGACGCCGACCGCGCGACGGTCGAGCGCCACTACAACACCCTTGCCAAGCGGTACCCGCCGAAGACGACGGAAGCTGCCGACGAGGACGGCGAGGGCTCACCGACGAGCCTCTCCACCGACCGCAAGGCGATGACGTTCACCCTCGATGTGAGCACGGCCTACGGCCCACCGGAGGAGATCGTCGGCCCGTTGCGTGACGCCGCGAAGGACCGCCCCTCCGGCCTGGAACTCGACGTGACCGGCCCGGGCGCGATCGACGGCGACATGGATGCCGTCTTCGACGGCATCGACGAGCAGGTCCTCTTCACCACCATCATCGTCGTCACGCTCCTGCTCATCCTCACCTACCGCAGCCCGGTGCTGTGGATCATCCCGCTGGTGGCCGTCGGCGCGGCTGCGCTGACCTCGATGGGGACCGTCTACCTGCTCGTCAAGGGCTTCGGCATCGTGGTCAACGACCAGAACTCGGCGCTGCTGACGATTTTGGTGTTCGGCGTGGGCACGGACTACGCGCTGTTGCTCATCGCCCGATATCGGGAAGCACTGCACCACCACGAGAACGTCCGGGTCGCGATGGTCCACGCGCTGCGCGGCGCGGCGCCGGCCATCGTCGCGTCCGCGGCCACCGTGGTCGCCGGCCTGCTCTGCCTGCTCGTCGCGGACCTGAACAGCACCAGCGGGCTGGGTCCGATCGGTGCGGCCGGCATCCTGTGCGCGCTGGTGGCCATGCTGACGCTGTTCCCGGCGGTGCTGGTGGTGCTCGGCAGGCGGATCTTCTGGCCGGCCATCCCGCGGTTCAGCACGGCCGTGGAGGAGAAGCCGGGGCTGTGGGGACGGCTCGGCGCCGCCATCAGCCGCCGCCGGTGGGTGGCGACGCTCGGCTCGCTCGGAGTCCTCGGCGTGCTCGCCCTCGGGCTGGCGGGCAACACCGGCGCCCTGCGGGAGCAGGACCAGTTCCTGTCCGCGCCGGAGTCGGTCACCGGCTTCACCGTTCTCCGCCAGCACTTCCCGGAGCTCGGCGGCCAGCCGATGACGGTCTTCACGCGTCCGGCGCACCAGGAGAAGGTGCTCGACGTCGTCAAGGACACCCGCGGCGTGGCCCTGGCCGTCCCGGAGGAGACCAGCGGTGGCTGGGCCAACATCTCCGTGTTCCCGAAGGACGCGCCGGACACCGCCGCGGAGTACGACACGATCAAGCGGGTGCGCACCGCCGTGCACGCGGTGAGCGGGGCGGAGGCGATCGTCGGCGGGCCGAGTGCGGAGAACCTCGACACCGAGGTGACCACCAGGCGCGACGAGAAGCTGGTGATCCCGCTGGTGCTCGTCGTCGTCCTGATCGTCCTCGGGTTGCTGCTGCGCGCGGTCCTGGCCCCGCTGGTCCTGATGGCCACCGTGATCGTCTCATTCGCCGCGGCCTTCGGCGGCAGCGTGTTCGTCTTCGACACGATCCTCGGGTTCAAGGGCGTCGACTATTCGGTTCCGCTGCTGGCATTCCTGTTCCTGGTGGCGCTCGGCGTCGACTACAACATCTTCCTGACCAGCCGGGCCCGGGAGGAGACCGTGCGTCTCGGCACCAGAGAGGGCATGCTCAAAGCCCTCTCGGCCACCGGTGGCGTCATCACCTCGGCAGGCCTGGTCCTGGCGGCCACGTTCGCGGTCCTCGTCACACTTCCGCTGGTGATGCTGGTCGAGGTCGGGTTCCTGGTGGCCTTCGGCGTGCTGCTCGACGCCCTGCTGGTGCGGTCGGTCCTGGTGCCCGCCCTCACCTTGCTGATCGGCCGCCGGATGTGGTGGCCGAGCCGGCTGTCCCGTCCAGCGGCGGAGCTGCCGGACGGTCAGCAGCCGCTTGCCGACGAGGAGGAGTCCGCGCTGCAACGGTGAGCGCGGCGGCACGGACGAGATCCGGGACGGGCATCCAGGCCCGTCCCGGATTTCTTTCATGGGCCCGACGGCCGCCACCCTCTGGTCCTGCGCCACACGCCGGGGCGGGGGTCGGCACGCCGCGGTGTCCTGCCCCGACGGTGAGCCGCGCGACCGGTGCCGAGGGCCGTTGTCCCTGGTCCTGCGCCGTGCCGCCGGGGCGGGTCAGGACGCCGCGGTGTCCTGACCGGTGGTGAGCCGCGCGGGCGGGGCGGGCGGGGCCGCGGCCGGAAGGTCGACCCGAAGCAGCGCGCCACCGCGTGTGGAGCGGGCGACGGTGGCCCGGCCGCCGTGGGCGTCGACGACCCGCTGCACGATCGACAGCCCCAGACCGGATCCCGGCAACGCCCGGGCGCTGTCGGCACGGTAGAACCGGTCGAACACCCGCGGTACGTCGGCGGCGTCGATGCCCGGCCCGGCATCGTCGACCTCGAGCACCGCCGACGCGCCCTCGGCACGGAGCCGGACCTGGACCGGCTGGTCCGCGGGGGACCACTTGCCGGCGTTGTCGATGAGGTTGAGCACCGCCCGCTGGAGCGCAGCGGGACGCCCGCTCACCCACACGGAGGTCACGTCGAGCGCGACCTCGATGTCGGGCACGCGGGAACGCGCCCGGGTCGCGGCGGCCACCACCACGTCGGCGAGGTCGAGCAGCTCGGTGTTCTCGTCGCTGACGTCACCGCGCGCCAGGTCGGTCAGCTCGGCGACAAGGGTGCTCAACTCGGCCACCTGGGCACCGAGATCGTTGAGCAGCCGGGTCCGGCTCTCCGCCGGCAGTGCGCTGTCCAGGGTGCCGCGCCGATCGAGCCGGATCAGCAGCTCGACGTTGAGGCGCAGGCTGGTGAGCGGGGTCTTGAGCTCGTGGGCGGCATCCTCGGCGAGCAGCCGCTGGGCCCGCCGGGAGTCCCTGAGCGCGGCGAGCATGTCGTTGATCGACTGGATCAGCCGCCGGATCTCCCCACCGCCCTCATCCGGGATGTCGGCGTCGAGATCCCGGGTGTGCGCGACACGTACCGCGGCGGCGGTCAGCCGGTCGATCGGTGCCAGCCCGGTCCGCGCCACGGTCCGCCCGACAAGGGCGCCGCCGACCACGCAGAGCAGCCCGATCAGCAGCATGCCCAACCCGAACCGGTTGATCGGGCTGTCGTCGGCGACGCGGGCCACCTGGACCGCGCCGTCGCCCGCCCGCAGCGTGTAGACGAGGTAGCCTTCGTCGTCGCTGTCGTTCGACTCCATCAGGTCGGCCGACGCGCCCTGCGCCACGCGCCCGGCGTGCTCGCTGACGGGGGGCAGCGCGGGTTGGCCGGCCGGCGTCCGGGTCGAGCCGTCGGGCAGGATGACCCGCACCAGCCGACCGGATCCGGGATACGGCGGTAGCTGGACCTGCGCCAGACCGGAGCGCTCCGCGTTCGTCGCCAGGACGCGGGAGTCGGCGCGCAGCTGATCCTCGACGGTGTCCCGCAGCTCCCAGTCCAGTAGCTCGCTGGCCACCTGGAAGGCCACGAACACGCTGACCGCGATGGCCGTCGCCGCGATCACCGTCAGCCTGGTCCGCAGGGACCGCCGACGCCACCATCGGGTCAGCCGGCGCGGTTCCCGGCCGGCGGGCCTGCTCACGGAGGAGTCTCCCGCAACGTGTATCCCAGGCCGCGCAACGTGTAGATCAATCGCGGCTCACCCTCGGCCTCCATCTTGCGGCGCAGGTAGCTCACGTATACCTGGAGGTTGTTGGCGGTGGCGCTCATGTCGAAGCCCCAGATCGCCTCGAACAGCGCATCGCGGGTCAAGACCCGGGTCGCGTTGCGCATGAAGACCTGCAGGAGGGAGAACTCGGTCCGGGTCAGGCGCAGCGGCCGCCCGCCACGCCACGCCTCGAACCTGTCGGGATCGAGCCGGACGTCGGCGAACGACAGGATCTGCGACTCCCCGTCGGTCGGCGTGCGCCGACGCAGCAGGGCCCGCACCCGGGCCAGCAACTCCTCGGTGGCGAACGGCTTGGGCAGGTAGTCGTCGGCGCCCGCGTCCAGCCCCGTGACCCGGTCGGAGACCTGGTCACGGGCGGTCAGCATCAGCACCGGCAGATCCCGACCCGCGGCCCGCAACCGCCGGCAGGTCTCCAACCCGCCGAGGCGGGGCATCATCACGTCGAGGATCAGCAGATCCAGCGTGTCACCGCCGACCCCACCGACCTCGTCGAGCACGGCGAGACCGTTGGCGACGGTGCTGGTGTCGTAACCCTCGACCTGGAGCACCCGCTCCAGCGACTCACGGATGGCCGCTTCATCATCCGCGATCATGATCCGCACGCCGGCCCGCCCCCTTCCAGACGATGCTTTTGCCGCTCATTGTCCCCGATCAACCTGAGGCCAGGATTAGAACCTCGCACTCATCTGCCGGCGGCGACTGCGCCTCGTGTCAAGCGGCACCGTGGGCTAGGACCAATGCCGTTCGGTCAGGGGTTCGGCTGGTGACGCAACGCTCAGCGTTTCGGCTGGTGATACGGGTGCAGCCCTTGTAGTGGTTCTCGGGTCCGCCAAGACTCGTGTTCCTCCACAAGGGCTGCAGTGTCCGATTCTGTCCTTACGCATGCTCCCGGCGCGTTGGCCGTGGGGCACCTGGGCGAGCTGACCCAGGTTGTTCCGTTCGAGCTTGTCGACCGGGCACTCGCCTCCGCGGGCGGTCTGCAGCATCGGATACGGCGGTTGCCGTCCCGGGTGGTGCGGCTGGTCGCGCTGGTGGCGTGCGGGACCAGCACACTCCTGGACGCGGCCTTCGGCACTGATGCCACCGGCGAGCTGACCCACGCCGGTGACCTGGTCGCCACCGCGGGCCGGACCGGAACCCCCCGGCCCGGAATGCTGCTTCTCGGCGACCGGAACTTCTCGGCCACCGCCTTCGTGGGCACGGTCGCCTCCACCAGCGCGGACTTCCTCATCCGCGCCAAGACCCACAGCACAGCGTTCAAGCTGCCGGTCCTACGCCGTCTGCCCGACGGCACGTTCCTGTCCCGCGTCGGCGAGGTCACCGTCCGCGTCATCGAAGCCCACATCACTCTCGCCCCTGCTGGCGGCACCGATGAGCACCCAGCCACCCAGGGCACCTACCGGCTCGTCACCAGCCTGCTCGACCCCGATGAGGCATCCGCGACCGGCCTGGTCAGGCTCTACCACGAGCGCTGGGAGATCGAGACCGGCTACTGCGAGCTGAAATCGACCATCCTCGGCGGGGGAGTCCTGCGCGGACGCCACCCGGCGGCCGTCGCCCAGGAAACCTGGGCCCTCCTGGTCGCCTACCAGGTACTACGCACCGCAATGAGTGACGCTGTCCTGCACCGGCCCGACATAGATCCCGACCGTGCCGCATTCACCATCGCGTTGAACACAGCACGTGACCAGGTCATCCGCGCCACCGGCATCATCGCCCACACCCGCGTCGACCTCGTTGGCCGGATCGGCGCCGCGATACTCGACGGCCTTCTGCCCGCCCGCCGAGACAGGACCCGGCCCCGCGTGAGGAAGCGAGCAATCAGCTCCAAGTACCGTGCCGTCGGCCGCGACATCGACCACCGAACCCACAGGACCACCATCCAGATCGAGCACAACCCCTTGCCAAGCCGACCAGACGGCTAACCGAACGGCATTGCCCCTAGTCCCGGTCGCGCGTCAGGGGACCATCCCCGCGTGCGCGGGGAGCAGACTGAACGACCTGCGGGTTTACCCGCCGGAACCGCGGTTTTCAACCAGCTTCAAAGATTCCGGTATACCCACCGTATTGCACATTCCCTCTTCTGCCGTCACCTGCCGAGCACCTCAAGGAGCCTCCTATGAGTTGACGCCCCCGGAGGCTGCCGCCTTCCCCGCAGGAGGGAAGAGCCGGCCCACCGGACTGGCAGCGGGACCGGCCCACGTCCCACATACGTCCCCGGCTCGCGGAAGGCCAGCCCCACCCACGGTGTTCTTGCAGGTCAGCGGAGTGCGGATGCGGACACGCCGGGCGCCTTCTAAGCGCTTGGCCGCAGGTTCGAGTCCTGCCGGGGCGCCCGTCTCCGCCCTCCCCCCGGGGAGGGCTTTTCGCAGTTCAGAGCTGGTATCGGCCGCCACGACGAAGCCCCGGACGCTCTCTTTGCGATCAAGGGCGGACTCCGGGGCCGTCCGGCTGTCACCGGGTTTCCGCGGGTGGCCGTGTCGAATACGTGTCGAAGATCCCGGCCGGAGGATCAGCCGGCGCCGGGCGCCCCCGGCAGGTCACCCGCGGCTTCGAGCCGCCGCTTCAGATCAGGCAGCTGCCCGTCGACGCACCGGGCGTACGTGGCGAGGAGCACGGCCACGCTGTTCCCGGCCCACTCCGCCACCTGAGCGGGCGGAATCCCGTCGTTGAGCCACTTCGTCAGGCGCGTGTGCCGGTTGTCGTACACGCGCCGCCCGGTCGGCGAGTCGAAGACGTGTGGGGGCAGCCCAGCCTTGCGCGCACCACGCCACGCCCGGCGGACGACCGACCCGGCGAGGATGCCGCCCGACTCACCCTGGAACAACAGATCACCCGGCTGGAGCTGTTCGTCCTGGATGTGCTGCCGCAGGATGCGCGTGAGGGCCGGATGCCCCGGCACAGTGCGTGTCTCGCCCTGCGCACGGCCCTTCAGGTCGCGCCGCTCGTGGATCTCACCCGTGTCGGTCCACTGTCTTCCGATCTCCGGCGTCGCCGTGTGGATCAGCAGCTCGCACCACTGGTCCTCGGCATCGGACTCGGGCAGCGTGACGTCCTCCACCCGCATGGCCACGGCTTCCTCGGGCCGCGGGCCGCAGTAGTACAGCGTGGCGAAGAAGGCGTGAAGTCGCCTGCCACCGCGCGGCCGGCGCCGTATCCAGTCGAGGATCGCCGCCGCCTGCTCGGGGTTCAGCAAGGACCGCTTGTCCACGGCGTTCGAGGTCTTCGTGACGGCCGTCGACTCCTTGCCCTTGGGCAGGGGGTTGGCCCGCAGGATGCGCCGCCGGACCGCGTGCTTCATGGCGACGTTGAGGATCCGGCGGTTGCGCTTCCGGGACCAGGCCGCCGCCTGCCTGCCGTCGCCCGGGTGGCCGCGGTCAGCCGGTGTAATGGTCTAGGGCGATGAGCCCTCTCCTCGCGCCTGCCAGTCCCTGACGGAGATCGAAAGACATCGACCGGATCAATGGCACCGGGTAGCTCGGATATGCGTCGGCGTGTGCCGCCGCGGTGATCATCTGGCACACCGCTCCAATCGTGACCAGGATATTGGTGGCGAAGGCCTGTTGGTCCGAGGGCGGGAGGGCGGACGGCCGGAAGAGTACGGCAACGATGCTGCGGTGCCAGGACGTATCCGCTGACTCCGGAAGCGCCAGTGCCCGCGCGAAAGACTTTCCCAGCCTGCTCAGGCCGTCGGGTGACGTGGCCTGGGCCTTGCCCCAGATCCTGGCCACCAGCGAACTTCCTTCCCTCACGCTGGGCCGGTACGAGGATGAGTTGCGCACCTCATGCCGGGCTCGTCGTACACCAGCGAGGAAGTCGTTGAAGGAGGGCCCGTCGCCTTCCCGCCGTACCTGATCCCAGAAGCTGGCCGTCTCCGCCTTCTTCTGCGCACATACTGAATGAAGCCGATCGAGCAGCGCCCCTTCGAGCTCGAAGAGCAGCTGACATAGTTCGCCAATGGCGGCTTCGGCCGTGTTGAGCGGGGCTTCGGCACGCCAGGTGAGGTCCTCGATGATGACCGAGGGCGTCCGGCCGCCGAGGCGCGGGAACCATGCCGGGAGTCTCACCGGGGAGGAGACCTGGGGCAGTTGCAGTGTGTTGCGAGCCAGCAGCACCACCGCGCGCCGGTCTGTGGCGGCATCGCCGGTCAGGTATTTCTCACACGCCTCCTGGTTCTCCTCGAGGAGTACGACGAAGTCGTCGAGTACAGCGTTGACGTTGTCGAAGGGGGCCCGGCGCACGATCAGGACCACAACGGCGTTGCCGGCGAGGTGTTCCTGGAGTTCTCGCGCGTAGTCGGCCCGGTCTCCCCGGACCTGAAACCAGAAGCCGCTCAGCTCACTGGCCGACGTGGCAAGCCGGCCTCTGATGGCGGCGGCGAGGCGGGCGGGCGCGATCTGCTCATCGGCGAAGGCTCCGAAATCCGTGCCGTTGGCAACGGTCTCATGGTCAGCCGGGTTCATGCGTACACGTCTCCTTGTGAAATCGCCGCGATGCGACCGAGCAGACGGATCTTGGGCCATACCCATTCGCCGTCACTGGCCAGGAAGTTGCTCTCCGTGGCGCTGGACAACAGGCGGTCGGCGCTTATGCCGGTGTCCGGACCGATCCGCTCAACGATGTCCTCGAAGTCCTTCATGCCGCATCGCATGCTCACCGGCGACGTGCGCATGATCTCGCTCAGGCAGGAGTAGACGGTGCGCAGCCATACAGTGTCCCTGCCATCCCGCGCTCCCATCGCCTGGGAGGCCGCCTGTCGGAAGAACTCGTACTCGCGGCTCCGGCTGATGCGGCTCGGGCGGAGCCGGCTCTCGGAGAACTGCGTGGCGTCCTCCAGTGTGACGTGTAGGTCGGACTGCCGTCGTTCCTGTTCGATGAGGAAGGCGACGAAGTCGCGCAGCAGGTTCACCGTGAGGAACGGGTGACCGGCCGTCTCCACGTAGATGGCGTCGATGAAGGAAGCGTCCGATGACACCTGGGGACCCAACACCTTCTGCGTGAACTGGGCGAACTCGCTCTCCTCCGCGCCGGTTTCGTGTGCGAAAAGCGGGAAGGGGTCCTGTCGCACGAAGGGACTGAGCTGGTTCTGATCCATCAGGATGAAGTGGGCGTCGGGCTGCTGCCCGAGGAACACCAGAAGGTTCTCCCTGGCGTACCGGACCATCTGATTGAGCAGCGGTTGAACCACCGTGTACCTGATGCCGGAGTCGCTCTGCAAGGCTGCGTGAAGGTCCCCGAAGAGGGTCTCGTACTCGTCAAGGACGAACACGGTGCGTCCTCGGTCGGCCGATTCTCCGTCCGCACAGTGATTGACGAGGTCGGCGAAGAACGTGCTGGGGATACGGCGGCCCTCGTCCAGGGCGGCAGAGATACGGTCGTAGCAAACTCCGTCGTTGGCGAGTTCCCCGGTGGAGGAGCAGGTCTGGCTGACCACGGCCGCCTCGCCGGTCGTCGACGCCAGATCGAAGCCCGCAGTGGTCTTGCCGCTGCGACGCACACTGCACCAGAGCCGTACGCCATTACGGCTCTCAAAGGTCCTGAGCAAGTCGTGCACGCTGTGCCGATGCACGCGGTAGTACCGCAGCTTGCCCGGCTCCTCCAGTGGGAAGTCACGGGCGAAGTTGTACTGCAGAGGTTGGCTGCGCACCGATGTAGTGCCCTGCCGGTAGGAACGGGCCACCAAGAGCCGGAGCACCTGGTCGCGGGTCGCGGGGATGGAGTCAACGCTGGCCTCCCTCGGTACGGCGACGACGGTCGCGCTCAGACGCCCATCCTGCTCAATGAAGGCGCGAAGGTCGGACGGGAGGGGCGCCACTACGGCGGCGACGCCTCGCCGGTGGGCCTCCTCCAGATCCCGCCGGTCGACATAGCCGCCGTCGAGATAGCACTGCACCTCGATCATCTGCTGATACGGCGACCGGGTGGACGGACGAAGAGAGATGTCGAGCCGGTGCTCCGCCACCGAGTACTGAGAGAGGGCTGGCAGCGGGACGTGTTGCCGGTTGTTCCCCAGCCCGTCAAAGGCAGAGACGGTGGGCAGGACGCTGCGCAGCAATCCATCAGTGAAGTGACTGCGACCGATCCGTTTCTGCACCAGGAGCATGTCGTCCGTGACGAGGAAGGGGAGCGTGTGCACCCAGGCTCGCGCGTTCTCCTGTAGGACCTCCTGGCCGGTACGGTCTCCGAAGGTCACCTGCGCATACCCGATGATGATGGCGGACAGCATGCAGGAGTTCAATGCACGGAGTTGGTGGGCGGACTCGAGGTCTGCGGCGCCAGGCAGGCGAGTGGAGTAGAACTCGATGGGAAGGTCGAAGAACCGCTGCAGTCCGTTGAGTGACTTCATCAGGGCGTAGGGCTCAGACTCTCCCTGTGTCATCTGGTAGTTGAAGCCCTTTTGAAAGATGTCCTCGGCATGGCTGGACAGCGCCGAGGAGATCTTCGGGAGCAGCGTCCTCACTTCTTTTGGGTCCGCCATGCGGTCCAGGAAGTAGTTGAAGTCCTCGGCGAGCCGGTCCCGGTAGTAGGTGGACCATTGGAAGATGTGCCGGTCACTCAGGTCCTGCAGTGCGGCGTGGAACTCTTCCAGCCAGTCGTCCTCAGCTTGCGCGGATGCCTGGGACACCGGGGTGGACGCAGGCGGGGGGCCGTGCAACTTCTCATCGAGCAGAGCCAGCAACGTGATCTTGCGCTTCTTGAGGAAAGCCGCCTCGAACGCTGTCCGCAGCTGTATCTCCCGAGCCTCCAGCTCGCCGATCGCAAGCTCCTCGATCAGGGCGATGGCCAAGGCTTGGGCGTCAGCGGGCTTGACCTCCTTGCATAGACGCGCAATCTCCTGCAGAGAAGCGTCGACACCGGACATCAACCCCCCCGTTCTGAAGGACCGTCAGCGGTTCTTGAAACATTCTATTCGAGGAGGTTGCGCCGCACGGCGGAACGGCATCCCTGTGGGAAGGGGGGCCTGCGGATCGTACACCTGTCCGTGTTGTGCGGCGGCCGATCGCACACGCGACATCACCCCGGCTGCGTCAATCCGAGCCGTCCATTCGTCGCGTGTCACAGTCGTGCCAGATACAGGGGGTCAGCCACGGTTAACAAGGGTGACCGGCAGGCGCCATCGTGCCGACTAGTTTGGCCAGGGTATCCGCAGGTCACCCGCCTTTCCACCCCGCCTCTCTCCTACCGTGGTTGTCCAACCCGCTCACCGAGTCCATACCCGCTGGAACTCTTCGGCCGGGATGGTCTCCAGCGGATCCTCTTCAGGATCGATTGCTTGGTCTGTCAGGCCGCCGTGCTCGTCTTCCAGGTGCTCCCAGCTGTACCGGTGAAGTTGGCCGGCCGAAGTCAGCTCGGCTTGCTTGATGGCGATCAACTCGCCGCGGTCTCGTGCGGTTTCGACGTACCACAGGCCGCCTTCCTCGTCAGCGTGGCGGAAGTGGTGCCGCAGGGTCGCAGCCTCATCGAGTGCTCGGTAATACGCCACGGTCTCCGCTGCGATGCGCGCCAGGTCAACCACGAGACCATCGTGCCAGTGAGCGCACACGGTTGCACCGTTCTGACATCCACGAGTGACATCAACGGCGCCGAACGTCAGCGCTCCTAGGCGGTCTGGCATGACCAGCGTGGCCGGGCGGCTCCCCGTCTGAGCTGAGGAGTGATCGAACTCCTAAAGCGGTGGTCAGCCCACCATGGACTGTCTGTGGGCAGGCCTCACCTGGCCAGCCGTTGCTGTACGCCGTCCCTCTCGGTGCCCGCGGAGTTAGCTGGCCGAGGTTGACATGACAAACGGGGAGAGGAACCCGGATCACAGTCCGGGTTCCTCTCCCCGCCGAGTTGGAACAGAAGTGCACTGCCAGCCGTCGCTGCACGCAACCATCTCTCAGGAACGATGAGGCCCACTCACCGCCAAGAGGTGCCCCGACTGGTCGCCACGCGGAGCACATCCCGCAGAGCCCTGCTCAGTTCCTGCGCCAGCCGTCGCACGTCTTCCGGACCGGCGTCCTGCTCGTCGAGGATCTCCGAAGCCTGATCCAGCAGCTCGGCTGCCGTGCCCAGCTGCGCCGCTTCGATGTTGTCCGCCAGGCGGGACATGTAGCCGCCCCTGTCGTCAGTGCTCAGGTAGCAGGGTTTCCCCTCCGGCCCCGCCCACGGGAGAAGTCGCAGTTCGTTCGGTGCCGTCATGCTTGGGCCTGCCTCTCATCAGTCATGTGGTCGGTGGTGAAGACGGCGTCGACGCGGTCCCTCGGGAACACCAGGAGCGCGGCCTCGACGACTCGTCCGGCAGAGTCGGTCGCAACGCGTGTGATCGCGAGGACGGGCGCAGTGGAGTTGGTCCGGAGGGTCGATGCTTCGTCCGGTGTCGGTGGGCGGGCAGAGACCGTCTCCCGGACGGCAGCCGGCGGCACGCTGAGGACGGCGAATCTTGTGGCCGCCTCACGGCACGACGGTTCGTCGTCGAGCACCCCGGCCGGTGTCAGGTCGCGTGGGATGTAGATGCGCGCCAGCCCGTGCGGTGACTCCCCCTCGTGGCTGATGCAGACGAACTCTGCGAGAGGGCTGCCCGTCGGTACCTTCAGCAAGGTCGTCAGCTGCCCGTGTGCCTGGACCGTGGTGCTGCGTACGGTGACGCGCAGGGCCGCTTCAGCGGCCGTCCACGGGTCCAGCGCCCCCATCCGCCGACGTACACGATCTTGCGGAGCGGGCGACGGACGAAGTTGCCTTTGCCGTAGATCTTTTCGGCGAGGCCTTCGCCCTGGAGGACCGCGAGGGCGTTCCGCAGCGTCACCGTGCTGACCTTGTACCGGTCGGCCTCGGACGGCAGGCATTCGCCGGGCTTGATGCGGCCGGTCGTGATCTGGTGCCGGAGATCGTCGGCGATGTCGTGATGGCGCGGGGACATGGACCGGTCACCGCCTTCTCATCATCCGCACGGCGGCGAGCCGGGTACGCATGTGTATGGTCAGCAGCTCGCCCGACTCGAAGAGCAGTTGCTTGGCGCCTTGAGGGAGTTGAAAGAGGTCCTGCACCCGGTAGGCCCGGCCGCCGAGTTGGATGACGTCGCCGCGCTGCACCGTGGCCGCGGTCACCTCGATGTTGGAGGCCAGTGCGCTCCTGGAAAGCCTGTCCATCACTGCCTCACCTCCACGCACGTGAACCAGTCGGACATCGAATGGCAGGGGCAGTCGCACGCCTCGTAGACCACCGGGAGGTCGACCGGCGCCGAGGCCGGGGAGGATTCCGCGCAGGTGGGATGCGTGCCGATCCTGCATGCGGTCAACCGGTAGGGGATGGCCGCGGCGTCGGTGATGTGGGGCTGTCGGTGACGGGTCATTCGTGGACCCCTACGAGGGCCGACCAGGCCTCAACCGATAGACGGGGAGCGACGACCAGTGAACGCGTTCGTACGCGCTTCTCCCAGGCCAGCACGTACGGGCGGACGAGCGCGATGTCCTCGCCCGGGAGAGAGTGCCGGCGGTTCGCGCCGCCGAGGGTCTGGCCCGGGGTGGCCGTCGGCGCGTCGGTGGACGTTGGGGAAGCGGGAACGGCCAGCGGTCGGTGGGGCGTTAAGGGGCGGCGGTGCCTGCCCTTGGGGAAGTACCGCGCTTTGGTGAGCGAGGCGGCACGGCGGATACGGTTGAGCACGCTGCTCAGCTCCTATCGCTGATGGCCCGGTCCCCCGACATCGCCCGTCGTGGGGACCGCTTTGCGTACGACCGCCCAGAGGGTGCGGCCGTTCAGGCTGGTGGCGAGAAGGCCGAACCGATCGGCCTCGGCCACCACTTCAAGGACCTCCCGCCATAAGTCGGCGGAGAGCGATTCCGGCACCTCCGCTTCGACCGTCGTGTACCGGTCGTGCTCCTCCACGCGGGTGAAGAGCCCGACCGCGGACAGCCGGGCGGCGATGGCCGCCGCGCTAACTCCCGAAGCGGGCACAGGGCAGCCTCCGTCACCGGCGATCACTTTGAGTGAAGCTAGTTAACTAGATTAGAGCTAGTGGACTAGATTTTCCATATGCCTGAGCAGCCGCCCTATCTCCGCGTCGCCGACGAACTCCGGCGGCGGATCGCGGAGCACGCATGGGAGCCGGGGGACCGCCTGCCGTCCCGCGCCCAGATCGGCCAGGAGTATGGGGTCGGCGAGAACGTGGTCCGGCGGGCTCAGGAGTTGCTGATCTCCCAGGGCGTGCTGGAGGGCCGCGCCGGCTCGGGCACGTACGTCGCCGAGCCCAGGCAGCGCGTGCGCATGGTCCGGTCGTCCGCGCGTGAGAGGCCCGAGGGGTCGCCGTTCCGGGCGGACATGAAGGCCCTGGGCAGGCAAGGGGATTGGGAGAGCCGGACCGACGCCAAAGTGCCGGCGCCCGCGGACATCGCGGCGCGGCTCGGCATCGCCGAGGGTGACCTGTGTGTCCGCACGACGTACGAGTTCCTGGCCGACGGCAGGCCGCTGCAACTGTCGACGAGTTGGGAACCGTACGACCTCACCGGCGGCACGCTCGTCGTCCTCCCCGAGGGAGGGCCGCACGCCGGGGCGGGTGTCGTGAACCGCATGGCCGCGATCGGCGTCACCGTCAGCCACGCCGTGGAGCAGCCAGAGCCGAGGCAGGCGACAGCCGAGGAGGCGTCACTGCTGGGCATCCAGAAGTCCGCGCTCGTCACGCACATCCGCCGGACGTACTACAGCGACCAGGGGCGGCCCGTGGAGACGGCGGACATCGTAGTGCCTGCCGCCCACTGCGAGATCGTCTACGAGATCCCGATCAATCGGTGACCGTCCTGTGCCGTTGCGGTCCCAGTGACTATCCATCGCACCTCCGCCCCTCCTTGACTCCGACAGGATTTCCCGCACGAGAGTTGGTGCCAGTGCCCAAGTGGACGCATTTGCGCATTCGGTCTCACCAACGGCATGAGCACCAGCGCGGTCCAGGACAGCCCGAGAGTCAGTACCAACCGTGGTACTGACAACCAGCCTCACAACTGCCACGGTGCCCGCTGCAGAGAGGGAAGTCAGCCTCTTATACGAGGCATTTTTTGATCTTGAGGCCCCGATCCGGCGCCTCTCTGGGGTTTGACCGCCACCTGTCGAATGCGTGTCGAAGGCAGCGCGACCAGGAGCTTGAAGGAAGACTGAGCACAGGTCAGAGCCAGGTCAGCACCAATAGGCCTAGCGCCTTCTAAGCGCTTGGCCGCAGGTTCGAGTCCTGCCGGGGGCGCTCCCGGCTCACCGCCGGTCGGCCCACGCTTTCGCAGCTCAGACAACGTTTGCATGGGATCCGACCGGCGCGTGCGCCGACAACTCGGCAGATGCCGGAGTCCGGCTGGCACCGGTCAAAAACGGGATCTCCACGGCTACTGAGGTCGAACTCGTGGTGTCGTGAGGGCTGACGGCCGGCCGTCGGCCGCGGTGTCACCGGAGGCACGCGGTATCCACAAGGGGGCGGGCTGACCGCCGCACGTCAGCAGTTCCTAATCCCCGGATCGGCGGCAACCGACCTGATCGTTGCCCCGGGCCGCGACTGCCACAGCGCGACCGCGTCCGCCTTGAACTGCGGCGGACGGTTCTTCATGACCACGAGGTGTCCGTTCTCGGATCCTCAGGATCCGGTGTCTCGTGTGTCCGACACCAGGGGTCGAGGCCTTCCATCGCACGGCCTTACCACACCGTCCTGCCGGCTGGCCGGCGAACCCTGACGGCCTACGACCGGAAAGACCCTGGAGAACCGGACCACCGCGCTGGTCTGCGCCCTGCCCGGACACCGGAAATCGCGTCGGCCGCCCGACAACGGTTTCCCCTCCACGACTCCTCATCGCCCCGACCAAGACAGCGAGGTCAGATCGCTGATGAGACGTCCGGCCGACCGCGTCTACGGGTGCGTGTCCGTGATCGCGATGACCTCGTCGAGGCGGTCCAGGGCGGCCTGCAGGTCGTCGATCTTTGCCGCGATGCGCTCGCGCTCGGCGCGCAGCATGGCCCGTTGCCCGGCGTCGGTGTGTCCGGAGTCCCAGCACGGAAGGAGTTCGGTGATCCTTCGGCTGGTCAGGCCGGCGGCGAACATCTGCTGGAAGAAGCGGACCAGGGTGATGGCGTCCTGCCGGTACAGGCGCTGGCCGGACGGGCTGCGCTCCGCGACGAGCAGCCCCTGCTGCTCGTAGTAGCGCACGGCGCGCACCGAGACGCCGGCACCCCGTGCCACCTCGCCGATGCGGATCAACCGCTCCGCTGGGGCCGCCGTGACAGTCATGGTGATTCCCCTCACCCCTGGCCCTGAGACCAGCGCTTGCCTCTGACGTTAGCGTCAGGTTTTAGCGTACCGGCCATGGACATCAACAACTCCGTCGCCCTTGTCACCGGAGCCAACCGCGGCCTGGGCCGCGCCTTCGCCCAGCGCCTGCTCGAACGGGGCGCCCGCAAGGTCTACGCGACGGCCCGCCGACCGGAGACCGTGGACCTGCCCGGGGTCGAGGTGCTGCCCCTCGACATCACCGATCCCGCATCCGTGAAGGCCGCCGCCGAGGCCGCCCCGGACGTCTCGCTGCTCATCAACAACGCGGGAATCAGTACGGGGACCGACCTGGTGACCGGCTCGCTGGACGCGGTGCGGCACGAGCTGGAGACCAACATGTTCGGCCACCTCGGAATGATCCGGGAGTTCGCGCCGGCGCTCGCCAGGAACGGCGGGGGCGCGATCGTCAACGTCCTCTCCGCCATGTCGTGGTTCGGGAGCAAGGGCGCCAATGCCTACCACCTGACCAAGGCCGCCGCCTGGGCCATGACCAACGGCGTCCGCCTGGAGCTCGCCGAGCAGGGCACGCTCGTCACAGCGGTACACCTCGGCCTGGCCGACACCGACATGGCCGCGGGCTGGCCCGTGGACAAGATCGCGCCGTCGGACCTGGCCGACGCGGCACTCGACGGTGTCGAGGCGGGCTCCGCCGAGGTCCTGGCCGACCAGTGGAGCCGGGACGTCAAGTCCCGTCTGCCGCTGACGCCGGAAGAGTTCAACGCCGCAATGGACCGCGCCCTGGCGGCGCTGATGGCGGCCTGAGGGGCCCCTCGGGCGGCACGACCTCGGTCGGCTGCTTCTCCATCGGCCTCTCGAACTCGTCTGCTGGAGGTTGAACTCGTGGTGTCGTGCCGCTGATCAGGCGGGTCCGATGGTCAGGCCGGTCCCGGCGAGGCAGCCGTCCATGAGGTGACTGCGGTACTGGATGAGGCGTAAGCCGCGCCGGATGCGCCGGTCGAGGTGTTCGGGGGTACTGAAGGCGACGTCGGAGAGCCTTCCGCGTCGCAGGAGGGACCAGTTGTCCCCCATGTGTCCCCCGGTTCTCACCCCTCCAGCCACGCCGCAGAACCGCCTGACAAACCAAGCGGCCCGGGCCCCCACGGTGGGGCCCCGGGCCGCTTCATGCTGCTGGGACGTACCGGACGCCGAAAACCCTCTTCCCCTACGCAGCCACCTCGGCGGGCGGGATCCCGCTGTTCAGCCACGCTGTCAGTGGCCACGGTGCTGCAACGAGACGACGGCGACGCCGGTTCAGCCGTGGGAAGCAGCGGTGGGCGGGACAGGTTCGAGCCGGTACGCCCGTCCGTGCTTCACGACCCGGCCGGCGGTGGGCGGAGGAAAGTGAGTGCCGAGGACCAGGGTGTCGGTGCCGACCAGGGAAGCGAGCAGTCGGCGGCGGGTGTTCTCGGCCATGTCCGGGTCGATGTCTGCGCAGCTGCCGATGCCGGGACGGGCGAACTGCACGGGGTGGTGCACGCAGTCCCCGGTGATCACTGCCCTGGCGGAGCCGCTGGTCAACTCGACTGCGAGGTGGCCCGGGGTGTGTCCAGGAGTGGGGAGCAGGCGCAGGCCCGGCGCGACCTCGACGCCGTCGTCGGGGACATCGACGAGGTCGAGCAGCCCGGCGTCCTCGACGGGCTGGACGGAGTCGCGGAACATCTGTCGGCGGGGCTCGTCCATGGCGTACCCGGCCCAGAACTCGCGTTCCGCGCGAGCCGTGAGATAGCGGGCGTTGGGGAAGGTGGGGGCCCAGCCGCCGCCCCGCTCGTGGGTGTTCCAGCCGACGTGATCGGTGTGCAGGTGGGTGAGGATGACCAAGTCGACGGAGTCCGGGGCGAACCCGGCGGTGGTGAGACGCTCCAGGTAGTCGGTGGCGAGGCCGTTCCAGGCCGGGTTGGCGCGCGGCTTGCCGTTGCCGATGCCGGTATCGACCAGGACGCGCAGCCCGCCCGCTTCCAGGGCAAAGCTGTGGCTGTCGACGCGTACGACACCCTCGGCGTCCGCGAAGTCGGGGCGGAGCCAGTCCTCGTTGGCGATGATGTCCGGGGTGGCCTCGGGCAGCAGCCAGGGGCCGGTGGCGGGGGGCAGTGCGGTTTCGTCGATGCGGTGAACGGTGATACCGCCGACGGTCCAGGAGGGGAGGGTCGGGGAGGTGGTCATGGCCGGTCGGCTCCTCGGGGCGGCGCGGTGGCCCGCGCGGACGGGATCACGGTGAGAGTCACCACGGCCGCCGCGGCGAGCAGGGCGGCCGTCAGGGCGTAGACATGGGTGGTGGCCAGCAGGCCGTAGCGGCCGGCGGCGGCACCGGCCGCGAGCGCCGGCACACTCATGGAGAGGTAGCTGAGGACGTAGTAGGCGGTGAGGGTGGCGGCACGGTCGCGCTCGGGCAGCCTGGTGAGGGTCAGCCGCAGCGCGCCCTGCGACACGGCACCGAAGGCCGCCCCTGCCAGCACCGCGCCGCCGAACAGGGCGGGCAGGCCGCCGCCGTGTGTGCCGTGGAGGGTGAGGGCCGTTGCGCCGACGAGGGCGCAACAGCCGGCCACCACGGTGACCGGGGGCCGGGGGCGCCGCAGCGCCCAGATGGTGGCCGCCGCCGCAGTGGTCACCGCGAAGAAGAGCAGGCCGCCAGCCATGTCGGCGGCATGCGGGGCCACGGTGCGGGCCAGTGCCGGGCCGAGGGAGGAGTAGAAGCCGCCAAGCGCCCAGACGGCTGCCACGCCCGCGCCGGTGCGCAGCAGGGCGCGGCGGGCGGAGGAAGGCACGGACAGCCGAGGGCGTAGGGAGCGCCAGGCCCCGTGGCGTCCGCCCGCTGTCTCCACGGTGAAGGCGACGGCGACGGCCTGTGCGGTGAACAGTGCGCCCAGCAAGAGGTACACGGTGCCGGGGGGAGCGGATGCGAACCGTACGAGGAGGGTGGAGAACAATGCCCCGGCCGCCATGCCCGCGGCCGGCGCGATGCTGTTGGCGAGCGCGGCGCGGCCCGGGCGGGCGGGGTCGGCGAGGTCGAGGAGGGCGGCGCCCGCGGCGCTGGTCGCGACGGCGGTGGCCACACCCTGCAAGGTTCGGGCGGCGATCAGGTCGCCGGAATCGTCCGCCGCGGCGAGGAGCAGCATGGCGAAGGACTCGGCGGTCAGCGCGCCCACCAGCACCGGGCGCCGCCCGAGGTGGTCGGAGAGGGCGCCGGTGGTGAGCAGGGCGAGGAGCAGCGCGAGGGCGTAGGCGCCGAAGACGGCGGTGACGGCAAGCGGGGACAGGTCCCACTGGTCCTGGTAGTGCGGATACAGCGGGGTCGGGGCGCTCGACGCGGCCAGGAGTGTTGCCAGGACGGATGCGTGCAGGACGAAGGACACCCGGGCGAGGGGGGTGGTGGCAGGTGCGGGGGCGCCCGGCGAGGCGCTGGGCATGGGGCTCCTCTTTGTCTTCCGCCGAGGTCATCGGAGAACTAAAAGCTATCCGTTTGCTTTAAGGCACAGTAAGCCCTACCGTCCCCTAAAGCAAACTCTTAGCTTTTAGGAGCCGACGTGTCCGCACCGGATCTCACACCGCAGGAAGCGGCCCGCTGGGCCGGCCGCTGCGGGCTGCCCCTGCCCGTCGATCGGCACGCCCCCGTGGCGGCCACCGCCCAGTACATCCACTCCGTGGTGTCGGTACTGCGGGAGCTGGACTTCGGCGACACGCCTCCCGCCGGCGCCTACCGCGTCCACCACACCGAGGAGGGGCAGTTCGATGCAGCCGTATGAGATGACCCTCGCCGCCGCCGCCGAGGCGATCCGGCAGCGTCGGCTGTCCCCGGTCGAGCTGGTCGACTCGGTCCTGGCGCGCGCCGAGCAGGTGGAGCCGCGCCTGTCCGCCTACGTGACGGTGACCGCCGACACGGCACGCCGGTCGGCCCGTGAGGCCGAACGGGCCGTCGTCGAGGGGCGGGTCAGCGGGCCGCTGCACGGCATTCCGATGGGGCTGAAGGATCTCATCGATGTCGCAGGAACGGCCACCACCGCCAGTTCCCGGGTCCGAGCCGGTCATCGCGCGGAGAGTGACAGCACCGTCGCGGCCCGGCTGTCCGAAGCAGGAGCGGTGCTCGTCGGCAAAACCCACACCCACGAGTTCGCCTACGGCCTGACCACGCCCCAGACGCAGAACGCCTGGGACCCCACCCGCGTCGCCGGCGGCTCCAGCGGCGGCTCCGCCGTCGCGGTGGCGGCCGGTGCCGCGACCTTCGCGCTGGGCACCGACACCGGCGGCTCGATCCGGGTGCCCGCCGCGCTGAACGGCGTCGTCGGCCTGAAGCCGACGTACGGTCTCGTGCCCCGGCACGGGGTGACCTCGCTTGCCTGGTCGCTGGACCACGTCGGTCCGATCGCCCGCACCGTCGAGGACGTCGCCCTGGTCCTCGGCGCTCTCGTCGGCCATGACCCGCGCGACCCGGCCAGTCTCTCCGGGGGCGCCCCGTCCGGGTACCGGCCGGTGTCACAAGAGGACCTGACGGGGCTGCGGATCGGCATTCCCGGCAACTACTACTTCGAGCACGTCGAACCGGAGGTGGAGACCGCGGTACGCCGTGCCATCGAACGCCTGGAGGAACTGGGCGCGCGGCCGGTCGGGATCGAGATACCGATGACCCGGTACATCCAGGCCACCCAGTGGGGCCTCATGGTGCCGGAGGCCACCGCTTACCACGAGCGCACCCTGCGCGCGGTGCCCGACCTGTACCGCGAGGACGTCCGGATCCTCCTGGAGGCGGGTGAGCTGATGTCGGCCGGGGACTACCTGCGCGCGCAGCGGGCGCGCACCCTGATGCGCCGGGAATGGGCGGCGATGCTGCGGCAGGTCGACGTCATTGCCGCACCCGCGGTGCCGATGACCGCCGTGCCGGCCCACCAGGAGAGCGTGACCTGGACCGACGGCACCACCGAGAGCGTCTCGGACGCCTACGTACGGCTGTCCGCACCGGCCAACATCACCGGGGTGCCCTCGCTTGCGGTACCGGTGGGCCGGGACCGGGCGGGGCTGCCGATCGCGATGCAACTGCTCGGGCGTCCGCTTGCCGAGGACCTTCTCCTGCGGGTGGGGCACGCCTACGAACTGGCGCAGCCGGGACAGGCGCTGGAGCCCTTGGCCGCCTGACCTCCTCCCCCGGACGGAACAGCCGGAGGCCGAGCCCGTGACGGCTCGGTCTCCGGCTGTCGCCGTTCGCGGGTGCGCCCAGGCATCCCGCACTCCCGCTCGGAGCAGTTCCGCGAGCGCTCGGGCGCATCCCTCGAGAATCCGCTCGCCCTTCTCCGCGGCGGCGGGACGGGCGTCGCCCGCAGTGCCGTCGGGTGCCACGGCATCGAAGGGAACGGAGCGGTACACCGCTGCCCGGCGGAGCTCACCGCCAGCAGGACGACCGCCTCCTGCTCGACGAGGACTCCCGGCTGGGAGCGGTCAGGTGGTTCCAGCGGGTCCCCGGCATGGCGATTCCCCTCACGGGAGGTCAAGGCGAAATATCAGCATTAATGCTGCTGAGTTCACCGGCCGCTGGGGCCTGTCGTCAAACTTCCGTCGTCCGCCCGGAGGGCGGGCCCCGCGGCGTCGGGTGCGTGCTCCCGGCGTGCCGGGCGCCGGCCCTCGTACTGGATATGTACTCGGGTCCGCGCCCGGTGCGGCGAGAGGGCGTGCAGGGCGTCGCGGGGCAGGCGGGAGTTCGACGACAGGCCCTAGAAGCAATGGCTTTGCCTTAAGGTGAGCATTATGAGCCGTAAGCCGATGGTGCGTCCCGGGGGGCGCAGCGCCCGGGTCCAGCAGTCGGTGCACCAGGCCGTGCGGGAGTTGACCGCCGAGGTGGGGCGCGACGCCCTGACCGTGCCGATGATCGCCGCGCGGGCCGAGGTCACCCCGTCGACCGTCTACCGCCGCTGGGGAGATCTTCAAGAACTGCTGTCGGACGTGGCCGTGGAGCGGCTGCGCCCGGAGGGCGATCCGGAGGATCACGGGGACCTCGCTGCGGACCTGATGGCGTGGGCGGAGGAGTTTCTGGAAGAAATGTCCTCCCCCGCCGGCCGCGCCTACATCCGTGACGCCCTGCTGGGTGACCCGGACGGCAGCAACGCAGGTCAGTGCTCGGCGTACGCCGCCGGGCAGATCGGCATCATCCTGTCCCGGGCTGCCGACCGGGGCCAGGCCGCGCCCGACGTGGAGACGGTGATCGACCGGGTCGTGGCACCGGTGATGTACCGCATCCTCTTCCGCCCCGGCGCCCTGGACCTCCCCTACGCCCGGCGGCTGGTGAACGAGCTGCTCAAGACGCCAGGCACCTGACCCTCGTGCGGGCCCGGTGGCGGAGAAGCCACCCTCGACGGCTGTCACGGAGCAGGACGCCACTTCGGCTCCCGTCCCGTCACAGCCTGCCGCCGCCCCGCGCGCGGCGCGGTGAGCAGCAGGTCGGCGATGGGCTGGCACACCACCCGCCAAGCACCTTCCAAGCGCTTGGCCGAAGGTTCGAGTCCTGCCGGGGGTGCGAACATCCTCTGACCAGCGGAAACGCTGGTCATTTTCGTGTCCGGCCCGATGTGCGGCCCGCCGGGACCGAGCGCCTTGCCGGGCGATGCGCCGCCCGGGTGCGGCGGGCGGGTGCGGCGCCCCGGTGCGACGGGCGGGTGCGGCGGGCGGGTGCGGGGCGCGCCGGCGCTCCGCGGGAAGCCCGGGCGGCTCGCCGCCGCCCCCTCCTCCGGCCCGCGCGAGGCCGCCGGTGGCGGGCCGGCGCCGGCGGCGCGGGCCGCCGGCCGGGTGGGCGCATGTGGTTACCGTGCGCCCGAGGGGGCCCGCGGTCCGTGTCCGAGTCCCCCGTCGTCATACGGCCGCGGGCTCCCGGAAAGGCCAGTTCAGGCATCTCGCGACCGTTCCGCCGCCGGCTGACCGTGTGTTCCGGCGCGGGCCGCGGCTGCCCTGACGGCCCCGCCCAGGACCGCCGACCTCAGGAAAACGGATGAAGACACGTGTCGATCTGCTCACCAAGGAGTACCCGCCGGAGACGTACGGCGGCGCCGGAGTCCACGTCGCCGAACTCGCCAGGGCGCTGAGGCCGTTGGTGGACCTGCGGGTGCACTGCTTCGGCGCGCCCCGGGACGAGGAGGGCGTGACCGCCTACCGCGAGCCCCGGCTCGGTGAGGACGCCAACAGCGCGCTGCGCACCCTCGGCGCGAACGTGGAGATGGCGGCGGGCTGCGCCGGCGCCGAACTGGTGCACAGCCACACCTGGTACGCCAACGGGGCCGGACACCTGGCCCGCACCCTCTACGGCATCCCCCATGTGGTCACCACGCACAGCCTGGAGCCGCTGCGCCCGTGGAAGGCCGAACAACTGGGCGCCGGCTACGCGCTGTCCTCCCTGGTGGAGCGCACCGCGCTGCGGCACGCCGACGCGGTGATCGCGGTGTCGCGCGCGATGCGCGAGGACGTCCTGCGCGTCCACCCCGACATCGACCCCGACCGCGTCCACGTCGTGCACAACGGCATCGACACCGCCGTGCACCGGCCCGAGCACGGCACCGGGGCACTGCGCCGGTACGGGATCGACCCCGCGCGTCCCCTCGTGGTGTTCGTGGGCCGGGTCGCCCGGCAGAAAGGGCTGCCCCATCTGCTGCGGGCCGCCTTCGAGATGGACCCCGGGGCGCAGCTGGTGCTGTGCTGCGGCCGACCGGACACCGAGGGGATCGCCCAGGAGACGGACGCGCTGGTCGACGCGCTCCGCCGCTCGCGCGGCGGGGTGATCCGCATCGACGGCATGCTCGACCAGCTCTCCCTGCGCCAACTGCTCACCCACGCGAGCGTGTTCGTCTGCCCCTCGCTGTACGAGCCGATGGGGATCGTCAACCTGGAGGCGATGGCCTGCGGCACGGCCGTGGTGGCGACGGCCACCGGCGGCATCCCCGAGGTCGTCGTGGACGGCGAGACCGGTCTGCTCGTGCCCGTGGAGCAGGAGCGGGACGGCACGGGGACTCCGCTCGACCCGAAGCGGTTCGCCTCCGACCTGGCCTCGGCCGTCAACCGGCTGATCGCCGATCCCGGGCTCGCCCGGGCCATGGGCGCGGCGGGCCGGATCCGGGCCGAGAAGCTGTTCGGGTGGGACGAGGTGGCGCGGCAGGTGCACGCCGTCTACCGGCGGGTGCTGGAGCGGTGACGCGCGAGCGGGAGCCGGGCGGCGGGCGCGGTCTCGCGGCACCACCCGGCTCCCGCTCGCCGGTACGGCTCAGATGCCGGACAGCCTGCCGACGGTGAACGGCAGGTCCAGCGTGGCGAAGCCGTACTGGGAGCGCACCACGTGCAGGGAGCCGTCCTTGCGGATCAGCGTGGTCGGGTGCTGCAGCGCGGGATCGCCGAGCTGCTGCTCGACCACCGCGGTGGTGCCGTCGGCGGAGATCGCCACGCGGCTGATCCGGTCGGTGCCGAAGTGCGCGACCCACAGTTTGTTCTTCTCCAGCAGCAGCCCGTCGCCGGCGACCAGGCCGGCGCCGCTCACCTTCACCTTGGTCACGGCCTTCGAGGCCAGGCCGATGCGGAACAGGTCGCCGGTGGCCGAGTCGACGACGAGCAGGTGGCTCCCGGTGGGGTCCGCCTCGATGCCGTTGAGCGTGAGCGTGCCCTCGGGCTGCGGGGTGACCACGCCGGTGAGGTCGAATCCGACGGGGAGGGTGCGGGCGGTGCCGCCCGCCGCGACCGCCTCGGACACCTGGGTCTCCGTCAGCCGGTAGACGACCTTGAGGGTCGAGTCGGTCAGGTAGGCGGTGCCGTCCGGGGCGAAGTCCAGGTCGTTGAGGACGGAGCCGGCGGGGGCCGGGGTGGCGAAGCGGGCCAGGCGCTTGCCGGTCGCCGTCTCGTACAGGGTCACGCCCGCCTTGTCGTTGACCCAGAGCCGGCCCCGTCTGTCGATGTCGGTGCCCATCGCGTGGTCCCGGCCGTCCGATCCGGCGGGCAGGAAGACCTCGGCCTTGGCCGCGCCGGGGGCGGTCCGGTACACGGCCCCGGTGCCGAAGGACGTGACGTAGAGGCTGCCCGTCTTCGGGTCCAGCACCATGCCCTCGGGGTAGGCGTCGTCGTCGGGCAGGGCGATCGCGCCGGTCACCTGCAGACCGCCGTCGGCGGCGGCGGGCACGGTGGCCTGCAGGCCGCAGAGCCCGGCGAGGGCCAGGCCGAGGGCGGCCAGGCGGTGACGGGTACGGGAAAGGCGCATGGGTGTCCCCTTTCGAAGAGTCCCGCGGTTTCGGGACGGCTCGGGACGGTGCCGCGGAAAGGCGCCGTCGGCGTGAGCGGACCTTATGGCCGAACCGTGATGGCGTCCGGGGCCGAAAATCTCCCCGGAGGAGCCGCCCGTACCCGATCGACCAGGTGAATCGGCGTGCGGAGCGGGGCGGACCATGGCCGACGACGTCCCGTCGGGAAGGCCGACTTTCGTATGTGACGCGGCGTATTCCGCATGGTATGCGCAATTCCGCTTGTTCCGGGGGGCGGTGCCGGGCCGCGGGCGGCGACCACAGGAAGTCCGCGGGCGTTCGTTGACCGTGCCGCCGCGAGACGCGAACGTCCTGGCAATGAACTCCGCCGCACACCGACGCGACGTCATCGAGGCCCGCGCGCGCACGGCCCGGTGCGCCGAACGGCGTACGGGGGATGCGTCGCACGGGGTGACCGCCGGCGAGGCGCACCTCGGCCGCACCGGCCGGGCCGGCGGCGCGCCCGCCGCCGTCGGCCGGCCGGCCCTCGCGGCCGCCCGGTCCGCACCGCCCGGCGGCTCCCCGGCCTCCTCGGTCCCCTCGGTCCGGCACGAGACCGGCGGCGCCCCGCCCGCCGTGGACGGCGGGAGCCGCACGGCGGTGGTGAGCGCCGCGTTCCGCGCGGCCCGCCGCCCGTCCGCCGGGCACGGCGTCCCGCCGCGGGCGCCCGGCGGACGGTACGGCTTCCGTCCGGCGCGGCCGGGCGGCGGATCGGCAGCGCGGCGATGACACCCGCCCGGGGTGACGGGTCCCGGCCCGCCGGCCCCCCACACACCGAGAGGACCCCCATGACCCAGCGCGAGACCGTCGTCTTCCCCGGCGACCGGGCCAAGCTCACCGGCACCCTCTTCCTGCCCGCCGACACCCCCGGCACCGGGCCCTCGCGCCTGCCGGCCGTCGTGGTCGCCGGCACCTGGACCAGCGTCAAGGAACAGATGGCCGACCGGTACGCCGAACGCCTGGCCCGGCTCGGCTACGCGGCCCTCTCCTTCGACTTCACCGGGTTCGGGGAGTCCGGGGGCGAACCGCGCGACTACGAGTCGCCCGCGCAGAAGACCGACGACCTCCGCCACGCGGTGACGTTCCTGGCCGGGCACCCCCGCGTCGACGTCGGCCGGATCGGCGCGCTGGGCATCTGCGCGGGCGCCATGTACGTGTCCGCGAACGCCGTGGACGATCCCCGGGTGCGCTCCCTGGCCCTGGTGGCGCCGTGGCTGCACGACGCGCGCGTCTGCCGTGACGCCTACGGCGGCGAGGCCGAGGTGGCGCGGCGCGTCGCGGCCGGACGGGCGGCGCGGGCGGCGTACGAGGCGACCGGCGAGGTCGAGTACGTGCCGATGGTCAGCGCCCGGGACCCGCGCGCCGCGCTGCCGTACGAGATCGACTTCTACCTCAGCCCCGAGCGGGGCGGCATCCCGGCCTGGCCCAACCGGTTCGCCGTCATGTCGTGGGCCGAGTGGCTCACCTTCGACGCCCTCGCGCTCGCCCCGCGGCTGGACCGGCCGACCCTGCTGGTGCACAGCCCGGACGCGGCGATCCCGGACGGGGCCCGCCGCTTCCACGAGTCGCTCGCCGGTCCCGCCCGGATCCACTGGACGACGGGCACGCAGTTCGACTTCTACGACCGGGAACCGCAGGTGAGCATCGCCGTGGAGGAGGCCGGCCGGCACTTCCGCGACACCCTGTGACGCTTTCCCCGCGCCCGCCCGGCGCCTCCCCGGGGACTTCCGGCATTTCTTTGGCGCCTTTCGACCTCAGAATGTCCAGAAGATTCCTTTGCGGTGGCGCCGAGGCGTGCCATTACCTTTGCGGCCATGTCTCATGTCCCGCCGAATGTGCGTACGGTAGACGTTCCGGAAGACGTTTCGGCCAATGAGAACGACGCCCGGGTGACCACGCTCGAGCTCTTCTTCGACCTCGCCTTCGTCTTCAACTTCACCCAGCTCGCCCGGCTGCTGAGCCAGGACATGTCCGCTCGCGGCGTGCTGCAGGTGTTCCTGATCTTCTGGCTGCTGTGGTGGATGTACGGCGGATACGCCTGGCTCACCAACCACCTGCCGCCGCACCGCAAGAGGCACCGGCTGCTCCTGCTGCTCGGCATGGCCGCGTTCCTGGTGCTGGGCCTGACCACGCCGAACGCGTTCGACGGCGACGGCGTCGCCTTCGGCGCCGGTTACCTGGTGATCGTCAGCGTGCACGCGCTGCTGTTCGCGTTCGGCGGCCCCCGGGCCGCCCGGAACATGCTGCGCATAGCGCCCTTCCACGTCGCCGCGGCGCTGCTGGTCATCGGGGCCGGGCTGCTGGACGGGCCGGTCATGTACCTGTGCTGGGCGAGCGCGGTCGCCCTGGAGATCGCCGCTCCCTACCTCAACGGCGTGTCCGGGTTCTCCCTGAAACCCGGGCACTTCGTGGAACGGCACGGGCTCCTCATGATCATCGCCCTCGGGGACTCGTTCCTCGCGCTCGGCGTCGGCACCAACGGCGGACACGCGGGGCTCTCCGTGGTCACCACCGCCGTGCTCATCTTCGTGATCCCCGCCTGCCTGTGGTGGGTCTACTTCGACGAGTCGGAGAAGGCCAGGCGGGCCGAGTGGGCCCTGGACCGCAAGGATCCCGCCGAGCGTTCCCGGCTGGCGCTCACCGCGTTCTTCTACGCCCACATCCCCATGCTGCTCGGGCTGATCCTGATCGCCGCGGCGATCAAGAAGACGATATCCGAGCCCTTCGCGGAACTGGCCCTGACCCCGGCCCTCGCACTGGCCGGCGGAGTCTCCCTGTACCTGGCCGGCATCGCCTGGTTCCACGGAATCCTCAGGATCGGCCCGCAGCGCTTCCACTACATCGCGGCGTGCCTGGCGGTGCTGGCCATCCCGGTCGGTCACCTCCTCGCGGCCGTGGCCGAGGTGGCCCTGCTCGGGGTGGTCATCGTCAGCGCCCTGTTCAGCGACCACCGCTGGACCGTGCGGACCGGGGACATCTGCCGGGAGCACCCCGGCCGGTAGCCGAGGTCAGATAGTGACGGGCCGTTTCCTGGCGGCCGCCCGGCCGCTCTTCCATCCTGCTGCAGAAGCCCCGCACCGATTTCCGGTCCGGGAATTCCGGTGCGGAAAACCGGCACAGCCCCAGCGATCACCGGCACTGAGGGAGTCGACATGCTGTTCTACGTGCAGATGAAGTGGAACCACGAGGGGCGTATTTCGCTCGACGAGCTGTGGGAGCTCGAGCAGGAAGAGGCCGAACACGCCCAGGAGACGGTCGAGTCGGGTTTCTGCGTGGGCATCTGGAAGGTCGCCGCCCAAAAGCGCGTCATCGCCATCATCGACTCGCCCGACGCCGAGGAACTCGACCGCACCGCGCTCGGCCGCCTGCCCATGCGCGAGTACCTGGAGTTCGAGGAGGTCTGGCCGCTCCGCGACTACCTGGGATTCGCCGACGACGTCAAGCAGCGCTACAAGGTCTGAGGGCGCCGACGACACATGTCCGCGTTTCTCCACATCTACGGGAGAAGACAATGCGCCACCGCATCATCGTTCCACTGGCGTTGACGGCCGCGCTGCTGACGGCCTGCTCCTCCGGCACGGACGAGGAGTCGTCCGGCAACGAGGAAGTGCGGGTCTCCGCCGCTCCGTCCGGCGCCTCCGACACCTCCGAAACTTCCGGCACCTCCGGCGACACCGGCCGGCAGGCCGGGGGTTCGTCCAGGTCCGGGAAGCCCGCGAACAACCCCGTGGCCCAGCGCTACGTGGACGCCGTCGCCGACGAGGACGTCGCCGCGCTGGCGGCCGCCTTCCACGAGGACGCCGTGCTCAACGAGCCCGGGCGGACCTTCCAGGGCCGCGACGCGATCCGGGAGTGGGCCGCCGCCGAGGTCATCGGCGGCCGGCTGACCGTCCTCGACGACACCCCCAAGCGCGACGGGACCACCCTGCTGCTGCGGTTCGCGCACCGCGGGGAGAGCGGCGACGGCTTCCGCGCCCGGTACGAGTTCACCGAGCGGGACGGGCTCATCGGCCGGCTCGACCTGGAGTACGCCTGATGCCCGCCCGCCGCGCGCGCGGCACCGGGCCCGTCCGCCGTCCCCCGGCGAAGGAGGCCGACCATGAGTGACCCCGCTCCGCCCGGCGGCGGCCCGCGCGGCAACCGCCTGGCGCTGGCCACGCTCGGTCTCGGCGCCTTCGTCATCGGGACCGCGGAACTCGTCGTCGTCGGCGTGCTGAACCTCATCGCCGACGACCTGGACGTCTCCGCGGGCACCGCGGGACTCCTCGTCACCGCCTACGCGCTGGGCATCGCCGTGGGCGGTCCGCTGCTGACCGCGCTGACCATGCGGCTGCCCCGGCGCACCCTGCTGTGGCTCACCCTCGCGGTGTTCGTGGCCGGCAACGCCGTCGCCGTCGTCGGCGGTGTCTTCGGGATGCTGTTCGCGGCGCGCGTGCTGTGCGGTGCCCTGCACGGCCTGTTCGTGGGGGCCGCGACGACCGTGGCCACCGGGCTGGTCGCGCCGGACCACCGCGGCCAGGCCGTGGGCCTGGTGTTCGGCGGCATCTCCGTGGCCACGGTGCTCGGGGTGCCCGTCGGCACCGTGATCGGGCAGAACCTCGGCTGGCAGGCGACGTTCCTCGGCGTCGTCGTCCTCGGTGCGCTCGCGCTGCTCGCCGTGCTGCTCACCGTGCCCGCCGTGGACACCTCGAGCGGCGCCGACCTGCGCGCCCAGGCACGGCACGCCTTCGCGCCGCGCGTGCTGGCCATGCTGGCGACCTATCTGCTGCTGATGGGCTCGCAGTTCGTCGCCTTCACGTACCTGACCCCGTACGTGGAGGACGTCACCGGCATCCCCGCCGGTGCCGTCAGCGCCTTCCTGCTGATCTTCGGGGTGTCCAGTGCCGTCGGCACGTTCGGCGGCGGGCGCTTCGCGGACCGGGACGCGTCGGGCACGCTGCTGGCCGGCAACCTCGTGCTGATCGCCACGCTGGGCGCGCTGTACGCGTTCGGGTCCCACCCCGTCGCGGCCGGGATCCTGCTGGGCGTGTGGGGGCTGGTGGGCTTCGGCGTCACGCCGTCCCTCCAGCTGCGGGTGATCTCCCTGGCCGGTGAGGGCAGGGACCTCGCGGCCACGCTCGGCGCGTCGGCGGCCAACGCCGGGATCGCCCTGGGGGCCGCGCTGGGAGGCTGGGCGCTGTCCTCCCGGGGCGCGGACGCCGTGCCGCTGGTCGCCGCGGTCGCGCTGGCCGTGGCGCTGCCGGCGGTGTGGGCGACGCGGTTCCTGAAGGTGCCGGAGGCGGCCGGCACCGGGCCGGCCGGGTCCGCCGGGCCGGCCGAGACCGGCTCCGCGGCCGAGACCGGCTCCGCGGCCGGGACCGCCGGCCGCCTCGTCGACACCACGACCTAGCGGTACGGCCCACGGTGCCCGGGAGGGACCCCCGTCGCGGGGCGCCCTTCCGGGCTCCGGCGCGTCGCGGGTGCCCCGCGCCGGAGCGGCCGGGGAGGAGGGCCGGCTTCACCGGCTTCCCCGACTCCCCCGGCTCCGGCGGCGTGCTCCCCGGTCCCTTCGGGCGGCTTCGCCGGCAGGGGACCCGCCGGCGGCGTCTCCCGCCCCGTCCCCTTCCCGGGCGCTCCGGCTCCGCGCGCGCAGGACCGCGTGCCGCGCCCTTCGCTCCGCCCGGCGCCGAGCCCCGCCGCCGCCCTCCTGCGCCCGCCCCGCGGCAGGGCGCCCCGCGGCCGCGACGGCGGCCGACAGCCGCGGTGTACCGGTCCTGTGCGATGAGATCGACAGCAGTGCTCAGGTGCGCGTCGATCAG